>JACPRU010000057.1 GCA_016189835.1 Deltaproteobacteria bacterium | reverse complement strand
TCTGGATGATCTCACCCATCGCGGTGGCGTCGTGGACCTCGGCCAGCGACATGTCCTCGGGGCCGAGGCCCGCCTGCGCGTAGGCCTGCAGCGCCGCGCGCCGCCCGATGTGCTTCCCGACTTCTTCGGGCCGCCGCTCGATGCCGCTGGCCAGCACCGAGGCGTGCACGCGCACCGCCGGGCGCCGATCGAATCGCCGCAGCGCGCTCTCGGTGACGAGCACGGCCGCCGCGGCGCCGTCGCTGATCGGCGCGCACATCGGCAACGTCAAGGGATAAGTGATCGGCGGCGCCGCCAGCACCTCGTCGACGCTGTAGCCCCGGCGGTACTGCGAGAGCGGATTGTGAATCGAGTGGCGGTGGTTCTTGGCGGAGACCGCGGCGATCTGCTCGCGGGTGGTGCCGAACGTGCGCATGTGGAAGCGCGCCCAGGCCGCATAGACGTCCATCATCGCGCTGTACGGGCGGTTCGACGTGGTCCCCTCGGGCACCGTCACGCCGGCGCCGAGCGAGAGCAGGCGCTCGCGGTTCTGCTCCGCCGTCTCGACGTCCCAGCCGCTGTCGAAGACGCTGAACATCTTCACCCGGTCGGTCGAGTACATCTTGTCGACGCCGACCGCGAGCGCCACCTCGCCCATGCCCGCGCGCAGGAATTGCAGCGCGCCGTGGAACGCGGTGCTGGCGCTGGCGCAGGCGTTCTCGACGTTCGTCACCGGAATCCCCTCGATCCCCATCGTACGCAGCGCGATCTCGCCGCGGATCAGGTCCTGGCCCTGCATGTGTCCCTGGCAGGCGTTCGAGAAGTGCGCCGACTGGAGGTCCGAGCGTTCCGCGCCGGCGTCGCGCAGTGCCGCCTCGACCGCATCGCGGGTGAGATCCTTCACCGAGCGCTCGATCTGCTTGCCGAATGCCGTCATGCCGACGCCCAACACGTACACCGCTTCCATGGCCAATCGCCCTCCGTCGCGAACTAGTAGCGCACCCGGCTGAGGCGGTCGAGCACCGGCAGCACGCGGTCGGCGTGCGCCGTCGGCAGCAGGAAGAGGACCCGCTCCGCGCCCGCCTCGGCGAACCCGGCCAACAGCTTCGGGTCCGGCGCGGCATCGAAGACCGTCACGGAGATCGTCGCGGGATCGCGTCCCGCCCGGCGCGCGCGCGCGCGCAGCTCGCCGATCTCCGGCACGATGTTGCGGTCGACCCAGCTGAGCGGCAGCCACCCGTCACAGTAGCGGATCACTCGGTCGAAGGCCTTCTCGCCATGCCCGCCGAGCAGGATCGGCGGGTGCGGTCTCTGCACGGGCTTCGGCCACGACCAGATCTTGTCGAATCGGACCAGCTCGCCGTGGTACTCGGCCTCGTCGTCCCCCCAGATCGCCTTCATCGCCTCGACGCGCTCGCGCAAACACTTCCAGCGCGTCTCGAAGCGCGTGCCGTGATCCTCCATCTCCTCGCGGTTCCACCCGGCGCCGATGCCGAACAGGACGCGCCCGTTGGAGAGGAAATCGAGGCTCGCGACTTCCTTGGCCAGCGTGATCGGATCGCGCTCGATCACCAGGCACACGGCGCTGCCGATCTTGATCTTGCGGGTGGCGGCGGCGGCGAAGGCCATCGCCACGAAGAGGTCGTGGTTGTGGTAGTAGTCCTTCGGCAGGTCTCCGCCGACGGGATACGGAGTCGTGCGGCGCACGGGAATGTGCGTGTGGTCGATGAAGAAGACCGACTCGAAGCCCCGCTCCTCGGCGGCTCGAGCCAGTTCGTCGGGGCGTATGGCGAAATCGTCCTGAAAGATGACTACGCCGTGATGCACGTTGCCTTCCCCATCGTCGATTCGGCAGCGCCCGCGGTCGAGAACGCCGGAAATCGACCGGCCTCGTCTCCGTCACGACGCGAGCGCCCGGCCCGCGCGGGCCCGCCGTCGCCACGGGCGGAGCCGGGCGGCGGCGGCGCGGAACATCCCCGCCCGGTCACCCCCGCATCCCGGCCTGCGCGGAGCCGGGGTGGAGGCTCGCCGTCGCGCTCGGACGCGCCGACACGCGGTCGAACCAGGCCTTCACTTTGGGCGTGTCGGCCGGCAGGGCCTGGCCGACGCTCCGCCCGAAGTCGAGCGCGCAGTAGAGGATGATGTCGGCGATCGTGAAGCGATCCCCGGCGACGAACGGGCGATCGCCGAGCAGCTTGTCCAGCCAGTGCAGGTTCTCCTGCGCGATCTGCTTGAGACCGCTCGCCGCGTCGGGAAGACAATGTATGCGGTCCTTGAAGAGCCCGAGCCCCTCGGCGAAGCGGAAGCCGTTGTAGAGGTTCTCCGTGATGCGCAGCTCGACGCGCCGTTGCCACATCCGCGTCTCGGCTCGCTCCTTGGCGTTGCTGCCGATCAGCGCCGGCTTGGGATTCTGCTCCTCGAGGTACTCGAAGATCGCCACCGTCTCGGCGATCACGGTGCCGTCGTCGAGCTGAAGAGCGGGCAGCTGGCCGCCCGGGTTCTTGTCGGTGTACGGCGGGCGGCGGTTCTCGGCGCCCAGGATGTCGAGCTCCTGGGTCGGAATCGTCATGCCCTTCTCGGCGAGGAACACGCGCAACGCGCGGGGGTTGGGACCGAACGAACCGTAGATCTGCATTTGTGCTCTCCTCCTGACTCTCGCGTGGGGTGTGCCGGCCGCGGCCGGCGCGGTCCAGCGCCCATAACCCGAAAGCTTCGCCCGCCGCAATCCTCGGCTGCTCGACGCCGGACGAACGTGCTCGGCTAGCGACGCCCTCGGCGACCACCCGTGCGCGCTCCGTCGTCGAGCGCGAGATCCATCGCCAGGTCCGCGGCCGGCGCCGAGTGCGTCAGCGCGCCGACCGAGATCAAATCGACGCCGGTCTCGGCGACCTCGCGCACGGTGGCCAGCGTGATCCCGCCCGACGCTTCGACGAGCGCGCGGCCGGCGATCCTGGCCACCGCCGCGGCCAGTTCGGCCGGGCTCATGTTGTCGAGCAGGATGACCTCGGCCCCGACGCCCAGCGCCTCGTCGACCTCGGCGAGCGTCTCGCACTCCACCTCGATCTTCAGGAGATGGTGCGCGCCCGCCCGAGCGCGCTCGACCGCCGGGCGAATGCCGCCGCACGCGACGATGTGGTTGTCCTTCACGAGGATGCCGTCGTCGAGGCCGAAGCGGTGGTTCGTGCCGCCGCCGACGGCGACGGCGTACTTGTCGAGCAGGCGCCAGCCGGGCACGGTCTTGCGCGTATCGACGATCCGCGCCCGCGTGCCGGCGACCGCCTCGACGTAGCGTCTCGTCAGCGTGGCGACGCCGCACAGGCGCTGCAGGAAATTGAGGATCACGCGCTCCAGCGCCAGCAGATCCGCGGCAGCGCCGCGAAGCTCGAGGAGAACGGTTCCCGACTCGACGGCGGCGCCGTCGGCGCGCTTCGGTTCGACCTCGATCGACGGCCGTGCCGCCTGCTCGACGATGACGGGAACGAGCGGCAGCCCGGCGAGCACGAGCGGTCGCCGCGCGACGATCCGCGCGGCCGCGCGGGCGGCCGCGGCCACCGTGGCCTCGGTCGTCGCGTCGCCGCGACCGAGGTCCTCGTCGAGCGCGAGGCGAACGAGCCTGCGGACACCGGCGCCGTGCAACACGCTCACAAGTTCTCCAGCCGCTCGAGGTTGCGCTCGAGCGTCGCGCGCCGCTCGGCCAGCTCGTGATGCTTCTCGCGCTCCTTCTCGACGACTTCGGCCGGAGCCCGCTCGAGGAACTGGGCGTTGCCGAGCTTGGCGGACAAGCCGCGCATCTCCTTCTCGAGCTTCTCGAGCAGCTTGCGGTTGCGGGCGATCTCGGCGGCGGGGTCGGTGATGACGCCGCGTAGCGGCACGGCCATCTCGAGACCGGCGACGACGAGAATCGCCGCTCCCCTCGGCCGCTCCCCGTCGGCGCGGCCCTCGATCGAGCGGATTCCCGCCAGCCGGCGCAGGTAGGCCTCGTGGGGGCCCAGGCGAGCCGCCGCATCGCCGAAGGCGACCAGCTCGAGCGTCGCCGTCGGTGCGACGTTCAAGTCCGCGCGCAGGTTGCGCACCGCGCGGATCACCTCGATCACCACGTCCATGGCGCCGACGTCGGTGCGCCGCCACGCTTCGTCGGCGGCCGGATAAGGCGCGAGCATGATGCTCTCCGCATCCCGGCCGGCCGGCAGCGCCTGCCACAGCTCCTCGGTGAGAAACGGCATGAAGGGGTGAAGCAGGCGGAGAAAGTGCTCGAGCACCGACACCAGCACGCGCCGCGTGGTCGCGCGCCGCGCCGGATCGGCGAGCGAGATCTTCGCCATCTCCAGGTACCAGTCGCAGTAATCCGCCCACAGAAAGCGGTAGAGGGCGGCGGCCGCCTCGTTGAAGCGGTAAGCGTCGAGGGCGTCCCGCACTTCGCCGCCGGTCGCCGCCAGACGATGCAGGATCCAGCGGTCGGCGAGCGTCAGGTCGTCGTCCGGCGCGGGCAGGGCGGAACGGGGTTCGGGGCCCGCTGCGCGCGCCGAGAGGGGCCGTCGCTCCTCTTCTCCGTCCTCCGCGCTGTTCATCAGCACGAACCGCGCGGCGTTCCAGATCTTGTTGGCGAAGTTCCGATACCCTTCGACGCGCTCCTCGGAGAGCTTGATGTCGCGCCCCATCGCGGAGAGCGCGACCAGCGTGAAGCGCAGCGCATCGGTGCCGTAGCGATCGAGCAGCGCGAGCGGGTCGATGACGTTGCCCTTGGACTTCGACATCTTCTGACCCTGCTCGTCGCGCACCAGAGCGTGCACGTAGACGTCGCGAAACGGCACCTCCTTCATGAAGTGGAGGCCCATCATCATCATGCGGGCGACCCAGAAGAAGATGATGTCGAAGCCGGTGACGAGCGCGGAGGTCGGGTAGAAGCGTGCCAGCGTCTCGGTCTTCTCCGGCCACCCCATGGTGCTGAACGGCCACAGCGCCGAGCTGAACCAGGTGTCGAGCACGTCGCTGTCGCGCACGAGATCCCGGTGGCCGCGGGCACACTCGGTCGGGTCCGTGCGCGAGACGATCGGCTCGGCGTCCTCGCCGAGCAGCAGGTTGCCGTCCTCGTCCGCGCCGAGAATGTTTTGCGCGTCGCACCGGCGGCAGTACCAGGCCGGGATCTGGTGCCCCCACCAGAGCTGGCGCGAGATGCACCAGTCGCGGATGTTTTCCATCCAGCCGAAGTAGACCTTCTCCCAGTGCTCGGGCACGAATCGCGTCCGCCCCTCCCGCACCGCGGCGATCGCCGGCTCGGCGAGCGGCGCGATCCTCACGAACCACTGCACCGACAGCATCGGCTCGACCACCGTGCGGCACCGATAGCAGTGACCGACGGAGTGAGCGTGCGGCTCGACCTTCTCGACGAGCCCGGCCCGCTCGAGATCCTCGACGATGCGCGCCCGGCACTCGAGCCGGTCCTGCAGCGCGTACGGTCCCGCGCGCCGCCCCGTCATCCGCGCGCGGGTATCCAGGACCGAGATCATCTCGAGGCCATGCCGGCGCCCCATCAGGTAATCGTTGGGATCGTGCCCGGGCGTCACCTTGACGACCCCCGTGCCGAACTCGCGGCTCACCGCTTCGTCGCTGATGACCGGGATCTCCACGCCCACCGCCGGCAGGATCACCTTCGTTCCGACGAGGTCGCGGTAGCGCTCGTCGTCGGGATGGACGGCGACCGCGGTGTCGCCGAGCAGCGTCTCCGGGCGAGTGGTCGCGACCACGACGAAGCCCCGGCCGTCGACGCGCGGATAGCGAATGTACCAGAGCCGGCCCTCGACCGGCTGGTGCTCCGACTCGAGGTCCGACAGCGCCGTCTGGCAGCGCGGGCACCAGTTGATGAGATAACGGTCGCGATAGATGAGCCCCTCTTCGTAGAGCGTGACGAACACCTCGCGCACCGCGCGCGACAGCCCCTCGTCCATCGTGAAGCGCTCTCGCTCCCAGTCGCAGGAGACGCCGAGCCGGGCGAGCTGGCGGGTGATCGTCGAGCCGGATTCCTTCTTCCACGACCAAACGCGCTCGACGAACCGCTCGCGCCCGAGCGCGCGCCGCTCGACCCCCTCGCCGGCGAGTTGGCGCTCGACGACGTTTTGAGTGGCGATGCCCGCGTGGTCCGTGCCGGGAATCCACAGCGTCACGTCGCCGCGCATCCGGTGGTAGCGGCAGAGGATGTCCTGGATGGTGTTGTTCAGCGCGTGGCCCATGTGCAGCGAGCCGGTGATGTTCGGCGGCGGGATGACCATCGAAAAGGCCGCTCCCGACCGCTTCTCGTCCCCGCGGAAGTAGCCGCGCTCGCGCCACCGCCGGTACCACTTCTCCTCGACCGTGCCCGGCTCGTAGGCCTTGGCGAGATCCACTAGCCCCGGATCTCCTTGGACAGCACCTCGCCGCGCTCGTCGATCTCGTAGACCAGCGGCACGCCGGTGGCCAGCTCGAGGCCGACGACCTGCTCGCCGGAGAGGCGATCGAGCTTCATGACGATCGACCGGTTCGAGTTGCCGTGCGCGACCACCAGGACGTTCTTCCCCTGCACGAGGTCGCCGAGGATGGCGCGCTCGAAGAACGGCAGCGTGCGTTCCGCCGTGTTCTTGAGGGCCTCTCCGTTCGGCGGCGGCACGTCGTAGGACCGCCGCCAGAGCTTCACCTGGGCCGCGCCGTATTTCTCGGCCGTCCTTTTCTTGTTGAGCCCCTGGAGATCGCCGTAGTGACGCTCGTTCAGCGCCTGGTCGCGAATCACCGGGGGCCGCTGGCCGGCGACCTGCAGCAGGATCTCGAGCGTCTCCTGAGCCCGACTGAGCGCCGAGGTGTAGGCGACGTCGAAGCGGATGTCGGCCACCCGCGCGCCCGCGCGCCGGGCTTCCTCGCGCCCCAGGTCGGTGAGCGGAACGTCGATCCAGCCCGTGAAGCGGTCCTCGAGGTTCCACAGCGACTGCCCATGGCGGACCAGAACGAGCTTGGCCATCTCTCAATGTTCCGTGAAAGCGGCGGGCAATGCGAGAGGGGGGACTTGAACCCCCACAGGTGTTACCCCACAGGATCCTGAATCCTGCGCGTCTGCCAGTTCCGCCACTCTCGCCCGTAGCCCGCCCCAGATACTTTCCCGCCGCCGACGGGTCAACCCCGCGCGCCGCGCCTGCGCGGCGCGTCCGACGGACGCCGTCGATGGAAGCGTCGTCGATGGATGCCTTGAGCGCCGCCGGCGCATCGGCTATCGAAGGCGAAATGCGCAGACGAAACCTCGACCCGCTCGGAGCGGTGCTCCTCGCCCTCGTTCTCGCCGCCGGTTGCGGTGGCGGCTCGGGTGGCCGCGCGCCGACCGTGGTCAGCGGCAACGTGCGATCGGCCGTGGCGGCGGCCACCGCTGCCCGCGGGCTCGAGCGGCTGTGGCGGATGGTGCGCGCCTGGTGGAGCGGCGAAGCGGTCGCGCAGGTTCCCGGCATCGCCGTGGCGATCGAGGGCACCAGCAACTCGGCGTCGACCGACGAGCGGGGCTTCTTTCGCCTCGAGGGCAACCAGTTCGGTCCGGCCGTACTCCACTTCAGCGGCAGCGGCACCGACGCTCGCTATCCGCTGACCCTGCCGTCGGGCGGAGAGGTCGACCTCGTCAACGTCGACCTCTCCGGCAGCGAGATCACCGTCGGCGAGCACCGGATCCACTTCGAGGGTCCGATCACCGGCATCGACTGTCGAGCCGCGCTGCTGCAAGTGCTCTCCGGGGAGCAAGTGGCGTTTCGCGTTCGCCTGCAACCGGCGACTTCGATCGTGGATCCGAACGGCGCTTCGATCGGCTGTGCGGATCTCGTCATCGGACGCTCGGCGGACGTTCAGGGAACGGTGAACGACAACGGCGACGTCCTCGCCGTGCAACTGCGGTTGAGCCCGGATCCGGCGGCGACGGCGCCGAGCCAAACGGTGCAGGGAACGATCACGGCCCTCGATTGTCCGACCAATCTCACGGTCTCCAGCCCCCAGGGCAACGTCCAGGTGAACCTCAGCGCGTCGACCGCGATCCGCGACAGCAACGGAGCGTCGCTCTCCTGTGGCGACCTGCTCGTCGGCGACGCGGTCGAGGTCGACGGCGCCGACACGGGCTTCGGCATCGCCGCTTCGCAGGTCGAGCGCCTGGCGCCGACGCCCGCCCCCACGCCGACCACCCCGTAGGGGACGGCGCCGCGGCGGGGACCGCGGATCCTCGCCGCGCGCGCGAGCGCTCAGCGCGAGGCGCCGTCGTCGCGGGTGTCGCCACCGGCCGCCGTCTTGCCGGATTCGTCCGGCCCGAGCACGGAGGCCATGCGGATCAGCACGGTCACCGGCAGCAGCAGCAGCGACAGGATCGGGCTCTGGTCGGCCTGCTCCGACGGTGCCGGCTCGCGATCGTCGTCGGCCGCGGAAGCGACCGGCGCCAGGAGCAACAGAGCGGCGAGAGCGGCGGCCGGGATGCTCGCCACGCGGCGTTCCTCTCGCAGATCACCGCGGCGTTCGCCGAAGTCGACGACGCCGCACGCTTCTCGCCGCAAGACCCTACCCCCCGGGCCGGCCGATGAACTCCGCGGGGCGCACGAACGCTTCTTCCCGTCCCGGCGGAACCGGCACCCGCTGGTGCTGCTTGCGCGCGAGTCGCAGCAGCACTTTCATCGAGTTCTCGAATTCGTCCATGGGCTTCACTTCGAGGAGCCCCGCACCGACCATGGTGTCGAAGACCTCCTCGCCCTTGCGGGTCCGCGGGATGACGATCGTCCATTGGTTCGTACCGACGCCGCCGCAGGAGATGTCGGCGAGCTCGCCGCTGAAATCGCCGCAGTGGTGGCACTCCGGCCGCGCGTACTCCTGGGCCTTGCGCAGCGACAGCTCCACCACCTCGCCGCTCTTCTTGTAGATGAGCACTTTCCCCTTGACGTTGAACTGGCGGATGTCGGAAAGCGGGATCCCCATATCACCCTGAATCTTCTGCTCCATCAGACCGCGGAAATCGAAGACCTCGGTGCAGAGCAGGCCGATATTGAGCTTGACGATCTCGCCAAACCCCTTGAGGAAGCCCCGCTGACGATCGATGTGCTTTTCCTTCTTCCGCCCGTTGTCGAGAAACGACGGATCCTTGAGCTGCATCTTGCGCACCGGCGTGACCTGACACGGCACGCCGACGAAGGCGACCTGCTTCAGGCCCTTCTCCTTCGCCTCGGCGAGCGCGAGGTTGTTCGGCACGTAGGTGTACCACGAGCCCGCGCTCTGGATTGCTTCCTCGACGCTGGTGATCGCTCGCGGCACCGGCGCGCAGGGCTTGTCGGGATCCGTCGCCGACACCACCGCGCCGTCGATGTATCCGGAGCGCAGCCCCCACGCCAAGATGCCGGTCACGACGCCGCCGTCCTGTCCGCGCGCGCGGATCGCGGGGTCGGTCGAACGCGCCGCCACGATCTTGCGGTAGCGCCCGAACACTCCGGCATGCGGCGGCTGGTCGGCGCCCCACAGCAGGTCGGCGAGCTGGAACTCGCGCGGGTAGAGCCGCGGGCACACCTGCGCGCAGACGTCGCAACCGATGCCCTCGCTGATGCCGCAATAGTCGAACGCCGCGGTCGCCTTGGCGACTTGCTTCGGCTTGCCGTCGACGTAGTCGATGACGTTGTGGGGACAGACCAGCACACAAGAGCCGCACTCGCAGCAGCTCCCGTAGTCCACCACCTCGTTCATCATCGTCTTCAGCGTCGGGTGCTCGACCATGCCGCCCCCATACAAGCGGCCCCCGACGCAGTCAATTCGGGATACGCGCCGCGGCGACCAGCCTTCCGCTGAAAAAACGAGGGCTTGGCAACAAAAGATTGCCCCCGGTACCGAAAAGAACGATTGCGGCGGCGTCGGCGGTGAGGCCAGCTGCCCAGCGAACGA
This sequence comes from Deltaproteobacteria bacterium, assembly GCA_016189835.1. Taxonomy (GTDB): domain Bacteria; phylum Desulfobacterota; class Binatia; order JACPRU01; family JACPRU01; genus JACPRU01. The sequence continues at coordinate 82,399 of JACPRU010000057.1, read as the reverse complement.
GAAGCCCCCGATGAAGAGTCATTTCTTCCACTTGATGCCTTACAAGTACCTGCCGGAGGACTTCTCCCGGAAGTACCGCAGCGTATGGGTCGACGTGCCGAGCACACTCTACGACCCCGTCAAGGGCCACGAGATCTACAACGAGTATCTCGACGAGCTCGAGTACGCCGACCAGGCGGGCTTCGACGGCATCTGCGTCAACGAGCACCACTCGAACGCCTACGGCCTGATGCCCTCGCCGAACCTGATCCTCGCCGCGCTCGCGCGGCGTACGCACCGCGCCGCTCTGGTGGTGCTCGGCGACTCGCTGGCGCTGTACAATCCGCCGATCCGGGTCGCCGAGGAGATGGCGATGCTCGACGTCATCTCGGGCGGCCGTCTGGTTGCCGGCTTTCCCCTCGGCAGCTCGATGGACACGAACTTCGCGTACGGTCAGACGCCGGCGACGTTGCGGGAGAAGTACCGAGAGGCCCATGACCTGGTGATCCGTGCCTGGACGACGCCGGAGCCGTTCACGTTCAACGGCAAGTACACCCAGCTCCGCTACGTGAACGTCTGGCCGCGGCCGATCCAGAAGCCGCACCCGCCGGTGTGGATTCCGGGGACGGGCAGCGTGGAAACCTGGGAGTGGGCGGCGCGGCACGACTACGGCTATGCCTTCCTCTCTACTTCGGATACCGGCCGGCGATCCGCGGCCTGAAGGGATACTGGGAGGCGGCCGACCGCGTCGGCCGGGACCGCAATCCGTTCCGCGCCGGCTACCTCCAGCTCGTGGCGATCTCCGACACGGATGCCCAAGCGGAAGCCGACTACGCCGACGCCGCCGCCTACTTCTATCACCGCTGCCTGCACGTTCCCGACTACTTCTTCGCCGCTCCGGGCTACGTGACCCCGGAGAGCAAGCAGGCGGCGCAGACTCCGTTCAGCACGGATTCGTTGCAGAGCCTCCGCTGGAAGGACATGGTCGACGAGGGCTACATCATCGCCGGATCGCCGGCGACGGTGCGCGAACGGCTGCGCGAGATCGTGCGCGAGCTGAACGTGGGGCACCTCATCGTGCTCTGTCAGTTCGGCAACCTCTCGCGGGAAACCACGCTGCGCAACACGGATCTCTATGCCCGCGAGGTCATGCCCCACCTGAAGGACCTGTGGAGCGAGTGGACGGACCGCTGGTCTCCGCAGCCTCTCGCTCGGCCCCCGCGCGCGCTCGGCGCCGCGCCGCTCCCCGCCGTCGCCGAGGTGTGAGCGGGATGATGCGGGAGATCCGAGTCTCGGTTCGCGGTGGCCGATTCACCACCTCGATGATGCGCGGCGGCAGCGGCCCGCCGCTGCTGTTCTTGCACGGAGCGGGCGGGCCGATGGACGGCGCCCCGTTTCTCGACGATCTCGCGCGCCACTTCACCGTGTTCGCGCCCGCCCATCCGGGGTTCGGCCCCGGGGAAGGCATCGAGCACCTCGACGACGTCCTCGACTTCACGCTCTACTACCTCGACTTCCTCGAGGAGGTCGGCATCGAGAAGCCGCACGTCGTCGGCCATTCGCTCGGCGGCATGCTCGCCGCGGAGATGGCCGCGCTCGCGCCGCAGCTGCTGAACCGGCTGGTGCTGATCTGCCCGGCCGGACTGTGGCTCGATGCGGTGCCGATTCCCGACTTCTTCACCTTCTCGCCGGAGCAGTTGGTGCGCAGCGCCCTACACGACCCCAAGGGGCCGGTCGGCAAGGCGCTGCTCGCTCAGCTGCGGGATCCGCGGCTCGCTCTCTCGTCGTATCGTTGCCTGGCGTCGGCCGGGAAGTTCTTGTGGCCGATCCCGGAGAAGGGGCTGCGTAAGCGCATCCACCGCGTCAAGCTGCCGACGCTGGTGATCTGGGGCGCTTCCGACGGCTTGATTCCGACCGTCTACGCCGACGCCTTCCACGCCTCGATCCCCGGCTCGCAGGTCGCGATCCTGAACGGCGCCGGCCACTTGCCGATGCTCGAGCAGCGTGAGGCGTTCGTCCAAGCCGTCACCTGCTTTCTCGGGAGCGGGAGCGTGACCGGAGACGGAGCGCAGCGGTAGCCGGTCGGCCCCGCGTACGGTGGTTCGAGCCGCCCCGGGGGCTCCGGGACGGCCTTTGGCCGGCGGGACGAAACGCCGCGAGGCTCGTCTTCGCCGGCGGACTCCTCCCGGGCCGAGGCGCTCAGCGCGGACCGATCACCGGCGGAAGAGGCGCCGCCTGCTCCTCGGCCTCGGCAGGCGCCAGCGGCGCCGTCTCGCTCGGCTGTGTCGGTGGCGGGGGCTGCCCGGAAGGCGCCTGGCCTCGCGTCTTCGGCTGCGGCGAGCTATGCGCCGCGCGCTTCCTGGGCTCGGGAAGTGGATCCTGGCGCTTGAGCAGCTCGGCGGGAATCTTGATCTCCCGACCGACCTTCAGGTCCGTGTTCGGCACGGGAAGGTCCTCGTTGACGCGCGCCACCTTCCTCCAGTTCTCGTACTCGCCGGTATACCATTCGACGATCCTGCCGAGCGTCTGGCCGCGAAACCGGACGACGTGGACGAAGTACGCGGGCGGCGCCTGCACCGGCCGGCGAATCGCGACCCTGTTTTCTGGACCGTCGTAGCTGAGCGAGTCCAGCGCGCCTTCCATCTCACCCTGCCAGCGGAGGAACGACTCCGTGCTCGCCGACGCCTCCAGCGCCACCGCCTGCGCTCCACGGCAATAATAACGGGCCGCGCCCTTTCGGCCCTCCGCACCGGTCACGCCCTGTCCGGCGGCGAAGCTGGATCCGCCGGCGCTCATCCCGAACTCCCCCTCGGCCGCGAGCTGCGCGCCGCTCGCCGCCTTCACGGCCGCGGCCGCGGCCGCGCTGCAGCCGGAGCCCGCGAAGCTCGCCCGAGCGAGCGTCAAGCGCGCCTCGCCGTCGGGCGATTCGAAGCGCGCGACGGCGCCGCCGGCATCGCCCAACGTTCTCCAGCCTGACGGTACCCGAAACCACGCCTGCAGCTCTGCGTTGGAGTACTCTCTGGGAAGCGCGTCGCTCGGCGCGGGCGCCGAGACGCCGCACCCCCACCCGGCCAGCAGCGAGGCAGACGTCGCCAGCAGCCAAGCAACGCCCCTGCGCATTCGCGCTTCAGCCTCCGAGCTGCTTCAGGCGCTGGCGCAACAAATCACTGTTCGGCACCGCCTGCAGGCCGCGTCGCAGCGTCGCCACGGCGTCGGATTTCCGCTTCATCTGCTCGTAGCAGGCCGCCAAGTTGTAGAACACGTCGGCGAGGTAGGCCGGCTTCAGCTCGACGACCTTCTCGTACTGGCGCAGCGCATCGTCGTAGCGCCGCTGCGAGAAGTAGACGAAGCCAAGATTGAACTGCGCATCCGCCGATTTGGGATTGATGCGGATGGCTTCCTGGTATTCCTGAAGAGCGCCCTCGGGATCCGACTTCCGCGTGTACACCTTGGCGAGGAAGAAGTGCGCGTCGAACGAGTTCGGGTCGACGGCGAGCGCCGCGCGAAAGCGCTGCGCGGCGGCATCGGAATCCTCGTCGAAGCGCAGCTTGCCGTCCTCGGTCAACGCCTTGGCGTAGGCGGCGGCGTTCTGCTCGCGCAGCGACGGCGCGGCCGCGAATGCCTTGTCGAACGCGGCGACGGCGTCCCCCGGATGGTTCTCGGCCAGCGCCGCCTTGGCGAGCTGCAGCTGCGCCCGGCCATCGCCGGCCGGCGCCGCGGGTTCCGGCAGACTCGGCTCCGGCTCGCGGACCGACTTGGCGACCTCGCTCTCGGCGCCGGCGTTCGTCTCCGTCGGCGCGCCGCCCGCGCTCGTCGCCGCCCGCTCGGGCGGCGCCGGCTGCGGAGCTCCGCCGCGCGGGCCACGCAGGGCCGGAGCGGCGAACACCAGCGCCACGGCGCCGAACACCACCCCCGCGAGCCCCGCGACGAGACGAAGAGACGGCCCCGAACGCCGCTTCGACGGCGCGCCGAGCACCTGCGAGCGCAGCGTCTGCGCGGTATGCTCGCCGATCCGCTCGTCGAACAGCAGCCGCATCAAGTTGGCGAGCTGCATCGTGCCGCCGGGATCGCCGCGCTCGCGCAGATACCGCTCGAGCGCGCCCTGCATCTCTCCGGCGGACTGGAAGCGCTGATCGGCATCGACGTGCAACGCCCGGCGCAATACCTCGCGCAGGTCGCGGTCGAGACCCGGCAACGAGCGCGCTACCTCGGTCGAATCGATGCGCACGATGCCGTCGAGGACCTCGCCGGGATCCAGCCGATCGAACAGCTTCCTTCCCGCAAGCAGCTCGTAGAGCACGAGCCCCATCGCGAAGATGTCGCTGCGCGCGTCGAGGTTGCGACCGTGGACTTGCTCGGGCGAGAGATAGGAGAGCTTGCCCTTGAGCACGCCACGGGTGGCCTCGGGGTTTTCGGCGACGGCCTTGGCGATGCCGAAGTCGACCACCTTGACGTCGCCATCGTAGGAGACGAGCACGTTCTGCGGGCTCACATCGCGGTGGATGATGCGCAGCGGCCTTCCCGCCTCGTCGGTCTTCCGATGCGCGTGCTCGAGGCCGGCGCAGGCGCGCGCCGCGATCGACGCGGCGATCTCCGACGAGAGCCGCAGATCCTTCTCGACGGACTTCTTGAGGATCTCGCGCAGGTTCTCGCCATGCAGGTACTCCATGGCGATGAAGTAGTAGTTGTCGATCTTCCCGAAATCGAAGATCTGGACGATGTTCGGATGCGACAGCCGCGCGGCGATCTTCGCCTCGTTGATGAACATCGAGACGAATTCCCGGTTCCAGGATAGCTCGGGGAGGATGCGCTTGATGGCGACCGTCTTCTCGAATCCTTCCACGCCGCGACGCTTGGCGAGGTAGACTTCGGCCATCCCTCCCTGCGCGATCTTGTCGACCAGCACGTAGTCGCCGAAGCGCTCCTCCGCGCCATCCACGGCCGGGGTCGGTTGCGGTGTCTCGCTCATGGTCGTCGGTTCGTGCCGCGGTCACCAACGGAACGTCGCGGCGCCGTCGCTTCTCCCAGGCCAGTCATCGCGGGTACGGTCGTGCTGCTCCCTACGCAAGACCCCGCGGCCTGTGTCGCACAGCGGGGTGCAAAAAGCGAGTCTCGCCGGCGCTCACAGACCGAGCGCCGACAGCACCTGGTCGCTGCCGTAGAACAGCGCGACGCCGACGAATACCAGCACCGCCATCAGCGTCCCCTCCTCCTTGTTCACCTCGGGAATGAGGTCGGAGGCCGCGACGTACAGCGTCACGCCGGTCGACAGGGCGAGCGCCGCGCCGACCTGATGCGACAGCGCCTGCGCGGCCAGCACGCCGATCACGCTCGCCAGTCCGACCGCGAAGGCGGCGCCGAGCGCGCCGCCCCGGTTCACGCCCGCGGCCACCATCACCGATGCGATCGTGAAGCCCTCGGGCGCCTTGTGCAGCACGATCGCCGCGAACACGAGCAACCCGAGGGCCGGGCTGACCAGGAAGCCGGAGCCGATCGAGATGCCGTCGAACAGGCTGTGGACCACCAGGCCGACCAGCGCGGACGCCCATACGGACGATCCGACGAACAGCTGCGGATGCGTCTCCTCGCCGAAGTGAAAGTGCGGCGCGATGGTGTGCTCGAAGAGGTGCACCACCAGATAGCCCACGAGGATCAGCAGCGGGGCCGACCCGCTCAGACGGGCCGCCTCCGGAGCCATGCGCAGCAACGCCGCCGCGAGCATGAAGCCGGCCCCGACGGCGACGAAGCCGTGCAGCAGCCGGGGGTCCCAGGGCTCGCGTCGTGCGACCACGATCCAACCGCCGAGCACGTTGGCGGAGGCCGCGGCGATCCCGAACAGAAGACTGGAGTCCAGGCTGTTCATGACGAGCTCCGCCCCGCCGACGAGGTCCGCCGCGCGGTACGCAGAAGCGGAAACGTCTAAACGCAGCGCTCGGCGAAATCAACCGTCACCGCCGCCCCATGAGCGCCACGGCATGATGCGGCCTCGGGCGCCACGGCGCGCCGGGTGATCGTTCCCGTCGCGGCGGCCGGCCCCGCGATCAGCCCGCCCCGCGAGCGCGCGCCGCAGACCATTCGCCGAGGCCGCCCGCGCGACGCAGCCGCCGAGGTTCTCCGGCCGCGAGCTCGACGACCTCGCGACCTTCGTCCTCGGTCTTCGGCAGAAGCAGGCCGCGCGTACCGCTGCCCGACGGCGGCACGACCCGCGCGGTGTCCTCGCCCCTCGACTTCTCGGATACTCGCTGGGGAGTGCGCATCCCCCCGCCCGAGCTCGGCCAGCACACCGAGGAGATCCTGCTCGAACTGGGCTACGGTTGGGAGAAGATCACCGCGCTGAAGGGCGAGCGCGTCATCCCCTGACCCTCGCTCTCCCGGCGGCCGCGGGCGGCCGCTGCTTCGCAGCCCGGGGGGGCGTGTTGGCGGGCTCGTCGGCGGGTGGTACAAGCCGCACTCCGCACCGCCGAAGGGAGAGCTGCATGGCCGTAGACATCCACGACATCGAGGAGCTGGTCGCCCGGCAGGAGCGCTGGCGTGGCCGCGAGACGATCAATCTGATCGCCAGCGAGAACGCGCAGAGCCGCGCCGTCCGCGAGATCCAGAACTCCGATTTCATGGCGCGCTACGCCGAGGGCCACCCGAACGAAGCCGGCCGCGTCAACCGCTATTACCAAGGCACGCGATTCATCGACGAGATCGAACGCAAGGCGCGGCAAGAGATCCTGGCCCTGTTCGGCTGCCGGCAGGCGGACGTGCGGCCGATCAGCGGCAATGCCGCCAACACCGCGATCGCCCTCGGCTGGCTGCGGGGGGGCGACAGCGTGATCGTCAACTCGACCGACGCCGGCGGCCACATCAGCCACAACCTCGTCGGCGTGTTCGGCCGGCGCATCCAAGTGCGCGGTCAAACGCTCGCCGCCGGACGCGACAACTCCGTGCGCCTCCACTTCTTCCCGCTGACGGCGGACAAGTACCACCTCGACGCCGAGGGCGCCGTCGACATGATCGAGCGGGTGCGCCCGCAGCTCATCGTGCTCGGCAAGAGCCTGTTCCTGTTCCCGGAGCCGATCGCGGAGCTGGTGCCGGTCTGCCGGCAGCACAAGATCCCCATCCTCTTCGACGGTGCGCACGTGCTCGGGCTGATCGCCGGCGGGGAGTTCCAGGACCCTCTGCGCGAAGGCGCGACCTACCTGACCGGCAGTACCCACAAGACGTTTCCCGGGCCGCAGCGCGGCGTGATCTTGGCGAACCTCGATGATGGCGACGCCGAGACCTATTGGGGGCCGGCGGATCGCGGAGTGTTCCCCGGGTCGTCCAGCAATCACCATCTGCATTCTCTCGCCGGATTGGTGGTCGCCACGCGCGAGATGAAGCAGCACGGCGCCGACTACGTCCGCCAAGTCGTGCGCAATGCGCAGGCGCTCGGCCGAGCCTTGTCGGATTGCGGGGTCGCGGTGGAAGCCAAGGACTTCGGCTTCACGCGCAGCCACCAAGTCGCGGTCGACGTCGCCTCCTTCGGCGGCGGCGTGGAGGTGGCGGGGCGCCTGGAGAGTCAGGACATCATCGTGAACTACAACATGCTGCCGGGCGATCAGGATCCGCGGAATCCCTCCGGGCTGCGCATCGGCGTGCAGGAGATGACCCGGTTCGGCATGAGGGAAGCCGAGATGGGCGAGCTCGCCGCGCTGATCGCCGATGCGGCGCGCGGCAAGGTGGTGAAGGAGGGGGTGAACCGCCTGCGCGGGCGCTTCGTGACGATGCAATACGTGTGACGAGGCGCGGCGCTTCGCCGAAAAAACGCGAGGGGCCGAGATCGCTCCCGGCCCCTCGCGTCGGCTGGAACACCCCCACGCTCAGTGGCGCGCGAAGATGGTCTTCAGTTCCTCCATGATCTTGTCTTCGGGAAACGAGCGGGCGATCGCCAACTCCTTGACGAGCAGATTGCGCGCAGTGTCGAGCATCTTGCGCTCGCCGAAGGACAGCTCCTTGTCCGCCTTGAGCACGAACAAGTCGCGCAGCACCTTGGCGATCTCCAGGACCGATCCGGTCTTGATCTTTTCGGTGTACTCGCGGTAGCGCCGGTTCCAGGTCTGCTGATCGACCTCGACCTTCTTCTCGCGCAGGATCCTGTAGACCTTGCTGACCATGTCCTTGCCGATGATGCGCCGCAGGCCGACGGTCTGCACGTTTTCGGTCGGAATCATGATCGTCATCTCGCTGTCGACGATGCGCAGCATGTAGAACTTCTTCTGGGTTCCGGAAACGTTTCGCACCTGCAAGCTCTCGATGATGCCGACGCCGTGAGCGGGATAGACGACTTTTTCTCCGACCTTGAACGCAGCGCCTGCCTTGAGCATGCGACTCTCCTTACCAGCGGTGGAGTATAATAACTGCTGGATTTTAGACTACTTACGCGATCAGGTCAAGGTAATTTCTAGCCCTCGAGAGTACCGATGAACTGCGTCAGGCGATCGATCGCTTCGCGCTCGAGGAACTTCTTGATTTGACTGAGGATCTTCAGGCCGGCCGACGGATCGTAGAGATGCGCGGTACCCACCTGCACGGCGCGCGCTCCCACCAGCAGATACTCCAGAGCATCCTCGCCGCTCGTGATGCCGCCCACGCCGATCACCGGAAGCCGACAGCCGCGCACGACCTGATGAACGGCGCGAAGCGTGAGCGGCTTGATGGCGGGGCCGGACAAGCCGCCGCTGCCGTTGCTGAGAACCGGTCGTCGCGTCCTCAGGTCGACGGCCATACCGACGTAGGTATTGGCGACGCACACGGCGTCGGCGCCCTCGGCCTCGGCGATCCGCGCGAACTCGACGATGTCGGTCACGTTCGGCGACAGCTTGACCCACAACGGTCGCCGCGTGCTGCCGCGCGCGGCGGCCACGACCTCGGCGGTGCGCTTGGCATCGGTGGCGATGATGCGGCCCCACTCGCGCTTGTTCGGGCTCGAGATGTTGACCTCGACCGCCGCGATGCCGCTCGCGCCGTCGAGCGCGGCGACCACCTCGCCGTATTCTTCGACCGTCGTACCCCAGCAATTGACGACGACGGTCACACCGCGCTCGCGGAGCCAGGGCAGCTTCTCGGCGACGAAGCGCTCGACGCCGATGTTCTGCAGGCCGATCGCGTTCAACATCCCGGCCGGGGTCTCCACCATCCGCGGCGCGGGATGCCCGGCAGCCGGGTGCAGCGACAGCCCCTTGACGACGACCGCACCGAGCGCCGCCGGGTCCGCGACTCCGGCGTATTCCAGCCCGTAGCCGAACGTGCCCGAAGCGGCGATCACCGGGTTGGCGAGCGAGAGCCCGCCGCCCAGATCCACGCGTAGGTCAGGCGTCGCCACGAATCGGTCGCCGCTCCATCAGCAGCGCGTCCTCGCCGTCGGCATAGTAGCGTCGCCGGATCCCGGTCTCGACGAAGCCGAGCGATCGGTAGAGGTCGATCGCCGGTTGGTTGTGGCGGCGGGCTTCGAGCAGGACGCGCTCAGCCCCGACCTCGGCCGCCTCCGCCAGCACGCTCTCCACCAGCGAGCGAGCGATCGATCGCCGCCGCCAGTCGGGATGGACCGCGACGTTCTGGATCTCGACGTCGCCGTCCCTCAGCCAACGACAGATGTAACCCACGACCCTCCCCTCCCCCGCCTCGCTCGAGCGAGCGACCACGATCTTGGAGAACGGCAGACGCAGCTCGCGCAGGAACAGTCGAGCGGTCCAGGGGTGCGCGAACGTTCGCCGTTCGAGCTCCACGACCGCGGCGAGGTCCGACCGGCGCATTCGCTCGAGGACGATGCCGAGCGGGGGCTCGGCGCGGAGCCTGGCGGAAGCGGAGCTCACCAGCGAATCAGGGCCGACGCCCAGGTGAAGCCGGCGCCGAAGGCGGCCAGGCAGACGAGCGCGCCCTCGCGCACCCGGCCGGCCTCCACCGCTTCGTACAGCGCCAGCGGAATCGACGCCGCGGTGGTGTTTCCGTAGCGATCGATGTTGTTGAACATCTGCTCCTCGCGGAGCTCGAGCCCCATCGCGACCATCTGGTTGATGCGCAGGTTCGCCTGGTGGGGAATCAGCAGATCGAGGTCCTTCACGGTACAGCCGTTGGCCGAGAGTGCTTCGAGAATGACCTCGGGAAACCGCGTGACGGCGTGCTTGAAGACGTACTTGCCGTCCATGTACGGGAAGATGCGCGGCTTCGCTCCCTCGAGCATGTCGGGCGACAATCGCGGACGGGAGCGGCTGGCCGCAGCCTCGAGCCAGAGCTTCTCCGCGTACTTGCCCTGCGCGTGCAGGTGTGTCGACAGGATCCCCCGGCTCGGGTCCGGCTCGGCGGCGATCACGGCGGCGGCGGCACCGTCGCCGAAGATCACCGCCACGTCCCGACCCCGGGTCGAGAGATCGATCCCCGTCGAGTGAACCTCGCCGCCCACCAGCAGCACGCGCTGCGCCCGACCCGTCTTGACGAACCGGTCGGCGATCGCCAGCCCGTAGACGAATCCGCTGCACTGGTTCCGGACGTCGAACGCCGCCCTGCCGCGCACGCCGAGCAGGCGCGACATCACACAGGCGCTGGCCGGAAAGTCGTAATCGGGGCTCAACGTCGCGAACAAGATCAGGTCCATCTGATCGGCCCGCAGTCCCGCTCGGTCGAGCGCCTCGCGCGCCGCCGCGGCGCCGAGCTCCGCCGCTCCGGTGTCCTGGTCGATGTAGCGGCGCTCGCGGATGCCGGTGCGCTGCTGGATCCACTCGTCGCTGGTCTCCATCACCCGCGTCAGATCGGCGTTGGTGACGACCTTCGCGGGGAGATGCTTGCCGAGCCCGACGATCCTGGAGTTCCGCAGCGCCATCGTGCTCACAGTCGAATCAGCGCGGCCGCCGAGTTCATCCCTGCCCCGGCCGTGGCGAGACAGACGAGATCGCCCTCCGCCACCTCGCCGCTCTCCCGCGCGCTGTTCAGTGCGATTGCCAGCGATGCGCTCGCGATGTGTCCCACGTCGGCGCCGCCGACGACGGCGAGATCGGCCACGCCGAGGGCCGTCGCGGCCGCCAGCGCCGTTCGGCGATAGACGTGCTGGAAGAAATAGCGGCGCACCTCGCGCGCCCGCGCGCCACTCCTTTCCAGCAGCTCTGTCACCGCCGATCGAATGCGCGCGAGGCCGTCGCTCTGCACGAACGCGGCATCGATCGTCGGGTATTGCCTGCCGAGCGGCAGATCCTCGGGCAGGAGGCGCGTGGGCCGGCGGCGACTGGAGGGGAACTCGCACCAGAAGCGCTCGAATTCGGCGGCGTCGGTGTGGATCACCGAGTCGACGAAACCACCGCGCTCCTCGCCGAGCACCACCGCAACGGCACCATCACCGAACAGCGGCGTCACCATTCGACCGCGCGCCGTGAAATCGAGCCCGGAGGAGTGCACGTCTGCCGCCGCGATCAGGATCCGGCGGTACGCACCCGCCTCGAGGAACTGCTCGGCCACCTCGAGCGCGAACAGAAAGCCCGCACATTGCGCCCGCAGGTCGAGCGCGCCCACGGTCCGGCAGCCGAGCTTGTCCTGCAGATAGCAGCCCGCTCCGGGGAACGTGACGTCCGGGGTCATGGTCGCGAAGATCAAGAAGTCGAGGTCGGCGGGCTGCAAACCCGCCTCGTGCAGCGCGCGCTGCGCCGCGACTCGCGCCAAATCGGATGGCCCCTCTCCGTTCGCGGCGTAGTGACGGAAGCGCGGGCCCTCCTCGCCGACGACCTCGTCCACCGGGCCACCGAGCCGCTGGGACAGCTCGGCGTTGCCCACCCGGCGCTCCGGCAGGTAGTGACCCATCCCCAGGATCTTCGACACCGCCTCGGCTGCTTAGTGATTTCCCCATGGCCTGTCAAACCGCCCCCTCCGGCTCGCCGCGCGGCCGCAACGAACGTCGCAACACCCTGTTTCGGTTGACAATTGCTTTCGGATTCCGGAAAGATTATGGCGGTGGGCGAAGCAGACGGAAGGGCGGGACTAGCATCGCGATGAAGCGCAGTTGGCTCTGCGTAGTGGTAGCGACCTGGCTCGTGCTCGGGTCGTGGGATCCCGCTTCGGCCAGTCAGCGCCAACGCCGCGTGCAGCGCCGCGCGCCAGCGCCGGCCCCGACGCACCCGGCGCTTCCCGAGACGCCTCCCCAGGGGCCGTATGCGTCCGCGCTCCTGGTCGACGGAGACAGCGGCCGAGTGTTGTTCGACAAGGATTCGTCGGAGCCCCGGCCGCCGGCGTCGATGGTGAAGATGATGGTGGCCCTGCTCACCTTCGAGGCGCTGGAGCGCGGCGAGATCCGCCTCGACCAAGAGGTGCCGATCAGCCTGGCCGCCAGCCGCACCGGCGGCTCGGCCGTGCTGCTCCGAGCGGGCGAGAAGCTGCTGCTCGAGGATCTCATCAAGGCGATGCTGGTCGCGTCGGCGAACGGTGCCAGCGTGGCGATCGCCGAGGCCGTCGCGCGCAGCCCGTCGGCGATGATCGCGCGCATGAACGAGCGCGCGAGAGAGCTCGGGATGAGCGAGACCGTGTATCGCACGGTCAACGGTCTCCCGCCCCGACGGGGCAAGGGGCTCCCGGACATGAGCTCCGCGGCCGATCAGGCCGTTCTCGCGCGAAAACTGCTCGAGCATCGCGAGGTGTTCCGCTACTCGTCTCGACCCGTCGTGCCGATTCGCAACGGCACCGTGCTGCTCCGCAACACCAATCACCTGGTCGGCCGCATGGAAGGCGTCGACGGGCTGAAGACCGGGTACTATCGCCGAGCGGGTTTCAATCTGACCGCCACTGCCGCCCGTGACGGGATGCGATTGATCGCGGTCGTCATGGGCTGCCCGACGCTGCGGGCTCGATTCCTGGTCGCGCAAGAGCTCATGGAGTGGGGATTTGCTCACTTCTCCAAGCTCAAGGTGGTGCGCAACGACGAATTGCGGGATCTGCACGTCACGTTCCAGATGCCGGGCATCTTTTCGGCGCCGGTCGCCAAGCACCAGGAGCTGGCGAGATCATCATTCGCGATCGGTTCCGGCTCGTCGACGTGGTCCCCGCGGTTTCGCCGATCGAAGTGACGGCAGGGATCTGGCGCTCCACCCGGTCATTGACCCCTTGAACGACTCGACAGCGCTAGCCCGAGTCAATCGTGATCTTGCGAGCGAGGAACATTTGTGAAATACCAACCGCAGCGTCTCGATCTTAAGGAGGTGACGGAGAGATGAGGACAACGTGGAAGAGGATGGGCATGCCCGTCCTGATCGGCGGTCTGTTCGTCGCGATGATGGCGACCGGCTGCGCCGAAAAGGTCGATACTTCAGCGTGCCAGGCGTGTGCGTCGAACGCGAGTCGGGTGGACGCCGCTGCATCCCGGGCCGAGGCTGCGGCGAGTCGCGCCGAAGCGGCCGCTCAGCGAGCCGAGGCCGCCGCACAGAAGGCCGAGGCCGTGTTCAGCAAGACGGTTCGGAAGTAGAGGCCCTTTCCGCTCGCAAAGAAGGCGACGCCTCTCGCGGCGGTCGCCTTTTTTGTATCGCCGCAGAGCTTCTGCGCGGCGGCTGCATGTGTTAGTTCTTGGCCATGCCGCTGCGGGGGCCACGAACCGCGGCCGACGTCATCATCGAGCTCGCCTCCGGCGGGATCGTGCTGGTCCAACGCCGCAACCCACCTCCGGGTTGGGCGATTCCCGGTGGCTTCGTCGAAGAGGGAGAGAACGCCGAAGATGCCGCCATTCGAGAGGCGCGCGAAGAGACCGGCCTCGACGTCAAGCTGAGCGAGCTGTTCAACGTCTACTCGGATCCTCGGCGCGACCCCCGGCACCACACGTTGAGCGTGGTCTTCCTGGGACGCGCTCGAGGTGAGCCGGTAGCCGGAGACGATGCCGCCGACGCCGCGTCGTTCGACGAGGACGCCATGCCGGTGGATCTCGCCTTCGACCACCGCGAGATTCTCGCCGACTACTTCATCTACCGCCGGACCGGCCGTCTGCCTCCGCCGCGGCCGAGCGGCTTCCGCGGGCTATCCGAAGTCGAACAGACCTATCTGCTGCGCCTCGCCCGCGAGGAGATCGCCGCCCTTCTGGAGGGCAGGCCGACGAAGATCGAGGTGCCACCGCCCAGCGCCTTGCTCGAGCCGGGGGGTGCCTTCGTGAGCCTGCACCGCGGCGGGGAGCTGCGCGGTTGCATCGGTAGCCTGCTCCGCGACCGCCCCCTCCACGAGGTGGTCCGCGACATGGCCTCGGCGGCGGCGTTTCGCGATCCGCGCTTCGGCCCGCTGACCCGAAGCGAGCTCGCTTCCCTGGAGATCGAGATCTCCATCTTGTCGGAGCCGCTCGCGGCTTCTCCCGAGCGCGTGATCCCCGGTCTCCATGGGATCTCGATCTCGCTCCACGGACGCAAGGGCGTCTTCCTCCCTCGCGTGGCTCGCGACGCGGGTTGGGACCGGCTGACGCTGCTCGCGGAGACGTGTCTGAAGGCCGGTTTGCCGCCCGACGCCTGGCAGGATCCGGCGGCGCAGATCACTCTGTTCACCGCCGAGGTCTTCAGCACGGAGTTCTGAGCCCGCGCCTCGACCGTTCAGCGCGCCGTCTTCTCCTTGAGCTTGCGCACCAGCCGCCGCCGGACCCCGGCGGGGATCAGGCCGGTGACGTCGCCGCCGAGGCTCGCGACCTCCTTCACGAGGCGCGCGCTCGTGTAGAAGTGGGCCTCGCTGGCCATGATGAAGATGGTTTCGATCCGCGGACGCAGATGCCGGTTCATCATCGCCATCTGAAACTCGTACTCGAAATCCGCGACCGCCCGCAGCCCGCGGACGATCGACTGAGCTCCGCTGCGCTCCACGTAATCGACCAGCAAGCCCGAGAAGGCGTCGGCGACCACCCGCGGGGTGCGCGTCGCTTCGAGGATCATCTCGACCCTCTCCTGCGGCGAGAACAGGGCGGAGTCCTTCGCGGCATTGAAGGCGACGGCGACGATCACGCGATCGAAGATCTCCAGGCTGCGCTCGACGATGTCGAGATGCCCGTTGGTGAACGGATCGAACGAGCCTGGAAACACCGCGACCCGCTCTCCTCTTGGGTTCTTCATGGATCCTCCACGTTCGCGTACAGCGAGATCGCCGTCGATCCGTAGCGGCGGGTGTCGGTGCGCTGCAGACGGCCGTATCGCTCGGCGAGGGTCTCGTCCGAGCCGTGTTCCACGACGACGAGCGCGTCGGGAAGCAACAGCGTGCCGTCGCCGAGCCCATCCAGGGTCGCCGGGCACAGCCCGCGGCGGTACGGGGGATCGACGAACGAGCCGTGGAACCGCAGACCCGAGCGCGCGACGGACCGCAGCCCCTGCGGCAGCATCAGGCGGCGGGCTTCGCCGCGCGAGGCAAAGCCGCTCCGCTCCAGGTTCTCGCGGATCACCCGGCAGGAATCGCGGCTCTCGTCCACGAACAGGACCCAGGCCGCTCCGCGGCTGAGCGCTTCCAGGCCCAGCGCGCCGCTGCCGGCGAACAGGTCGAGCCACCGCTGGTCGGCGACGTCGATCCGCGTCGCGAGAATGTTGAAGATCGCGCCGCGCACCTTGTCCGCCGTGGGCCTGACCTTCGGCCCTCTCGGGGCGCGAAGGGGACGACCTCGGGCGACGCCGCCGGTGATCCGCATGCAGGGAGTCGGGCCTCGTTCTCGGTTGGGTGAGGGCGCGAGGCTTATAACGAGTGAGCCCGGCAGCCGCAAGTTGGCTCCGCCGTCGTGTTGGCTTCACCGGCGGCTCGACTCGATCGGGGGCGTGGACTATATTCCGCTGCGCGATGCGCTTCGCCCTGCTGCCCACCAAGCCGCTCGCCCTCGCCAAGAGCCGGCTCGCCACCCATCTCAGCGAGCCGGATCGAACCGCGCTCTGCTACGCGATGTTTCACGACGTACTCGAATGCCTCTGCCGCGCGAGTCATGTCGATGCCGTAGCGGTGGTCACCGCCGACCCGCGACTGCTCGATCTCGCTCGGCTCATGCGCGCGTTGGCCATCGACGAAGAGAACCCGCGCGGCTTGAACGCGGCGGCCGCCCTGGGCACGAACCGCTGCATCGAGCGCGGGGCCACCTCGGTGTTGATCGTGCTGTCGGACCTGCCGCTGCTCACCACCGAGGAGGTGGATGCGGTCTACGCCGACCTGCCCGAGGGAGCGCACGTCCGTATCGCTCGCTCGCACGAGGGGCTGGGGACGAACGCTCTCCTGCGGGTTCCGCCGACCGTGATCTCCACCCGGTTCGGCGGCAGGAGCTTCCAGGACCACGTCGCCGCCGCCGCCGACGCGGAGGTCTCGCACAGCGAGATCGACCTGCCCGGCCTCAGCTTCGACATCGACACGGTCGATGACCTGCGCGAACTGCGCCGCGCCGTCCGACCAACGCGCACGCTGGTCGAAGCCCGCAAGATGGGGCTGCTGCCCGCGACCCCCTGAGCACCGGGCAGCCGGGTTCGAAAAAGGGCTGCTAGGCGGCGGCTTGACCCTTGCCGCCGCCGGGCGGAACGGGAATTCCCTTGGCCTTGGCGCAGCCGCCACAACGGTTGCTGACGTTCTCCGGGTCCTCGACCAGGCCGTCGTCCATGTTGTGGCTGACCTTCTTGCAGTCGATGCAGATGAAGTAGACGCCCTCGATCGTCTTGTTGATCCGCTCGCGGTTGAGGATTCGTCCCTTGAGCTTTTCGATCCGTACCCCGAGCAGCTCGCTGTACTGTCGCTTGATCTTGCGCCGCCCGGCCTCGTCCTTGGGAAGATCCTCGTCCGCGGAGACGTCCGCCGGCTCCTCGTCATCGAAGATGCTGAAGCCCCTCTTCTTGTCCTTGTCTCTTCGGCGAATTCGACCCATGGACGTCTCCGTCTACTTGGTGCGCTCGACGTAACCGCACGCCTTGTCGCACGACCAGAAGTATCCGCGCTTGCCGAATCCCGTGTAGAAGACCACGCGGCTCTCGGCACCGCACTGCGGGCACGAATGCTTGAGGGCCGCGCCGCCTTTCTCGGCCGTCTTCGCCTTCTTGTCCGCCATAAACGCCTTTCCTCGCGCCCGGTGCGGGCGCACGAAATCCGGCGGCCCGAGATGCTCCGTGCGGCTCGCCGGATGGTCAACCCGGTAGGTTAAACTCCGACGCCGATCGTGTCAACCAAGCGTCGCACGAACGCACGCACCAGCAGGCCGGCGCCTCGTTCAGTTCTCGATGATGACCTCGACTCTGCGGTTCTTGGCGCGGCCCGCGGGGTTGTCGCTGCCATCGGAGTTCTTGTTGGGCGCGATGGGATATTTCTTGCCGAAGCCACGGGTCTGCAATCGACTCGCCTGGGTCCCGTCGCTTTCGAGCGCGCTGGCAACCGAATCGGCGCGCTGCCGAGAGAGTCGCAGATTGTATTCCTCGCTGCCGATCGAATCCGTGTGTCCCTCGACCGAGACCCGGCGCTTCGCCACCTTCGGGCGATCGAGGATTTCGGCGATGTCGTGAACCTTGGCGCGCGCGTCGGTGGTCAGGTGGTACTTGTTGAACTCGAACAGAACGTCGGGGAGATTCACGACCACCCCCCGGCTGGTCTCCCGCACTTCCAGATTGCGCCGCTTCAGCTCCTCGATGAGCTCGCGGTTGCGGGCGATCTCCTGCTCGCGGGCGTCGAGCTTCTGGTCCCCCGCCTCGATCTGATCCCCGACCACGGCGCCGCTGAGCGCGCCGAGCGCGCCGCCGATCGCCGCTCCGGCGGCGGTGTGCCCGGTGGCATGGCCGATCAGCGCTCCAGCTCCCGCACCGACCGCCCCGCCACCCAGTGCCCCCGCCTCTCGCTTGCTGAGCCCCCCCGAGGCGCACGAGGCAATCAGCATCGCCGCCCCGGCGCCGAGCACCATCGGCACCCAGATCACCCGATTCATTCGACCCCCCCTCCCCGTTTCGCTGCCGGCCTCGCGGCTCGGTCCGTCCCCGGACTCCGCAGCGGTCGAGCGACGCCTCCGGCCGGCTCCTCAGTAGCGCTCGTAGTCCGAATCACGATCCTGGTTCTGCTGCCGGCGGAGATCTTCGATCTCACGACGCTGGCGCCGCAGTTCCTCATCCTGCGCGGTGGAGCGGTTGTCCTGAGCCTGGACCTGGTCGCCCACCACGGCGCCGGTGAGCGCGCCGAGGGCGCCGCCGATCGCGGCGCCGCCCGCCGTATGACCGGTGGCATGGCCGATCAGCGCTCCGGCTCCGGCGCCCACGGCGCCGCCGCCGAGTGCCCCGGCCTCACGCTTGCTCAGGCCGCCGGAGGCGCATCCGGCGAGCAGTGGAACCAAAAAAAGCGCAGCGGCTACGGTTCGTTTTCGCAGCATTTTCTTCCCTCCCCGGGCTTTCGAACACGCCAACGAGAGTAATGTCGCGCGCCGCCGAGAGTCAAGGTCGTGGCGCGCCGCGCGGGTGCGCCGCCGAAGCGTCCGGCGGCTCCGACAGCAGCGTGTGCGCGAGGATGGCGACCACCGCCACGGTGATGCTCGAGTCCGCGACGTTGAACGCGGGCCAGTGATGCGTGCGCCAGTACACGTCGATGAAGTCGACGACCTCGCCGTACGCCAGCCGATCGAAGAGATTGCCGAGCGCGCCGCCCAGAACCCCGCCGAGCGCCGCGCGCATCAGGCGATCCTGTGGCGGCAAGCGAGCGACCACGTAGAGCACGGCGATGATCGCGCCGACCGTCACGCAGACGAAGAACGGCCCGCGGAACCAAGCGGGAGCATCGGCGAGAAAGCTGAACGCCGCGCCGGGATTGCGGGCATGGACGATGTTGAGAAAGCCATCGATGACCGGCACCGCGTCGCGCAGATCGAGACGACTCGACACCACGGCCTTGGTCGTTCGATCCAGCGCGAACACCGCCAGCGCCACGCCGAGCGCCGATCGGAACTTGTGCCGGCCGGCGCGACGCTGTGCCGCGCCGGCGGTCATCGAGGCAGCGCGCTCACGCAACGAGCGCAGATCGTCGGATGCGCGGCGTCCGATCCTACCGACGTTCGATAGTTCCAGCAGCGCGCGCATTTCTGCCCCGCAGCGCGCGCCACGGCGACGCGCAGGCCGGGCAGCACCGGGCTGCGCGCGTCCTCGCCGAGCTGCGGCGCGATCTCCACCTGCGAGACGATGAACAGCGTCGGCAGCTCCGCCAGATGATCGGTGAGCAGGCGTTCGAGGGCTTCCTCGCGATCGAAGCCGAGCCGAACGCAGGCCTCCAGCGAGTGTCCGATGCTGCCGGCTTGGCGGGCCCCCTCCAGCGCCTTGGTCACCGCATCGCGCACCGCCAGCAGACGATCCCAGGTCTCGAGCAGCTCCGCATCGCACGCGTCGGCGTCGAGCCGCGGAAAGTCGCACAGGAAGACGCTTTCCGGCCGCGACGCCACGGTCGGGACGTGTGCCCAGATCTCTTCCGCCGTGAACGAGAGAATCGGCGCCATCAGGCGGACCATCACGTCGAGGATCCGCCACAACGCGGTCTGCCCGGAGCGCCGCGCTTCGCCGCTGGCGGGCGAGCAGTACAGGCGGTCCTTGGTGATGTCGAGATACAGCGCGCTCAAGTCGACGCTGCAGAAGTTGTTGAGCGCGTGATAGACGACGTGGAACTCGTAGGCCGCGTAGGCGGCTCGACAGCGCTCGGCAAGATCGCGGGTGCGCGCGAGAATCCAACGATCGAGCTCGAGGAGGCGTTCGGGCGAGACGGCATCACGCGCCGGCTCGAAATCGTAGAGGTTGGCGATCAAGAAGCGTGCGGTGTTGCGAATGCGTCGGAACGCTTCGATCAACCGCCCGACGATCTCCTGCGAGATGCGCACGTCGTCGCGGTAATCTTCCGCCGCCACCCACAGGCGCAAGATCTCGGCGCCGTGTCTCTCGATGATGTCCTGCGGAGACAATCCGGTCCCCGCCGACTTCGACATCTTGCGCCCCTCGGCGTCGACCGTGAAGCCGTGGGTCAGCACCGCCTCGTACGGCGCCCGGTCACGCGTCGCCACGGCGGTGAGCAGCGAGGTGTGAAACCAGCCGCGATGCTGATCGCTCCCCTCCAGGTAGAGATCCGCCGGCCAGCGCAGTCCCTCGCGGCTCTCCAGCACGGCGACGTGGCTCATCCCCGAGTCGAACCAGACGTCGAGGATGTCCTGCTCCTTGCGGAAATCGCTGCCGCCGCACTTGCCGCATCGGGTGGCGTCAGGCAGCAGCTCGCGGGGCGAGCGCTCGAACCAGGCGTCGGCTCCCCCCTGCCGGTCGAACAGCGCGGCGACGTGCTCGGCGATCTGCCGCGACACCAAGGTTTCGCCGCACCCCAGGCAGAAGAAGGCGACGATCGGCACACCCCAATCGCGCTGCCGGGAAATGCACCAGTCGGGGCGAGCCTCCATCATGCCCCGGATGCGGTCGCGCCCCCACGCTGGAATCCATCGTACGCGGTCGATCGCCTCGAGAACCCGCCGTCGCAGCCCGCCGTGTTCCATGGAAACGAACCACTGATCGGTGGCTCGGAAGATCACCGGATTCCTGCAGCGCCAGCAGTGCGGGTAGCTGTGCCGCAGCTTCTCCGCGTTGAGCAGCCGTCCGGACTCGCGTAGCCGGGCGATGATGCTCGGATCCGCGTCGAAGACGAACTCGCCGCCGAGGCCGTCGACCTCGGTGGTGAAGCGGCCCTGCGCGTCCACCGGAGCGTACACCTCGAGCCCGTAGCGCAGGCCGACCTCGTAGTCCTCCTGCCCGTGACCGGGCGCGGTGTGAACGAGGCCCGTGCCCGCGTCGAGCGTAACGTGCCCGCTGAGGATCACCAGCGAATCTCGGTCGATCCACGGATGACGCGCGCGCGCGTTCTCCAGTGCCGTCCCGGGAAACTCGCCGAGCACCTGCACGCCGTCGGCGCCGATCGCGGCGACGAACGGTTCGAGCCGCCCGCGGGCGACGACCAGCAATCTGCCGCTCGCCTCGACGACGACGTAGCGCAGGTCGGGGTGCACGGCGATCGCCAGATTGGCCGGCAGGGTCCACGGCGTCGTCGTCCAGACGACCAGTTCGGGATGCCGGTCGGCAAAGGGCGCGAGCGGTGCGGGCATCGGTTCGGCCAGCGGGAAAGCGACGTAGATCGACGGCGAGGAGATCTCCTCGTATTCGACCTCGGCCTCGGCGAGAGCGGTGGAGCAAGAGGGACACCAGAGGACCGGCTTTCGCCCCCGGTAGACGGCGCCGTTCTCCACCAGCTTGCCGAATTCCCGCACCTCCGCGGCCTCGTAGTGCGGGTCCATCGTCAAGTAAGGGTTCGGCCAGTCACCGAGGATGCCGAGTCGGCGAAACTCCTCGCGCTGGATGGCAACATAGCGGCTCGCGTACTCTCGGCAGAGCTTGCGGAATTCCACCTTCGAAATCTCGCCCTTGCGGCCGAGGCTCTTCTCCATGGCGAGCTCGATCGGCAAGCCATGGCAGTCCCAGCCCGGCACGTACGGCGCGCGCGCCCCGGCCATGGTGCGGAACTTGACGATGATGTCCTTCAGTACTTTGTTGAGCGCGTGGCCGAGATGGATGTTGCCGTTGGCGTACGGCGGGCCGTCGTGCAGGACGAAGGTCTCGGCCGCGGTACCGCGCGCGGCCTGCAACTTCCCGTAGAGATCGATCTCTTGCCAGCGGCGGATCGTTCCCGGCTCCCGCTTGGGCAGGTTGCCCCGCATCGGAAAGTCGGTCTTGGGCAGGTTCAGCGTGTCTTTGTAGTGGGAGGGAATCGAGCCCTCGGCAGCTTTCGGCACGGTCCCCGGCAAATAGCACAGGCGGACCGCAATTCAATTTGCCCGGTTTACCTCGCGGCAGGAATCTGGCAGACCAAGGCGTCGCCATGGCCAAGCGAATGATGACGCGCTTCGACCGCGCGGCGTTCCCCGCCCACGAGACGGTCGACGAGGACGGCTACCCGCAGCCGTGCGCCATGGGACAACCCTGGGTGAACCCGGACACCCTGAAGACCATCCGCAGGCGAGGCGGTCGCAAGACCGATCCGTACGGGCGTCCGCTGGAGCGCTCGGCGCCTAGCGGGCGCTGAGAGGCTCGCCGCTCAGCCGATCGTCGCGCGCAGCGCGGATTCGATCTGCGGGTGCTCGAAGCGGAAGCCGCGCTCGAGCAGCACGCGGGGAACGGCTCGCGTGCTGCTGAGCAGTAGCGCGTCGGCCAGCTCGCCGAGCAGCGCTCGTAAGGCGAAGGCGGGCACGGGAAGCATCGCCGGCCGACGAAGAACCCGCGCCAGAGCGGCGGTGAGATCGGCGTTGCGAACCGGCTGCGGCGAGACGGCGTTGACCGCCCCGACGAGCCCGTCGTCCGCCAACGACAGCACGAGGATCCGCACCAGATCGTGGATCGAAATCCAGCTCATCCATTGCCGCCCGTCACCGATCCGCCCGCCCAGCCCGAGTCGGAAGATCGGCAGTATCTTGGCGAGCGCCCCCCCTTCGGGCGCCAGCACCAGGCCCATGCGTAGCCGGACGACCCGGATCCCTCGGGCACTCGCCGCGGCGCACGCGGCTTCCCAATCCGCGCACAGGTCGGCGAGAAAGCCCGCGCCGCGCGGGCTCCCCTCGCTGCGCTCCGCTTCTCCGCTGTTGCCGTAGAAGCCGACCGCCGAGGCCGCGACCAGAACCTTTGGCGGTCGCTGTAGCGACGACAGGCCCTCGGCCAGCACCCGCGTGCCGACCACGCGGCTGTCGTAAATCTCCCTCTTGCGGGCTGCCGTCCAGCGCCGGGAGGCGATGTTCTCGCCGGCGAGGTGCGCCACCGCGTCGAAGCCCTCCGCCCGCGCAGCGTCGAAGCGCCCAGCGCGCGGGTCCCAGGTGATCCCTCCGCCGCTCCCGCCACGAACCAGGGGCACGACCTCGGCACCATGCCGGCCGAGCTCGCGCACCAGGGCTCGGCCCACCAAACCCGAACATCCGGAGACCAGAACGCGCACTGCGCCGCTGGTACACGCTTGCGCCACGCCTTGCAATTTGCCGCAGCCATCGATCGGCTCCGCGGCGACTTGCCGAGCGTCCTCGCCGAGCCGCAGCCGCCAGAGGATCTACCCCGCGCCGAGCCCGCCCCGGCGATCGGCGCGGGGGCGGCGGGAGCGATTCCGCGGACCGGCCTAGGCGACGCGAGCGAGCGTCGGCTCGCAACCCGGCAAGTAGCCTTTGGCGGCTGCTGCGAAGCTCGCGCGCACCAGCTCGGCACGCTCTCGCACCTCGCGCTCGCTGACGGCGTGAACCACGGCCAGCGTCTCCATCGCAAAGCCGAGGCTTTCCGCCGCGAGCACGCTCGAGAAAATCGAGCCGCGTCGGTGCTTGAGAACGTAGCGGGTGTGGATGGGCATGACCTTGTCCTTCCTTGCAGACGGGAAAATCCGACCTGGTTAGCATGCGCACCGAGCCTACGCAATCGAGCGACACATGCTGCCCGATCAGGACAGTACCCGACACAGAGCACGCACGAGCATGCCGAACGCACCGAACCGATGCCGTCCGAGCGCACCGCAGCGAGCGGCCGCGCACCGGCGCCGAGGGGCATTGTTGGCGCGGGGCATTTGACCGGGCGGTGACGGTCCTGTTAGCTCGGCGCGGTCGCTCTCGCGGATGAAGCCCGGCTCTTTCATGCGGCGGACCGTCGACTGGCTGTTCACGGTGCCGTTCCTGATCGTCTTCGGGCTCATCCTCGGGCTCTTCGATCCGTTGCAGCGCATCGCTCGTCTGTTCGGGTCCCGCCCTCACGAGATCGTCGTCGGACTCCTGCAGCGTGGGCTGCTCGGGGCGTTCCGGGTGTGCGGAACCCGCCTCGAGATCGAGCGCTCACCCGCCGTGCGGCCGTGGACGTCCTACCTGGTGATCGCCAATCATCAGAGCATGTTCGACGTGCCAATCTTGGGCGCGCTGCTGTTCACGAATTTTCCCAAGTACGTGGCCAAGCGTGAGCTGTCGCGCTGGATCCCCAGCATCTCCTACAACCTGAGGCGAGGCGGAAACGCCGTCATCGACCGCCAGGACGCGTCACAGGCCCTCGAAGCGATCCGCGCACTGGGCTGCCGCGTCGAGCAGCGAGGCGTTTCCGCGGTGATCTTCCCGGAAGGCACGCGAGCGCGTCGGGGCACGATCGGGGCCTTCAAGGCGCGCGGATCCCTCGAGTTGCTACGCTCGGCTCCGCATACCGCGGTGGTGCCCGTGGCGGTTGACGGATCCTGGCGCTTGCTGCGACACAACCTGTTCCCGGTTCCCTTCGGGGTCCGCGTTCGCGTGGCCATCGGCGCGCCGATCGAGCGCACGGGGGGAGATGACGCCGACCGCCTCCTGCGTCGTGTCGAACGTGAGATCCGCGACACGCTCGAGCGCTGGAGGGCGAACACCGCCGCGCCGGCGCGCTCGGCGCGCTCGACGACCTGAACGCAGCCGCGCCGTCGATCCGTGCCCGCGAAGGCGGGCATGCGACGATCGATCCGGTCACCGATCGCGATTCCCGCCGTCCGAGCGCCGCAAACCCGGGCGGTTCCATGCGCACCCACGATGACGCAGCGCGAACGCGGGCGGCGCAAACGCGCGGACCGCCGTGGATTTCGTCCCCGCGATTGGCTATCCCTCACCCTGCGCAAGACTCGGAGCCTCGACATGGACCTCTCACTGACGCCCCAAGAGAGCGAATTTCAGCGCCAAGTCCGCCGCTGGCTGCGGCGCAACGTGTCGCGGCGCTCGCCCGCCGAAGAGCCGGGAGAATACGGGAACCCCAAGCGCATCGCCGAGCTCAAGCAGTGGCAGCGGAAGCTCTACGAGGCCGGCTACGTCGCCATGGGCTGGCCTCGAGAGTACGGCGGTCAGTCCGAGCCGGGCGGCAACCGACGCGATCTGCTGATGCGGCAGACGATCGTCAACGAGGAGATGGTGAAAGCGCGTGCGCCGAGCCTGATCGGCGTCATGGGCGTGCAGATGGTCGGCCCGACGCTCATGCAGTACGGCACCGAGGAGCAAAAGCGTCGATTCTTGCCGAAGATCCTCGCCGGCGAGCAGATCTGGTGCCAGGGGTACTCGGAGCCCGGCTCCGGTTCGGACCTCGCGTCGCTGACGACTCGAGCCGAGATCGCCGGCGACTTCTTCATCGTCAACGGCCAGAAGGTCTGGACCTCGAACGCCCAGTTCGCCGATTGGATGTTCTGTCTGGTGCGCACCGATCCGACGGCGCCCAAGCACAAGGGCATCTCCTACATCCTCATCGACATGAAGAGCCCCGGCATCACCGTGCGGCCGCTGGTGCAGATGACCGGCGACAAGGGATTCAACGAGGTCTTCTTCGAGGACGTCCGGGTGCCGCGGGCGAATCTGGTCGGCGAGCTGAACCAGGGCTGGCAAGTCGCCAACGCCACGTTGTCGCACGAGCGCAACCTGCTCGGCTCGACGACTCGCACGCAACAGATGTTCCAAGGCCTCCTGCGCCTCGCGCGCACGCGCCGCCGAGGCGGCAAGCCGGTGAGCGCCGATCCGGCGATGCGACAGCGCCTCGCCGATCTCGCCATCCGGGTCGAGTCGATGAAGTATCACTCGTACCGCCAACTCACCGATCTCCTGCACGGCCGTTCGCCGGGCATCGCCGCCTCGGTGAACAAGCTCGTCTCGACGGAGCTCAACCATGCGATCTGCGCGCTCGCGCTCGAGGTGCTCGGCGACTACGGCATGCTCGAGCGGCGCTCGCGCCACGTGGCGGATCGCGGCGTCTGGCCCTACGAGTTCATGTTCACGCTCGGGCTGATCATCGGCGGCGGAACGTCGCAGATTCAGAAGAACATCATCGCCGAGCGCGGCCTCGGCCTGCCACGGGGCTAAGACGATGGATTTCGGTCTCTCCGACGACCAGCTGATCCTGCAGCGCAGCGCGCGCGACCTACTGGCCAAGGAATGCCCGCCGGCGGTCGTTCGCCGGATCGCCGAGGGGCCGAGCGGCCACTCCGAAGCACTCGATCGACGGATGGCCGAGATGGGGTGGACCGGCCTGCTCGTTCCCCCGGCCAGCGGCGGGCTCGGGCTCGGCATGCTCGACATGGCGATCCTGCTCGCGGAGCACGGCCGCGCGGCCGTGCCGGGGCCGTTCCTGTTCTCCGCCTTGCTGGCCACGCGGGCGATCGTCCGCGGCGCCGACCGCCGCTTGAAGAAGCAGTGGTTGCCGAAGCTCGCCTCCGGGGAGTGCACGGCGACGATTGCCCTGCTCGAAGAGAGCGGCGATTCGGCGCATCCGGCGGTGCTCCGCAGCCGTGCTCGGCGCAAGGGGGCCGCCTACGTGCTGAGCGGGCGAAAGCTCTTCGTCCCCTACGCACATTGCGTCGACCTGCTGATCACGGCCTGTCGCACCTCGGGAAGCGACGGACCCGACGGCGTCACGCTGTTTCTCGTCGACCGGCGCGCCTCCGGCCTCAGCATCCGCCCGCTGGAGACCGTCGACCGCACTCGTCGGGTCTGCGAGGTCGAGATGCGCCGCGTCGAGGTCCCGGCCGATCAACTGCTCGGCCGGCTCGGCGGCGGTTGGCCGGTGATCGAGCATCTCCTGGATCTCGCCGCCGTCGGCGTGGCCGCCGATGGCTTCGGCGGCGCCGAGCGGGTCCTGGAGATGGCAGTGGAGTACGCCAAGACCCGACAGCAGTTCGGTCGTCTGATCGGATCGTTCCAGGCGATCAAGCACATCGCGGCCGAGATGGTCGCGGAGATCGAGCCCGCGCGCTCGCTCGTGTGGTTCGCGGCGTACGCCCACGACGCCCTGCCGCGCGAGGCGCGTCGGGCTTCCTCCATGGCCAAGGCCGCGCTGTCCGAGATCTACTCCCGCTGCGCGAACCGCGCCGTGCAGATTCACGGGGGCATCGGATTCACCTGGGAGCACGACGTGCATTTCTGGTTCAAGCGCGCCAAATGGAACGAGCTGGCCTTCGGCGCTCCCGCGTTTCACCGCGAGCGCGTGGCGGCGCTCGGCGGATTCTGAGCCTGCGGTGCGCCGCCGACCCGCGTCAGAGTAGACTCCGTGCGGTGGCCGGCTCGCAGATCGTCGGTCGCCCTGACGCTGGCCGCGGTCGTCGCTGCCGCGCACGGCGCAGCCACGGAGGAAACGCGCGCGTCGCCATGGACCGCGCTGGCCCCCGGGCTGTGGTACCGCCCGTGGAAGCTCGAGCGGGCCGCGGAGCACGCCGAACTCAGCGGACATGTGTTCCGCGCCGATCCCCGCGTCGTTCACATGACCGTGCTCGACGCCCGCCGCGGCGATCGCCGGGTGGCGACGGTCACGTCGCTGCGTGAGGAATCGCGGGCGTACGTGGTCGTCAACGGCGGGTTCTTCGACGAGAACGCCCGTCCGCTCGGTCTGGTCGTCGGCGACGGCAAGGAGACCAGCCCGCTGCGTCGGGTCGACCAGGGCTTGTTCCTGATCTCGATGGGCCAGCCCGTCATCCAGCACACCCGCGATGCGCTGCCCACGCCGATCGACGCGGCTCTGCAATCCGGGCCGCGCCTGGTGGTCGACGGCCGGGCGCTGCAACTGAAACCGCAGGTGTCGCGGCGGACCTGCGTGTGCCTGCCCGGAGACGGCACGGTGATGATCGTCGTTTTCCCGATCGCGGTCTCGCTCTCCGAGCTGGCCGACGGGCTCGTCGCGCCGGCCGCCGAAGGCGGCCTGGGATGCTGGAGCGCGCTCAACCTCGACGGCGGGCCGAGCACGCAGTTGAGCGTGGCGACGCCGACGCTCACGCTCGACGTCGAGGGCGGCTGGGGCGTTCCGAACGGCCTCGCCGTCCTGCCGAGGTCAGCAGCACGGCAACCGCCGTCGCCGTGACCCACCAGGCGAACCAGTCTCCGAGCTGCGTGTAGGGGCTGCTCACGCGCAGGCGGCTGACCTTCTCGACGGCGGCGGCGGGCTCGAACACCGCCAGGCGCCGCCGGACGCGGCCGGTGGGCTCGATCACGTCGGTCACGCCGGTATTGGTCACGCGCACGAGAAACCGCCGGTTCTCGACGGCGCGCCACAGCGCCAGTGCTTCGTGCTGGTAGGGCGCCATCGTATCGCCGAACCAGGCGTCGTTGGCGACGGCGAGCAGCACCTCCGCATCCCCGTCGCGGATCGCGCGCCGCGCGATCGACGCGCGCAGGTCTTCATAACAGTTGAGCGGAGCGAAGCGGCCGACGCCCGGAACGTCGAGCGGGATCACCCGACTGCCTGCCTGGAAGTCCCCGGTCTGCGGGCTCGCCCGCTTCAGCCACGGCAGCAGCGATGCGAGCGGCATGTACTCGCCGAACGGCATGAGGATCTGCTTGTCCGACATGCCGAGCACCCGCCCCTCGGCGTCGAACAGCAGCACGCTGTTGAAGAAGCGCGGTTCGCCCGCGTCGTCACGCGCGAAGGTCAGCGCGCCGGCGAACAGCGGGCGGCGCAGGCCGAGAATCTCGCGCCCGGCCGGCGACAGCTGGGCGAGGTCGCGCGGCAAGGCCTCGGTGATCACGCTCTCAGGCCAGATCACCACGTCGGGCGCGGGCGCGAGCGCCTCGGAGAGCCTTCGATAGGTGTCGAGGTTGCCTTCCAGATAGCGGACGTCCCCCTTCTCCTCGATGCTCAGGTTGCCCTGCACCAGCCCGAGCCGCACCGGCGGCGCCGCCTCCATCGCCGCCTCGATCCGCGGCAGCCGCCAGGAGCCGTATCCGAGCACGGCGCCAAGCGCGGCGAGCCACAGCAGCAGCGCCACGGCCGCCGCGCGAGCTCCGTGTGCGATGCCCCGAGCCAGCACCCCGCTGCCCCAGACCATCAGCAGGCTCAGCCCGAACGGTCCGGTCAGATCGCCGACTTGCAGCAGGGTCGGCACCTCGAGCTGGGAATTGGCGAGCCGCCACGGAAACAGGTTCGGATAGAAGAACTCCAGGCTGACCCAGTAGAGCGCGGGATAGATCGCCGCGGGCCCCGGACCGGTGCGCTGGACGGCGAGCGCGAACAGCACGAACTGCATCGCCGAGTAGAGCGACAGAGAGAGATAGAAGAGCGTGCTCAACCACAGCGGGAAGCCGCCGAACAGGTGGATCGTCTCCACCAGCCACGCAAACGCCGGAACGTTGGTCGCCAGCCCGGCGACGAGCCCGAGGCGGACCGCCCGGCTCCGAGAGGTCTCGCCGCGGAGCGACAGCAGGATCGGCGCGAACGCCACCCAGGCGAGCGGCCACAGCGAGAAGCGCAGGAAGCAAGCGGCGATCCCCAGGCCGCCGGCGAGCACCAGCGCGGCGGCCTTCCACGGGCTCGCCGGTCGGTCCGGCAGCGGCAGCGAGAGCGGCGCCGCAGCCGCGGGAGCGGGCTCAGCCAAGGGCAGCGGGCTTTGCCGAGCGTCCTGGGAAACGCTCGGAGATCCGTGATTCGATCGCGGACACGCTTGCCGGTTCGAGCCGCTTCATCGCCTCCTCGCCGGGTGCCGCCGCCAGCGTCTCCCTCGCACCCATCGCTGCGCGCGCGGCGCGAGCGCCGCGATCGCCGTCGAGAACTTCCACGTTCCCTCTTCGGAAGGCTCGTGCTCGTTCTTTAGCCGACCTCTTTAGCCGACCCTCACGGCCTTTCCAATCGGCGCCTGATGACGAAGCCGGCGACCACCGCGGCGGCGATCGCGGCCGCGATGCCGACGGCTCGAGTCCGGCTCGGCGGCGCCGCCGCGCGGCCCCCCAGCAACGCCGCCGCGCGCTCGACGGTCCGCTCGAGACGGCTGACGGTCGTGCGTGCAGCCGCGCGATCGTTGCGCCGCAGCGCCGACCGAAACTCGATCAGATCGCGCTCGACGCTCTGCCGCACCCGCGGATCGTGTCGGTCGATCTCGGGCTCGAGCGGCTCGAACTCGCTCAGGTACGAGCTGGTCAGACGGTCGGTGGCCGCCTCCGGATCGCCCGCATCGAGAAGAGCGACGGCGGTGGCGAGATCCTGTCGCAGGCGAGCGAGGCGCTCCTGCGCGTCACTGAGGATCGGCGGGCTCGCGCGCAGTCGGGCGACCCACAGCGCCGCCTGCGCCTCGTCGACGGTCACGCCCCGGGCCGCGGCTTGCCGAACGACCTCCGGCGCCAGCGCCTCCGCCGAGCGCGTCGCCAGGTCGCGCAGCGACAGCGTCACCGGCGGTGGCTCGGCGCTCTCGCCGGGCGGCAGTGACAACGTCCACAGGTAGAAGGCCAGATCCCAGCGCTGCTGATCGGACAGCGAGTCCGCGAACGAGGCCATGGACGTGTTGGCCACGCCGAACGTGATCGCATTGTAGAAGACGTACGGCGCCGTCGCGTCCATCCGAGGTCGGTCGCTGAATGGCACCGGCGGCGGAGTGAGCTCCTTGGCTCTCGGCCCATCCCCCTCGCCGCGCTGGCCGTGGCAGGGCACGCAGCTTTCGGCGAAGAGCCCGCGCGCCGTCGCCGGCTCGGGCCGTTGCCGCGGAAACGACCGTAACGCGAAGGCATCGACGAGCAGAGGGATCGCCGACTCGGCCACTTCCTTCACCTGTCGCGCATCGGCGCGCGCCGCGATCAGCTCACCGAGTCGTCGCACCGCCGCCTCCAGTGGGGCGACCTTGGCGGGCGGCAGCGCACCGCGCAAGCTCGCCAGGCCCTCGGCGATCAGCGCGGCGAACTCGCTGTTCTCGCGATACTCCAACTCGTCGATGACCTTGCCGTCCTTGACGGCGACGCCGTAATCGCCGCCCACGTACTGCAGCAGAAAGACCATGCGCTCGGCGTCGGCGACAGCCCGGTCTTGGGGCGCCGGGCTGGCCGAGGCTGCGGGCGCGGGCCAGGTCCGCAGCGGCAGGGCGAGCCCGCCGAGAAGGGCGACCGAGAGGGCTAGCAACGAGCGGCGCACGCGCCGCCAACCATAATTGTCGGCGTCTGACTGTCAACCGCCTGGGGGATTATCCACACTGCTGATTTCCCCGAAAAATTCGGATTCAGCCGCAGCCTTCGCGCGTTTTGTGGCGAGTCTCAACGACCTCTCCACAAGTTATCCACAACCGCCTCGACTTGCTCTTGACAGCGTGACGCGGCGTGTTAAACGACGACGGTATCCCGGCGGCGAATGTTTTTGCGCAAGGAGGGGCTCACACATGGCGACCAAGACGGCAACTTTCCCCCGCCTCGCTCGGCTGCAGGAATCGATCCGCAGCGTGCAGGCCGAAGGCGAGAAGCTGCTCGCGCGGCTGCGCAAGGATGCGGGCAAGCTGGTGAGCAGAGACCAGCGCAAGGTGCTCGAGGCCCTGGTCGATCAAGCCCGGGCGATTCGCAGCGACATCCAGAAGCGGACCGAGAAGGCACTGCGGGCGATCGAGGCGCGCGGCAAGAAACTGTTGTCGCAGATCGAGGCCCGGACCAAGAAGGGGGTCGGGCCGCTCGTCCGCCGCCTCAGCTTGCCCTCGAAGGACGAGGTCGAGCGGCTGGCACGCCGATTGTCGGCTCTCGAGAAGAGAGTCGACGAGATCCTCTCGAAGTCGGCGCCCCCCCTCTGAGCCGGCGGCACCTGCAGGCTCGCGGCCGGCGCGAGCGGCGTCGCCGGTCGCGCCTCAGGCGGCGGTCACCTCGGCCTTCGACGCGGGCTTCGAATCGCCCGCGGCCGGCGAGTCCTTGCTCTCCTTGACGGCCGCCGGCTCCGCCGGGCTCTCCGGCTTCCCCTTCTTCCCGCCGCCGTCCTTGCCCGCGTAGTCGCTCACGTACCAGCCGGAGCCCTTGAGCTGGAACGAGGTGTTCGAGATCAGCTTGCGCACCTTCCCCTTGCAGGTCGGGCAGCGGCGAAGCGGCTTGTCGGTGATCCGTTGACTCAGTTCGAACGTGCCGCACTGGTCGCAGTTGTACTCGTAGATCGGCATCGGCCCCCCAAGTAATCAGGCGGCCGATCCTTGTCAATCTGACCGGCGCCCGCTCAGCGCAGCATCAACGCGAAGTCCTGCAGGCTTCGCACCAGGAACGCCCGCAAGAAATACAGCCCGAGCAGCACGATCAGGGGAGAGAAGTCGAGCCCGCCCACGTAGGCGAACGGAACGGTGCGGCGCACGCGGTAGAGAACGGGCTCCGTGATGTTGTAGAGAAAACGGACGATCGGGTTGTACGGGTCGGGGCTGACCCAGGAGAGGATCGCCCGAGCGATGATCACGTACGTGTAGAGCGTGATCAGCAGGCCGAGCACGCTGGCCGCCGCAATCAGGAAGTTCGACAGCAGGAACATGCGTTACCTCTCCCCATCCGCCCCACCACCCAGCTCCCGCGATCGGGCCGTGGCGGCGGCGACCGCGGCGACCGCCGCCGCGAAGAACCCCGCTCGTTCGAGCTCGGCAAGACCCGCCAGCGTGGTTCCACCCGGTGAGCTGACCATCTCGCGGAGCTGCTGCGGCGTCTGGTCGGTCTCGCGCAGCATGGCCGACGCGCCGTCGAACGTTTGAAACACGAGTCGGCTCGCGACGCCGGCCGCCAGCCCCTGCCGCACGCCTCCCTCGATCAGCGCCTCGGCCAGCCGATAGACGTACGCCGGACCGCTGCCGCTCAACCCCGTCACCGCATCGAGCAGCCCCTCATCCTCGAAGGCCATCGCGTCACCGACGGCGCGGAAGATGCGCATGGCCCGGCGAAGATCGCGAGCGCTCGCCGCCGAGCCCCGCACCAGCACCGACATCCCCCGGCCCAGCAGCGCCGGCGTATTCGGCATGACGCGCACGACCCGCACCGCTCCGCCGCCGAGCCCTTGCTCGATGCGGCGCAACGGCACGCCGGCGGCGATCGATACGAACAAATGCCTCGAGTTCGCCGCGGCGCGGACCTCCTCCAGCACCTGCGGCAACGTCTGCGGCTTGACCGCGAGCACCACCAGCTGGGATCCGCGCACGAGATCGACGTTGTCCTTCGCCGCGCTGACTCCATGGCGTCGGCGCGCCAGCCGGCGCTGGGCCGCGACCGCATCGCTCACCCAGATGTCGCCGGCGCGGTACAGCTTGCGGGCGAGCACACCCTGGATGAGGGCACCCGCCATGTTGCCGGCGCCGATGAACCCGAGCTTCTTGCCGCTCTTCATCCGCCCGTCCGGGGCCCGAAGATCGCCGAGCCGATGCGCACGATCGTCGCTCCCTCTTCGATCGCGGCCTCGAAGTCCGCCGACATGCCCATGGAAAGCTCCTTAAGCCGGACGTTCGGAAGACGCAAACCTGCGAGGCGCTCGCGTAGCGCGCGCAGCCGAGCGAACGAGCGGCGGCTCTCGTCCAGGGTCCCTGGCGCGGGGATGGACATGAGGCCGAGCACCTCGAGATGCCGCAGCGGCGCGATCTGCTCGAGCAGAACGTCGAGCGAACCGGGGTCGGCTCCCCCCTTGCTGGGCTCGCCGGCGAGGTTCACCTCGACCAGGCAGCGCGCCCGGACGCCGGCGCGGAACGCCGATCGGTCGAGCTCACGGGCGAGCTCCGGACGGTCGAGGGAGTGGACGAGGTGAAACAGCGTGACCGTCTGCGCCGCCTTGTTGCGTTGCAAGCGGCCGATCATGTGCCAGCGAGCCGCGTCGCGGGGGAGATCCTTCGCCTTGCGCCGAGCTTCCTGGACGTAGTTCTCGCCGATGTCGGTCGCGCCGGCCGCGATCACCTCACGCACCGCCTCGACGCCGAACGTCTTGGCGGCGGCCACCACCGTCACTTCCTGGGGGCGCCGGCCGCAGCGCTCGGCGGCCTCGCCGACGCGCTCCACGACGGCTCGGTACCGCTCGCCGATCGGCGACGTCACTCGCCGCGCGCCGGCGCGCCACAGCCCGGCTGCCCGCAGCATCGCCTCGACCTCGGCCATCGGCAAGCCGACGACGTTCGTGTGCGAGCCGCGCAGCTCGGCGACAAACGCGGCGGCCCCGCCCTGGATCGCATAGCCGCCCGCCTTGTCGAGCGGCTCGCCGCCGGCGACGTAGGCGTCTACCTCCGCGGGCTCGATCCGGCGAAACCTCACCTCGCTGACCACGACCCTCTCGCCGAAAACGCGGCCCGCCGGGTCCACGAGCGCGAACGCCGTCACGACCTCGTGCGTGCGCCCCGAGAGCCGGCGCAGCATGGCGGCCGCCGCGGACGCCGTACCCGGCTTGCCGAGAGAAACGCCGTCGGCGACGACCAGCGTGTCGGCCCCCAGAACCCAGCGAGCGCGCCGCCGCCCGCTGACCTCGAGCGCCTTCTCGCGAGCCAGGCGCGCGGCGCATCCCGCGGCCGTTTCGCGCTCGCGCGACGTCTCCCGTACGCGGCTGGGCTCGACCTCGAAGCGCTGACCCACCGCCGACAGCAGCGCGGCTCTTCGCGGCGAGGCCGAGGCCAGCACCCACGGGGGCGCGAAGCTCGCGTCGATTTCTTCACGTTGCGGCTGCAATCACCCCATGGTAGCCGAAACTGATCGCATGAAAAGGTGGCTGGCTCCGCTGCTCTTCCTCGCCTCCTGCAGCCCGCAGCCCATGCCGCCGGCGCCCGGCACTCCGGCGACGACGGCTGCCGCCGCGATTCCCGAGGGCCGCACCCCCGAGGAGCGCCGCGATCTCTTCGCGGCGGCGCTCTCGCTCTACGAGCAGGGGAAGCACGAGCCGGCGGAAGTCCTGTTCCGCCGCGCCGACGAAGTCTATCCGGCGCTCGCCGACTACGCCGCGCGGTATCTCGCCAAGCTCGCCGAGGCACGGCACGACGACGCTCGAGCGCTCGTTCACTGGGGGACGATCGCGAGCCGCTACCGCGATTCCGTGTGGCGCGGAGAGGCGGAGCTCGCGCTCGCCCGCGCCCGGGCACGAACGGGCGACTGGCCGGGGGCCGCCGCGCACTGCGCCGCGGCGCGCGAAGACCTCGACGATCCGGAGCAGCGCGCCGCCGCCCTGTGGCTCGCCAGCCAGGCGGCGCGCCATCTCGGCCACGCCGAGGAGAGCCGGGCGCTGGTGGCGGAGCTGCGCTCGCACCACCCGAGCTCGCCGGAGGCGGCCGCGGCGCGCGACGCGGCCTGGGCGGAGCGAGAAGCCGTGGCGCTGCGCAGCGCACGGCGTGCCGGCGCCGAGGTGTCGCTGCTGCTGTCCGAAGGAGAAGCCCGGCGCGCGCTCGAGCTGGTGCGGCTCGCGGCGGCGCGTCATCGCTCGCCAGCCGAGCTGCCCGGACTTCTCTGGCTCGAGGCCCGCGCGCTGGATCAGAGCGGCGACCGCGACGGATCGCTGCGCCTGCTCGAGCGCCTGTGCGCGACGTACCCGCGGCATCCGGCGGCGGCGCAGGCGCTGTATCGACTGGCGTCGCTCGCGTGGAATCGAGACGACGACGGCGAGGCGCTGCGCCTGTTCGGTCGCTACGCGTGGCAGTACCCGCACGGCGCCCAGACCGCGGACTGCCTCTATGCGGTCGGCCGGATTCATCAAGAGGCGGGCCGGTTCGATCGCGCCGCCCGGCAATTCGCGCGGCTCGCGCGCACCCATCCGCAAAGCCCGTTGGCGGTCGAGGCGCGCTTTCGCGTCGGCTGGTGCCAGTATCGCGCCGGCCATCGTGCGCTCGCCGGCCAGACCTTTCGCGACCTCGCCGAGCTGGGCGGTCGCGAGCGCGCCGCCGCGCTGTACTGGCGGGCGCGCGCGACGGGCGACGTCCGGGCGCTGGAGGAGCTGCTGCGCGAATCCCCCGAGACTTACTATGCCGGGCTCGCCGAACGCAGACTCGGGCGAGTCGAGGGTTCGGCGCTGGCCTCGCGGGTGGCCACGACGCTCGGCCTGCCGGACGCCGCCACGTGCCACGGAGGAGAAAGCCACCTCGCTCGCTTCGGCGAGCTCAAGACGATGCGGCTCCATGCCCTCGCTCGCCGCGAGCTGTCCGCCTTCGAGCGGCTGACGTCGGGCTGCGATGGTTTGCTGATCGGCCTGTGGAGCGAGGTCGAGGGCTATCGCCAGTCGGTGGGCCGCGCGCTGCACGCCGCGCGCTGCGGCCTCGACAGCCCGTGGCTGCGGTACTGCTATCCGCTCGGCTTCCGGGGGGTGATCGAGGAGCAGGCGGCGCGGCGCTCGCTGGATCCCCATCTCGTGGTCGCACTCATCCGCCAGGAGAGCCTGTTCGACAGCCGAGCGCGCTCTGCGGCGAACGCGGTCGGCTTGATGCAGATCCTGCCGCCGACCGGCGAACGCCTGGCCGCGAGCATCGGTCTAGGCGATTTCCACGACGGCCGCCTGGCGGATCCCACGGCGAACGTGTCCCTGGGCACCGCCTACCTCCGCGAGTTGCTCGACCGCTACCAGGGCAACCTGCCGCGCGCGCTCGCCGCGTACAACGCGGGCGAAGCGGCGGTCGACAAGTGGCAACGCCGCTATGCGGGCCTCGAGGACGACGAGTTCGTCGAGAGCATCAGTTACCGCGAGACCCGCGGCTACGTGAAGCGGGTGCTGCAGAACCACAGGATCTACCAGGCGCTCTACGGACGCGAGCGCTCGGCGGGCGGCGGGTAGACGTACTTGCGGTTGATGTAGGCCCCGAACGGCAACCAGAGAACTCCCATGAACAGCATCCACACGAGCAGCGCCTCCCGGGAGGGGAGGCCGGGGAAGGCCGGGTCGGGCCGCACGGCGAGCCCCGCCATCGTTCCGGCCGCAACCAGAGTTCCCCCGAACCAGCGAAACTCCGGGACCGCGAAGTTTCCCCACGTCCAGTAGGCCGCGCCGACGAGCAGCAGCCACACCGGCTGGACGTAGGCAACCGGGCCGCGCACCGAGAACACCACGGTCAGGGAGAGGGCGACGAGCAGCACCGGCCCCCAGAAGCTCCCGGCTTCGACGACGGCCTGCTCGCTCGGCGGGCCCCACATCTTCTCGACGCGATTGTCGTTCAGCGCCGAGAGCACGACACCGGTCGCGACCAGGGCGAACGGCTCGAGCACCGCGAGCCACAGCGGCCACGCGTGGCCGCGCAGAGCGGACCACAGCGGCCAGGTCACCAGCAGGTTGACGCCCGCCCACACGTAGAAGTTGTAGCCGCACGCCCGCAGGTACCGATCCTTGCGAAACGTCTCCGCCGTCATGCCGTTGCCCCCTCTCGTTCCACTCCGCGCGGCGCCCCGCCCGGCGGCGCTTCGCCGATTGAAACCCGCGCCCTTTGTTGCTACGGTCGTTCGTCTTTGTCGAGCCCGAGAGACTCGAGCGGGAGGCAGGTTTCATGAGCGGAGAGAGCTGGTTGGGCAAGAGGGTCGAGCTTGTCGTCCACCTCAAGGACCAATACCTGCGTCTGCGACGCGGCGAGCGCGGAACGGTCACGGGCCAGTTTCGCGACGGCTTCAACGTTCCGCTGCGTGTCTTGTGGGACAACGGTACGAACTGGTCGGTGCATTACGACGAGATCCAGCTCGTCGACGAAGCCGATCGCGCCGCCCGCGGTCGCACGCACGCGTCCGCCTCTTGACACCGCGCGACGGGGCTTACTATGTAGATTCAATCATTTGATCCAGAGCCCTCGGCAAGGAGGAGAGAGCAATGGCAGACGTCACCGTCAAGGACATCTTCAAGGAGATGCCCAACCGCTTCAACAAGGACGCGGCCAAGGGGTTGGACGCCGTGATTCAATTCAATCTCACCGGAGACGACGGCGGGCAATATCATGCGGTCATCAAGGACGGGGCCTTGGAGGTGAAGGAAGGCACGCATCCGTCGCCGAAGATGACGATGACGATGGCGGCCAAGGACTACGTGGATCTGACCCTCGGCAAGCTCAACGGCCAGATGGCGTTCATGCAGGGAAAGCTGAAGATCGCCGGCGACATGGGCTTGGCGATGAAGATGCAGAGTCTGTTCAAGAGTGCCTGACCTCCAGCATGGGATGAGCGAAGAAGGGCGGAGAGCAATCCCGCCCTTTTTTGTCGCCCGTGCCCGCCGACGAGCCTCGCCGCCTCTCCCACGCCGGGAGCTTCGCGGCGCGGCTACAGTCCGCGCCGCCGCCGCCACCCCGCGTAGCCGACGAGGTGGGCGAGCGCCCGCACCGCCCGGTGCGCGGACGGATAGAGGATCCGGCCGCCCGCCGCAACCGCGCGCGGAGCCGGGTTGCGCCCCGCGCGATCGGTGACCACCAGCTCGCTCGCGCACAGCACCGGCTTGCCGTAGCGCTCGCTCACTTCCTTCGCCGCCTCCGCGTAGCGTGCTTCCTGACGCTGGTGGAACGCGACGATGCGGCCGAGGCCGTGCCGCGGGTAGAACGGGCCGCTCCTCAGCACCTCGGCGTTGGCCGCTTGGATCCCGATCCCGAGATAGAGGACGGCGTCGACGTCGGGATGGCGGGTGACCAGATCGAGCAGCGTCGGAATCGTCTCGCGGGACTCTCCGGCGGCCATGTCCACCGGGTTGCCGCGGCTCCAGCGGGACGGCAGCAGAGCGTCGACCTCGGCGCGCAGATCGGGCGGCAGCGCGACCACTTCGAGTCCGGCGCGCACGCAGGCGTCGGCGCACAGCACGCCCCATCCGCCCGCGGCCGTGAAGATCAATACCCGCTTGCCGCGCGGCAGCGGCTGCGTGGCAAACGTCGCCGCCGCCTCGTAGGCCTCCTCGAGCGTCTCGGCGCGCCGCATGCCGGTCTGCCGACACAAGCCATCGAAGACCCGGTCGTCGCTCGCCAGCGATCCGGTGTGGCTCGACGCCGCACTCTGCCCACGCGGCGTGCCCCCCCCCTTGAGCACCACCACGGGCTTACGCCGGGAGCAGCGCAGCACCCGTTCGAAGAACCGCCGCCCGTCACGGACGCCTTCCAGATAGGCGAAGGAGACCGCGGTGTCGGGATCGTCGGCGAAGTACTCGAGGTAATCGTCGATGCCGAGCTGAGCCGAGTTGCCGCACGAGATGGCCTTGGAGATGCCGACCCCGGTCATCGTCGCGTAGTGACCGAACGAGGAGAGGAGATTGCCGCTCTGGCTGACGGCGGAGATCCGCCCCGGGGGCGGATACGGCGCGGCCATCTGCGCGCAGAGCTTCGCGCCGGTGGACACGAGGCCCTGACCGTTCGGTCCCGCCAGCACCATGCCCGATTCGTCGGCGGCCGCCACCAGCGCTCGCTCGAGCCGCCCGCCCTCCTCGCCGGTTTCCCCGTAGCCGCCGGCGGCGACGAAGGCGGCGCGCACGCCCTTGCGGCCGGCGGCCCGTAGCAGCCCCTCGTTGATCGCCGTCGGCGTGCAGACCAGCAGCAGATCCGCCTCCCCGGAGGGGATCTCCTCGATCGAGCGGTAGCTCCGCCGCTCGAGCACCTCGGCGCCGTCGCGGCGAATCGGAAAGACCTTCCCCTCGTAACCGAACCGCACGAGGTGGTGCAGGAACAGGAAGCCCCACTTCCCCGGGTGCACCGACACTCCCGAGATCACCACCCCTCTCGGGAAGAACAGCGGCCGGAAGCGCTCGATCGTGCTCACTCGCGCTCCACCAACGCGTCGACCGCGACCGGCCGGTCGCCGCAGACGATCATCGGATTGACGTCGATCGAACGCACCTCCGGATGCTCGACGCCGATGCGCCCGAGCGCGACGAGCGCGGCGGCCAGCGCTTCGCGGTCGACCGCGGGCTCGCCCCGGAAGGCGTCGAGCAGGTGCGCGGTCTGCAAATCGGAGAGCATCTCCAGGGCGTCCGTCCGCGACAGCGGAGCGACGCGGAAGGCGATGTCGCCGACGGCCTCGGCGAGGATCCCGCCGAACCCGACCATCACGCAGGGACCGAACTGGCGGTCGCGGGTGAGCCCGAGAATCAGCTCGCGCCGGCCGCCGACCATGCGCTGCACGAGCAGTCGGGCGTCGCC
This sequence comes from Deltaproteobacteria bacterium, assembly GCA_016189835.1. GTDB lineage: Bacteria > Desulfobacterota > Binatia > JACPRU01 > JACPRU01 > JACPRU01. The sequence continues at coordinate 42,670 of JACPRU010000057.1, read as the reverse complement.
CTCCCCCGGCTCCCGCCGGCCGAGCAGATCCGCGGCCGCGGCGCGCACCGCGGGCTCGTCGGCCAAGCCGAGCCGTACGAGGCCCCGCTCGGTCTTGTGCGCGAGCCCGGCGGCGCAGAGCTTCACGGCCACGGGATAGCCGAGCTCGCCCGCTCGCCGTGCGGCCTCGTCCGCCTCGCGCGCCAGCGCCTCTTCGACCGTGCCGATGCCGTACTCGCGCAGCAACCGCTTGGAATCGAACTCCGAGAGGAACATTCGCGCCGGCCATAGCGTCTACAGGGATTCCCTCGGACGGGCAATTGCCCGTCGCCGGCGCCCGCTTGTCTCGCGCGCCCGATTCTCCTATGCGTCGCCTTCATGAAGCGATGGTACGCGCTCTCGGCGATCGGCAAGGACCGTCCCGGCATCGTCGCCGACCTCGCCGAGCTGATCTACGAGCACGGCTGCAACCTCGAGGACTCGAGCATGACGATCCTCGGCGGCGAGTTCGCCGTCCTCCTGCTCTTCACCGGCGACGGCGAGGACCTCGAGCGGCGGCTGTCGTCCGCGTGCAAGCGCCTCGAGTGGGAGCGCCGCCTCACCGTGTTCTTCCGCCCGCTCGAGGGCCCGCCGCTGCCGTACGGGCACGGCGAGAAGCGCGACGTCTACGAGCTGCTCGCCACCGGCGTCGACCGCGCGGGGCTGGTCGCCCGGGTCTGTCGGCTGCTCGCCGAGCGCGACGTCACGATCCGCGAGATGAAGACCTACCTGCGACCCGAGCCGGAGAGCGGCACGCCGCTCTACACGATGCGGATCGAGATGGGCCTGCCCGTCTCCGTGCGCCTGGCCGACCTCGAAGCCGCGCTCGACCGACTCTCCGAGGAGTTGAGAATCGACATCACGGTGCGCGCCGAGCCGGCGCCGCCCGCCGTCTGAGCGTCAAGCCGCTCGGTCGATCTTCGCGTGCAGCGCGCCGAGCCCCCACAGCAGCGACCCGCCGACCAGCGCGATCAGGAAGCAGCCCGCCGCGGAGTAGATCAAGAAAACGTGCGCGGCCTGCGCGACGCGATACTCCGACTCGAAGAGGACGTTGCCGGCGTTGCGCTCGCGCATCAGCGCCGCGTTGCGGAACCTCTCGTCGCGCGCGACCAGCGAGGCGAAGCGAGCGCCGCTCAGCACCCCGAGCAGCACGATCAGAGACGCCACCGATTTCAGGTACACCGCCATCGTTGCCTCCTGCGCCGGGCTACGAGCCGACCTCGTATTCGATCTCGGCGCGGCTGTCGCCGTGCTCGGCGCGGCGAACGAAGCGGAGCCGCAGGCTCTCCGCACCGCGCCGCGCCGCCCAGCGGCGGGCACCGGGCGCTCCCTCCTCGACCTGCCATCCCGCCGAGCCGAGCTCGCGACGGTAGAAGGCGGCGAGATCGTCTACCGGATCGTCGCTCGCCACCCACAGCCGCCGCGTGTCGCCGCCGCCGTGCTCGACCTTCGCGCGACTGGCGTGCGGGTAGATCGGCACCCCCGAAGGCCAGCCGGGCGGCGCCGTCGCACGCCCGAGCTGCACGGTGATCGATCCACGATCCCGATCGATGGCCACCTCGGCTTCCCGTCCCCCCGACTCGATCACCTGCTCGAGGATCTGCTCGGCGGCGCGGTCGGGGCCTCGCCGGCAAGCCGCCAGCGCCGCCAGCGCCAGCAGCGCCGCGCGCCCCGCCTTCATTCCGCGACCCCTTCGCGCGCCGACCAGAGGGCGCCGAGCGCCGAAGCCACCGCGGCGCGTTGTGGCACCACCAGCGCGCCGCCGAGGCGAGCGCCGATCTCGTCGATGCGGCGCCGGATCGGCTCGACGAGCAGCAGCCTGCCGGTCAGGATCGCGCGGCTCTGCGTCGCGGCCCGCAAGCCGAGCAGCACCGTCCACAGCACGACTTCGGCGACCAGGTTGAGCAGCGCAGCGGCCACGTCTTCGCGGCGGGCCCCGGCGGCGTACTTGGCGAAGTTGCTGGCGGTCCCGTCGGCGGGCAGCGCGCCGAGCGAACCGCCGCAGACCTCGCCGATGGTGATGTCGAGCCGCGTGCGGTCGCCGCGCTCCGCGAGGCGGCTGATCTCGCTCACGTCGTCGGTGCCGAGCAGCGCGCGGGCGAGCCCGAGCAGCGTGCCGCCGCCGACGCCGTTTCCGGGCGTGACGTGCTCGATCGCGGCGCCGCGCACCGAGACCATCGCCGTGCCGGTGCCGAGCGACACCACCAGCGCCTCGCGTCCTCCAGCGAGGCCGAGGCCGCCCCGGCCGATCGCGGTGATCTCGGCCACGCGGCGAACCTCGCAGCCGTCCAACCGCCGCGGCAGCCGCTGCGCCCCTACCCCGGTGGCGGCGATCACCAGCGTGCCCGGCGGCGAGCCCGTTCGTTCGAGCAGCAGGCGCAGCGCGGCGCGCGCGCTCTCCTCGGGCGGCGCGGTCGGCACGTGGACGGACCGCTCGCCCGCCCAGCCGGCCACGGCATCCGTCGTACTGATGCCGAGATCGAGGCCGACGTATGCGAGCGGATCGCTCACAGCTCGAGCCGCAAGACCACCAGCCGCCGCATGCGCTCGGGATCGTAACCGACCCACTTCGCGGCCGGCACGTCGGCCGGGCTCACGACGCGAAATCCGTGCCGCAGGAAGAATTGCGCGGCCCGTTCCTCGGTCGTGCACGCGAAGACGCTCGACAGCTCCCGACGCCGCGCATCGGTCAAGATCCGCGCGAGCAGCTTGGCGCCCACGCCCTCGCCCTTGAACCGGCTCACGGTGTAGAGCGCCACCACCTCCCCGGCGCGCTCGCCCCGATAGCGATCGCAGAGCAGCGAGCCGACCCCGGCCAGATGGCCGGAGGCGATGGTCGCGCCGAACCCGGTGAAGAGGATCTCGCCGATCTCTTCCCGGCTGCGGATCTTCAAGAACCCATCGCGCTGGCCGCGCTCGATCAGCCGCTCGACCTCGCGGAAATCGTCGACCCCGAGCGGCTCCACGCGACAGTAGTCCTCGAGCGTGAACAGCGTCCCGGACCCCTCGTAGGTGTAGAGCTCGCGAGGCAGCCCGCCGAGCGTACACAGGTTGATCGACGGCACGCCGTCGATCAGTCCCTCGCGGATCACCTGGATGAGCGGCCGGCGGTGGCCGAGCCCCGCCCACTCCGCCTGGCCGGCGCCGAGCAGCGTCTCGAGCACGCTCTCGTCGAGGAAGGAGAGCACGCGATCCCCGCCGACGCCGCCCTCGGGGTCCACCAGCACGAGCTTGTGAACCCTCAATCGCGCCGCCAGCTTCACCGCGTAGCGGGCGATCGCCATCCACGCCGCGTCCGGCATCCAGACGACCGCGATCGGCCCTGCGCGCAGCAGGCTCCACAGCCGCAGGAGCGACTCGATCTCCGGTTCGGCAGCCCGCGCTTCGACCACGATCGTCCGCCGCCGCCGCTCCTCGTCCTCCGCGAACAGCGGCTCGGAGAGGCTCGCCGACGCCAAGCGGCGGAAGCGCCCTTCGAGCTTGCGGGCGGTCTCCGCGTCGCCGACCACGACGATCAAGCGCGCGTCTTCACGAATCAGCTCGCGGGCGGTCGTGGAGAAGCTCGCGAGCTCGCCCTCGTCGACCGGGCCGGGGGCGACGGCGAACAGCAGGGTCTTCTCGTGAAACTCGTCGAGGTAGAAGCTCTTCTCGAGGAACTCCTCCTCCGCGGGGCCCGCGGAAACCGGGCTTCTCGCCTCGCCGGCCATCTCGCGCCGTACATAAATCATCACGGTTGAAATGGCCATCATCGCCGATTACAAGCAGGCGTCCCGCATCGTCTCGCCGACACCGAGAGACTCCTTGCGTCGCTTGCTCGCATTCGTCCTGCTCACCCTACTCGCCGGGCAGCGGCCGCTGTGGGCCGCCGCGGCGCACGGCATGGTGGCCGCCGAGCACGAGCTCGCCGCGCAGGCCGGTGTGGAGATGTTTCGCCGCGGCGGCAACGCGGTCGATGCCGCGGTCGCCGCGGTGTTCGCCACCGGCGTGGTGAACCCGTCCTCCTGCGGCATCGGCGGCGGAGGGTTCGCGCTCGTGCACGACGCCCGATCGCACCGCCTGGAGGTGCTCGACTTCCGCGAGACCGCGCCGCGCGGCGCGGCCGCGCACATGTACGTACGCGACGGCCAAGTCGACCCCCGTCTGTCGCTGCGCGGCGCTCTCGCCGTCGCCGTGCCGGGAGAGGTGCGGGGCCTGACGCGCTTGCTGCGCGACTTCGGGACGCTGCCGCTCGCGACGGTCCTCGAGCCGGCGATCCGCCATGCCGCGCAAGGCTTCCCGGTGGGGCGCCACCTCGCGGAGGAGCTGCATCGCCACGCCGAGGAGATTCGCCGCCACGCCGATCTCGCGGCGATTTACCTGAAGCCCGACGGAGCGCCGTTCGCCGAGGGCGAGCGGCTGGCGCAGGCGGACCTCGCCGCCACGCTGCGGGCGATCGCGGAGGGCGGGGAGCAGGCGTTCTACGAGGGATCGCTCGCCGAGAGCATCGCCCGTACGATCGCCGGGCAGCACGGCCTACTCACCGCGGAGGACCTGCGCGACTACCGGGTGCGGCTGCGCGAGCCGCTGCACGCTCGCTACCGCGACGCGACGGTGATCGCCGCCCCGCCGCCGACCGGCGGCGGCGTCGTGCTCGAGATCCTGAACGTGCTCTCCGGCTACGACCTTCGCGGCGCGGGGCTGAGCGGCGCATTCGCGCTCCACCGGATCGCCCAGGCCGAGGCCGCGGCCTTTCACGACCGCGCCCGATTCTACGGCGATCCGGACTTCACCGACGTGCCGATCGCCCGGCTGGTCTCGCAGCAGCACGCCGCGGAGCTGCGGCGCGAGATCGCCGCGGGCGGCACGGCGGGCGCCGCTGCGACTCCCGGGCAGGGCGGGACCGCGCACACTTCGGTGATGGACGAGCACGGCAACGCGGTCGCCGTCAGCTCGACGATCAACACCGGGTTCGGCTCGATGGTCGTCGTGCCGGGCACCGGGATCATCCTCAACAACGAGATGGACGACTTCTCCGCCGCACCCGGCGCCGCCAACGTGTACGGGCTGGTCGGCAACGAAGCCAACGCCATCGGCGCCGGCAAGCGCCCGCTGTCGAGCATGAGCCCGGTGCTCGTGCTGCGCGAGCGGGCACCGGTGCTCGCCCTCGGCGGCTCGGGCGGGCCGCGCATCATCACGGCGGCGGTCGCGGCCCTGGTGAACGTCATCGACTTCGGCATGCCGCTCGAGGCCGCCGTGGCCGCACCCCGCATCCACCATCAGGCCGTCCCGGACCGGTTGTTCTTCGAGCCGACGCTCGCTCCGGCGCTGGTCGCGGGCCTCCGCAAGCTCGGTCACGATCTCGCGCCCGCGCGCGACCTGGGTGCGGTCCAGGCCGTGCAGGTCACCGCGCGGGGCCTGGTCGGCGCTGCGGATCCGCGCAAGGGGGGCGTGGCGGCCGGATGGTGAGCGAGGTGGTCGCCGCTCGCCCCCCCGGCGGGCCGCCCGAGCCGCGGCTCGCCTGGCTCGGCGTGGAGCTGCGATCCGCGGTGTGGTGGCTGCTCTGCGCGTTCGCGTTTTCCGTCCCGTTCTCGATCTTCATCGCCCAATTGCTGCTGACCCTGACCACCGTGGCGGCGGCGGCCGAGTGGCGCGCGCGGGGCTTCCCGCGTGCGCCCACGCCGCTCGACGCGCCGATCGCCGGCTTCGCCCTGAGCGCCTTGCTCGCCGCCGTCGTCGGCCTCGACACGCGGGCGAGCTTGTGGGGCCTGCGGTCGTACCTCCAGATCGTCATCGTCTACCTGGTCTACGTCCACGCGAGCACGCCCGAGCGGGCCTCGAAGCTGATCGCGTGCTTTCTCGCCGGCTCCGCCGTGACCGCCGGGTATACCGTCCTCGGGGCCGCCGCGCCGTCGCTATTCCCGCGCCTGTTCCTCGGCCACATGACGCAGTCGGGCCAGCTGCTGTTCGCGATCGGCCTCGTCCTTCCCCGATTGATGCACGGAGCGGCGCCGGGGTGGCGGCCGCGGCTCGCGCTGGTCGTCTACGTGCTCGCGCTGATCGTCAACCTGAAGCGCGGGGTCTGGCTGGGCGTCGTCGCCACGGTCGGCACGGTGGCCGCGCTGATCTCGCGGCGGGTGGGGTTGATCGCCGCCGCGCTGATCGTCGTGACCGTGGTCGCCGTCTCGCCGGTGCGGGCGCGGATCGCCAACTCCGCCCGCGACCTGCTCCTGCCGGGGAATCGCCACGACATCTGGCTCGCGGCGGTCGACGTCGTGCAGCGTTTTCCGATGGGCGTCGGACGGAAGAACGGTGCGATTCTGCGCGACTATCCCAACATCCCCCAGCACCACAAGCACGCGCACAACAACCTCCTGCAAGTCACCCTGGAGGGCGGTTTCCTGGGCTTGGCCGCGTTCCTGTGGTGGATGGCGCGCTTCGCCGCGGTATCGTGGCGCGCCTACCGACGAAATTCTCGCGACGACGCGATCCTGCAGCCGGTCGCGGTGGCGGTGCTGGCGACCTTCGTGGGCTTTCACGTGGCCGGCCTGGTCGAGTACAATTTCGGGGACAGCGAGGTGCTGGAAGCCTTCTTTCTGACGATGGGGTTGGGGTTGGTCGTGGACGCAAGCACCCGGCGCAGCGAATGAGAATCCACGGTTTCGCCCTGTCCGACATCGGGCGTGTTCGCCAGGAGAATCAGGACAGTAGCGGGCTTTTCCCGGAGCACAACCTGTTCGTGGTGGCCGACGGCATGGGCGGCCACAAGGGCGGCAAGCAGGCCAGCGAGACCGCCGTGGCGACCATCCAGCAGTCGCTGCCGCCGCCGGGACCCACCGCCGAGTTCGATGCGGCGCTCGCACGCTTCGTCGACGCGGTCGGCCGCGCCAACCAGCGGATCCTCGAGCGCGCCGCGAGCGACGCCGCGCTGGAGCGCATGGGGACGACGCTGGTCGCCCTGCTGCTCGACGGCCAGAGCGGCGGCGCCGTGGTGCACGTGGGCGACAGCCGGGCCTACCGGCTGCGGGGCGGCGAGCTCGAGCTGCTCACCAGCGACCACACGATCGTCAACGATCTGTTGCGCGATCACGAGATCTCCGAGGCCGAGGCCAAGGCACACCCGTATCGCCACGTGCTCACCCGGGCGCTCGGCGCCGGCGGAGACGCCACCGCCGACGTGCGACGCATCACGGTCGAGGCCGAGGACGTCTACGTGCTGTGCAGCGACGGCATCTCCGGCATGCTCGCCGCCGAGGAGATCTGCGCGATCCTGGTGACGCACGCGGCCGATCCGCAGGCCGTCTGCCGCCAGCTGATCGAGGCGGCGAACCGCGCCGGCGGCAAGGACAACGCGACGGTGATCGCGGTCCGCTGCGCGCCGGACTGACCCGCGGATGGCTCAACCCTCCATCCTCTCGGCCGGCGCCAAGGTCGGCGGCAAGTACGAGGTCGTCGAGGTGATCGGCTTCGGCGGCATGGGCCTGGTCTACAAGGTCCGCGAGCAGGTCGGCGCCGTCAGCCGGATCCGCGCGCTGAAGACGGTGCTGCCGCAGTATGCCAGCGACGCCGGCGTCATGGCTCGCTTCCGCCAGGAAGCGGAGAAGATGTGCATGCTCGAGCACGAGAACATCGTTCCCGTGCTCTCCTACAGCGAGGAGGGAGAGTTCCCCTACCTGGTCATGCCCTTCATCGAGGGGCAGACCCTGAAGGACTACCTGGCCTCCTACGTCGCTGAGCGCGGCCGCGGCTTGCCGCTGTCCGAGGTGATGGAGATCGGCATCGAGCTGGCGCGCGGCCTGGAGGTCGCCCACGGCTTCGTCAACCCCGAGACCCATCGTCCGCAGCCCATGGTGCACCGGGACATCAAGCCCGGAAACGTCATGGTGCGGGTCGAGACCCAGGGCGGGGAGCGTCGCATGAAAGTGCTGATCATGGACTTCGGCATCGCCAAGGTGATCTCGGCCGAAGATTCCGGACACACGCTGACCGAAGTGATCGGCACCGTGAAGTACGCCTCGCCCGAGCAGGTGCGCCGCGGCAAGGACATCGACCCGCGCGCCGACATCTACTCGCTCGGCATGGTGCTGTTCGAGATCTACGCCGGACGACACATGTTCGCCGGCCTCTCCGAGCACAGCGTGCTGATGCGCATGATGCAGCGGGACGTCCAGGACCATCCGATCGCCTTCCCGGAGGAGACGCCCGAGCGCTTCCGCCAGCTGATCCAGCGCTGCGTGGCGGTCGAGAGGGAGCAGCGGTTCGCGAGCGTGACCGAGATGCGCGCGGTGATGCGGCGGATCCTCGACGAGGACTCCGAGCGCGCCGCCACCGACGCGGCGAACGCGCGCGCCTTCGCGGGGACCGAGCGCGCCCGCGCCGTGTCCGCCGGCGCCGAGCAGCTCGCGGCGGCGAAGCTCGCCGAGGGGGACGAGCGTCTCGCGCAGGGCGACGCCGCCATTGCCGCGCGCCGCTTCAAGGAGGCGGTGCCGGCGCTGCGCGGCGCCGCCGAGGCCTTCACCCGCGCCGCGGAGGATGCCGCCGAGGCTCGCGAGCGTGCCCGCCTTCGCGCCGGCCTCTCGTCGCTGGCGCAGCTGCGGGCGACGACGCTCGCCGCCGAGGCCGCGCAGATCGCCACGCCGCTGCTGTCCGCGGCCGAGCAGGCGATGCAGGCGCTCGAGAAGGCGCTGGCCGCCGACGACCTGACGGGCGGGGCCCGCGCGCTGGCCCAGGCGGAGCGGGCATGGCGGGAGGCGGAGGCCAGCGCCAGCCAGGAGCGCCGCCGCCGGGAAGCGACCGCCGCCAGCGAGCGCCTCGAAGGCGCGCTCGCCGCGCACCGCGCCGAGCTGGCGCGGCTCCCCGCGTCGCTGCGCGAGGCGGCCGGCGGCGCCGATCTCGGGCCCGTCGAGGCCGGCGCCCGGGCGGCCCGCGACGCGGCCGCCGGCGGCGATTTCGACGGCGCTCGTGCCGCGGTCGAGCAGGCTGCGAGCGCGCTCTCCGCCCTCGAGCGGCGCCGCTCCGAGGTCGTGGCTCGCCGGGTCGGCGAGCTGACGGCGACGCTGTCGGCGCGCCTCGCCTCGGTCGAGTCCGCGCCCGGCGTCGAGCTCGCCGCCGCCGCGCACGCCAAGGCCCGCGCGGCGGCCGAGCGGGCACGGCAGCTCGCGGAGCGAAGGCAGCTCGTCGAGGCCGCCGGCGAGCTCGCGCAAGCGTTGTCGGCGGTCGAGCAGCTCGAGGCCGAGGTCGCGGAGCGCGTCGCGGAGAGCGAGCGCCGCCGGCACGCCGCGGAGCGCGATCGCCAGGCCGAACCCGCGGCGCGTCAGGCGCTCGAAGCCCTCGCACAGGCGCGCGCGCGGCTGGCCGGCGCGGGCACTGCACGCGGCGCCGAGGCCGACGAGCTGGGCGACGCGGCCGCGCTCGGCGCCGGCGCAGAGCGCCAGCTCGCCGGCGGCGAGTTCGCCGAGGCCCTGCCTCGACTGCAGGAGGCGGCCGAGCGGTTCGGCCGCCTCGCCGATGCGATCGCCGCCCGCGAAGAGCAGGAGCGCCTCGTGGCTCGCCTCGGCGAGCTCCGCCGCCGCGCGATGGCCCTCAGCCAGGATCTCGGCGCGCTCGGCCCCGAAGCGCGCCACTCGCGCGCTGGCCGTCGCCTGCTCGCCGCGTTCGCGGCGGCGGAAGACGAAGCGAACCGCGGGGACCTCGGCGCCGCCATCCGCACGCTGGAGGCTTCGTTGCCCGAGCTGGAGCGGTACATCGCCGATACCCGCGCCGAGCTCGAGCGCGAGCGACGGCGCATCGAGGCGGAGGCTCAGCGCCACCGCGCCGAAGCGGCGATCGAGAGCGCCGCCCGCGCCGGAGACCGCGCGACCGGCGCGCCGGCCTTCACGGCCGCCCGTGGCCGTATCGACGAAGGAGCGCGGGCGCTCGCCGCCGAGGACCTCCCGACGGCCACGGCCGCGTTCGCGGATGCGGCGCAGAGTGTCGAGAGCCTGCTCGCCGAGATCGAGCGCGGCGAGCGGCTCGAGCGGCTGGCCGCACTGTCGCGCCGGCGCGATGTCGCCGTCGAGGCGCTCGCCGCGCTGCCGAGCCCTCGCTCCGTTCAGCGCCGCCGCAAGGCGATCGCCAAGTCGCTCGCCACGCTGGAGGCGGCGCTGCGGGCCGGCGACGAGCCCGAGTCGACGCGGTGGCTGAGCGAGATCGAGGCGTCGGTGCAAGCGATCGCCAGCGACGTCGCGGCGCCGCCGGCGAGGACGACGAGCGAGGTCCCCTGGCGCACGGTCGGCGTCGGCGCGGGCGCGGTCGCCGCGTTGGTCGCGGTTCTCGTGCTGGCGCGCGGCAAGAGCCCGACCACTGCGCCGCCGCAAACCGACCTCGCACGAGCCGTGCCGACGTCGGCCATGGCGGTTCCGGTCGAGCCGCCGGCGCCGCCCAGCCCCGAGATCGCCGTCGCGCCCCCCGAGCCGCTCGTCGAGCCGACCCTCGCTCCGTCGGTCGCGTCCGTCGAGCCGGCGGCGCCGGAGGCGACCGCGCCGCCGGCGGTCGAGCCCACCGCGGCTCCGCCGCCGCCGCTGGTGCTGGCCAGTGCCAAGCCGGCCGCGAGGGCGCTGAAGATCGCCGCCGGCTCGGAGACGCGCTTCGAGGCGTCCCTCAAGGATCCCGACGGGGCCTCGCTCGAGTGGCGACTCGGCGGCGAGCCGGTCGCTCGGGGCGGAAGCGTGACGCTCGGTCGCGAGCGAACGGCGACGCCGGGCCGGAGCCGGCTCGAGCTGGTCGCCGAGCGCGCCGCGGAGCGGGTGTCGCTGCGCACCTGGGACCTCGAGATCGAGCCTCCTCCCCTCGGCTTCGCGAGACTCGAGCCCGCCGCGCGCAGCGTCGAGCGGCCGAACGGCGGGCCGGTCAGCTTTCACGCTCCCATCAAGGACTCGGGTGCAGAGAAGCTGTCCTTCGTCTGGCAGGTCAACGGACAGACCGCCGCCGGCATCGACGGCCCGGCGTACGAGTTCCGGCCCAACGGTCCCGGCGAGTACCTCGTGCAGGTCCGCGCCACGGCACCCTGGGGCGCCAGCATCGCCAACACCTGGAAGCTGTCCGTCAAGCCGCCGCCACCACCGACGCCGGCGGTGGTGGAGGAGCTGAGGCGCCCGCTGCCGTCCGACCCGCGCGGCGAGGCGCAGGCCTGGATCCAGCAGTACTGCCGCGCCTTCGAGACCAAGGACACCGACGCGCTGATCGCGCTCGGCCATCTCGCGAGCCAGGACCAGGCCTCACGCCTGAGCGAGGCGCTCTCGGCGATGAACAATCTCCAGGTGTCCTGCTCCAATCCCTCGGTACAGCTGAGCGGCGATCAAGCGGTCGTGAGCTTCGACCGCATCGACCACTGGACCGACCCGCGCGGGACCGAGATGGAGCGCGCCCTGCCGCGCATCACCAAGACGCTGCGCCGCAGCACCGGCCGCTGGGTGGCGGTTCCGTGAGCGGCGCCCTCTCGGCAGTCGCGCGGCGGTTTCCGTTGCCGGCGTTGGCGGCGGTTTCTGTTGGCGGTTTCTTGACAGGCCGCCCGACGCTCTGAGACCATCGGCATACTCGGCACATTGTCGCCAACGCCGTCCGCCGAGGAGGGGAGAGGGGAGATGAAGAGCATGCGCACGATACTCGGCAAGCGCTCGGGATGGCTCGCCATCATCGCGGTCCTGGGATTCGCGGCCCTCGCCCGCGCGCAGACCTACGAGACGCTCAGCGAGTTCCGGGCGGGCGGCGGCGAGGCGCTGATCGGGCCCGTCGACCAGTCGGTGACCGGATACTTCTCGGCGGTCGAGCGCTTCTCGTTCGTCAATCTCAGCCCCGAGCTGCGCGCGCTGTCGAGCGGCACCGTCGCGTTCCCCGCCTTCCGGCAGTTCGCCGAGGAGGCCCGCGCCACCATCGACGGCGTGCCCTTCCCGTCCGGTTCGACGAGCGTCGCCTACACCTACGACGAGAAGCTCGAAACCTGGGTCCGCTGGCAGCGGCCGCTCGCTCCCTCGCTGTCCCAGAACGCGCGCACCAACGGCCGGCACGTGCTGACCATCGGCGCGGCCTATTCGTACGTCGACTACACGAAGTTCGACGATTCGCCGCTGCGGCGCACGGCGTTTTCCGCCGGCGACATCCCCGTGGTCTTCGGCGACGGCTCGACCGGGGTGGCGCGTGACATCCTGCTCAGCGAGATCAGCTTGCGCGAGCACATCGGCACGGTCTCGGTGCAGCTCGGCGTTCTCGACAACCTCGACGTCGGGGTGTTCATCCCGATGGCCGCTCTGCACTTCCGGGGCGCCGCCATCGACCGGTTCTTCCTCGAGAGCCGCGCAGCGGACGGCAGCACCCGGCTCACTCCCGCCGACGTCTTCACCCTGCAGGGCCGGTGCTGTGTTTTCCAGGCCGACCCCAACGTCCCCACCTACGGCGGAGTCTCCAGCGTGGACCGTCGGGCCTACAGCGACGTGTCCTTCCCGGGCATCCGCTACGGCAAGGACGAGATCGGCATCGGCGACGTCCAGGTGCGCGCCAAGTATTTCATCGGCAGCGCCGGCCCGATCGACGCCGGCCTGCTGCTGAACGTGCTGACGCCGACCGGCGACGAGGAAGAGCTGCTCGGCGTCGGCGCCTGGCGGTTCCAGCCGCGCGTCATCCTGTCCACCTCGCAGTCCCGCTTCGCCGCGCACGTGAACCTGGGGTTCAACGCGGACGCCGAGGACCAGGACCGCGACCGCTTCGACTATTCCGTGGGCGCCGAGGTGCAGCTCCTGCCGCGGGTGGCGCTGCTCGTCGACCAGGTCGCGCGCCTCGAGTACTTCGGCGAAGACCAGGTGCGCAAGTTCGAGATCGTCCCGGGACTGAAGATCAACGTCGTGCGCGACCTGGTGATCGGCTTCAACGCGATCGTACCGCTCAACCGCGAGGGGCTGACCACGAACTTCACGCCGAACGTGCTGATGGACGCCTCGGTCGTCTTCTAGCGAGACGGAGGCGGATACGGCGGCGGGCCTCAGCCGAGCGGATCGTCGATGACGAGCGTCTGCTCGCGGCGCGCGCCGACGGAGACGATCTGCACCGGCACGCCGGTCAGCTCGACGATGCGCTCGAGATAGCGGCGGGCGTTGACCGGCAGGTCGTTCAGCCGTTCGCCGCGCGACAGCTCCCCGAAGCCGGCCAGGTCCTCGTAGACCGGCTCGACCGCGCCGAGCCGGGCGACGCTCGCCGGCACGTGGTCGATGGTCTCCCCCGCCGAGCGATAGGCGACGCAGATTCGCAACGGGTCGATGCCGGCGAGAACGTCGAGCTTGGTGATCGCCAGCCCGTCGAGGCCCGACAACCGCGCCGCGTGGCGCACCACCACCGCGTCGAACCATCCGCAGCGCCGGGCGCGCCCGGTCGTGGCTCCGTACTCGTCGCCGTCGCGGCGCAGCTTCTCGCCGAGCTCGCCCTCCATCTCGGTGGGGAACGGGCCGCTGCCGACGCGAGTCGTGTAGGCCTTGGTGATGCCGAGCGTGCGAGCGACCAGCGACGGGGCGATGCCGCTGCCTGCCAGCGCCGCGCCGGCCACGCAGTTCGACGAGGTGACGAAGGGATACGTGCCGTGGTCGACGTCGAGCATCGTCCCCTGCGCGCCCTCGAACAGCACGCGGCGGCCGCGCCGGATCTCGCGATCGAGAAACCGCGCGGTGTCGGTGACGTGCGGCCGCAGCCGCTCGCCGATCGCGCGGTAGCTCTCAAAGATCTCGTCGAACCCGAGCGCCTGCTCGCCGAGCATCGCCCGCAGGTAAGCGTTCTTCTCCTCGAGGTTGGCGCGCAGCTTCCTGCGGAAGGTCTCCTCCTCGAGGAGATCGACGATGCGGATGCCGATCCGCGCCATCTTGTCCTCGTACGCCGGGCCGATGCCCCGCCCGGTGGTGCCGATCTTGCCCTGGCCGCGCAGCCGCTCGCGGGCGAGATCGATCGCCTTGTGGTACGGCAGGATCAAGTGCGCCTGCTCGCCGACCCGCAGGTCCTCGTCGTGCGGCAGAAACCCGCGAGCGCGCAAGGCGTCGACTTCCTCGAGCAGCACCAGCGGATCGACGACCACGCCGTTGGCGATCACGCACACCTTGCCGCGGTGGAGCACGCCGGAAGGCACCAGATGGAGTACCGTCTTCTCGCCGCCCACGACCAGCGTGTGTCCGGCGTTGTTGCCTCCCTGGAAGCGGACGATCACGTCGGAGCGCTCGGCGAGCAGGTCGACGATCTTTCCCTTGCCCTCGTCTCCCCACTGCGCGCCGACGACGACCAGCGTCTTCGCATCGACTCTCGCGGCAGTCATCGAGCTCCCCTGCCCCGTCGCCGACCCGCGGGCCGTTCACAGCAGCACAGCCGCAACCAAACGATGGTCGCGTACCGAGGCATCGTGTCCGATATCTTCGTACAGAACAGCGGAGTCGTGCCCCAGTAGCTCAGCGCGGCACAGCCGCAACCAAACGGCGGTCGCCTATTGTGGTCTCGTATCTCATTTCGTCGTGCCAAGAGACGAAATTCTGCCGTAGTAGATCAGAGCTGCACGAGATGCGCCGAGGTGATCGCCGGCAGCCCGCGGATCTCGGCCAGCACCGCCGGCGGCATCGGCTCGTCGACGTGGAAGAAGGAGATCGCCAGCTTGCTCTCGTCGCGGCCGAGCTCGATCCCGGCGATGTTGATGCCGTGCTTGCCGAGCAGCGAGCCCACCGCGCCGACCACTCCCGGAACGTCCCGGTTGTGGAGGATGAGGATGTAGCCGTGCGGCACGGCCTCCATGTAGAACTTGTTGATGCGCACGATGCGCAGCGTCTTCTTGCCGAACACCGCGCCGGCGACGGTCGTGGTCTCGCTCTCACGCTTGACCCGCACGGTGACGGAGTTCAGGAAGTCCGACGGCACGCTCGAGCGCGATTCCACCACGCGGATGCCGCGCTCGCGGGCGATGAACGGCGCGTTCACGTAGTTGACCACCGACTCCATCACCGGCGAGAGCAGCCCCTTCAGCACCGAGGCGGTGATGGCCTTGCGGTCCTGCTCGTGCTCGGCGGTCTCGCCGCTGCTCTCGATGTCGACCTCGAGCGGCGCCCCGCCCGCCATCTGCGCCTGCAGCGAGCCGACCTTCTCGGCGAGCACCAGGAACGGCCCGAGCACCCCCAGCCTCTCGGCCGACAGGTTCGGGAAGTTGACCGCGGCCCGCACCTCGCCGCGCGTGAGGAAGTCGACGATCTGCTCGGCGATCGCGATGGCGACGTTGATCTGCGCCTCGTCGGTCGAGGCGCCGAGGTGAGGCGTGGCGACGACCGCGTCGAGGCCGAGCAGCGGATGGTCCTTGGCGGGGGGCTCCTCGACGAACACGTCGAGCGCCGCGCCGGCGATCTGCCCGGCACGGATCGCCTCGGCGAGCGCGGCCTCGTCGACGATCCCGCCGCGGGCGCAGTTGACGATGCGCGCGCCCTTCTTCATCTTCGCGAACGCCTCTCGGCCGACCAGCCCGCGCGTTTCCGGAGTGAGCGGCGTGTGCACGGAGATGAAGTCCGCCCGCGCGTAAAGGTCGCCGAGGCTCGTCAGCTCGATGCCGGCGCGCGCCGCCGCCTCGGCGGCGAGGTACGGATCGTAGGCGATGACCTTCATCTTCAGGCCCTGGGCCCTGTCGGCGACCACCGAGCCGATGTTGCCGACGCCGATGATGCCGAGCGTCTTGCCGCAGACCTCCACGCCGGTGAACTTGCCGCGCTCCCATTTACCGGCCCGCAGCGAGGCCGCGGCCTGCGGGATGTTGCGGGCCATCGACAGCAGCAGCGTCAACGTGTGCTCGGCGGTGGTCACGTTGTTGCCGCCCGGGGTGTTCATCACGATGATGCCGCGCTTGCTCGCCGCCTCGACGTCGATGTTGTCGACGCCGATGCCGGCGCGACCGATCACCTTGAGCGAGGTTCCCGCGCCGATGATCTCGGCGGTCGCGCGCGTGCCGCTGCGAACGATCAGCGCGTCAAAGCCCGGGATCACCCGACAGATCTCGTCGGCCTTCAGGCCCGGCCGGTACGCCACCTCGATCCGCGGCTCGCGCTCGAGGATCGCCCGCCCCTGCTCGGCGAGCGAATCGGTGATCAGGACGCGGAAAGTTTCGCTGGACATGATCGCCTTCTCTGCTGCGGGTGGTGGCTCAGGCCGACGGCAGGCCCTCGACGAGCACGCGCTCGGCGGCGGCCACTCCGCTGCCGAAGTCCACGCGCGCGCCGAACTTGCCGAGCGCCATCTCGATCGCGGCGACCGCGGTGACGATGTCGAACTCGCCGAAATAGCCGACGTGGGCGACGCGCAGGATCTTTCCCTTGAGCTGATCCTGGCCACCCGCCAGGCTGACGCCGACCCGGTCGCGCAGGTACTTGGTGAGCTTGCCGCCGTCGATCCCGCCCGGAAGGTAGAGGCCGGTGGCAGCCGGGCTCGGCGACCGCGGCGCCAGGAGCTTCAGGCCGAGCGCTTCCCCGGCGGCGCGCGTCGCCGCGGCGAGCCGGGCATGGCGCGCGAAGACGTTGGGGTACCCTTCCCGCTCGAGCATGGCCAGCACGGCGTGGAGCCCGAGCACGAGCGACACCGCCGGCGTGTAGGCGGTGGTGTTCTCGCCCTGGCTCTTCCGCTCGCGCATCAGGTCGAAATAGAAGCCGGGCAGGTGCGGCCGCGCGGCGCGCTTCCAGGCGCGGGCGCTGAGCGCGAGGAACGCCAGGCCGGGCGGCAGCATCAGCGCCTTTTGCGATCCGGTGACCAGCACGTCGATGCCCCAGCGATCCATCGGCACGTCGAACACCCCGACCGCGGTGATGCCGTCGACGATGAGCAGCGTGTCGCGCGTACGGGTGAGCGCGGCGATCTCCTCGACGGGGTGGACCACGGTGGTCGAGGTCTCGCTCGCTTGCACGAACACGGCCTTGGCGCCCGGGAAGCGTTCGAGCGCCGCGCGCACCGCGTCCACCGCCACCGCTTCCCCCCACTCGACCTTGATCTCCTCGACCTCGACGCCGTAGCTCTGGCAGATCTTCGTCCAGCGCTCGCCGAACTTTCCGCCGTTGACGACGATCACCCGCTCGCCGGCCGACAACAGGTTGACGACCGCGGCCTCCATCGCGCCGGTCCCCGAGCTGGCGAGCACGAGCACGTCCTCGGCGGTCTGAAACAGCGCCTTCAACCCGACGCGTACCTCCGAGAAGATCTTGCTGAATTCGGGCGTGCGGTGATGGATCATCGGCTCGGCCATCCGCAGCGCGACTTCGGTCGGCACCGGCGTGGGCCCCGGGGTCAACAGGTATCTCTTGATCACGGATCTACCTCGGCGTTGGGCTGACTCGATCGTCGCAAAAAAAAGCCCGGCACCTCATCGCTCACTTCGCGGAGGCCCAGGCGTACGACCCGCTCGATTCGTCCACCCGCTGCCCGGGTGGAAGAAGCACGCTCCCTCGTGGTGCATCCACTTCGCCAGTCGCGCACTTCCAGCGGCGGTGTTTAGCCGATGAGCGGCGCACAGTCAATCGCGGCATCCGCTGATCCTCGGGTCGGATGCCGATGCCGGAGTCGGCCACGACGACCTCGACCGAGGCGCCCCCGGCGGGAACTCGCCGGGCGAGCATCGACACCGTGCCCGCAGCGGTGAACTTCACGGCATTGCTCAACAGGTTGTAGAGGATCTGCCGGGTCTTTCCGGGCGTCGAGCTCGACGCGGTCGAGGTCCGGCTCGACCGTCACCGCGACCGTCAGGCCCTTCTTCTGCGCCAGCGGCCCGAT
The DNA here is from genome assembly GCA_016189835.1 of Deltaproteobacteria bacterium. Taxonomy (GTDB): domain Bacteria; phylum Desulfobacterota; class Binatia; order JACPRU01; family JACPRU01; genus JACPRU01. Next base: position 24,886 of record JACPRU010000057.1, on the reverse strand, counting down.
GACGCTCGCCGCGCTCTCGATGATCTGGCGCAGCGAGAACTCCTCCACGCGAAGGTCCATTCGCCCCGCCTCGATCTTCGCAAGGTCGAGACTGTCGTCGATGAGCTGCATCAGCTGCCGGCCGCACGACAAGATGTTCTCCAAGTGGCGGCGCTGTCGGGGCGCGAGCGGTCCGTGGGCCTCCTCGAGCAGCCCGGGCGGCGGGAGAGCTGTCTGGCCCAGCGAACCTCCACCGCCCGCAAGCTAGAGAAATGGGGCCGCGAAGACAATTGAAATCACCGCGAATTGACTTCGCTTCCGCGCGCACGTAAGCCCTCGCATCGTCGCGCCGCGCTGCGCACGGAGGACTCATGAATCGGATGCTCGCCCTCGCCGCCGCCCTGCTCGCCTGTGCGTTCGCGGCCCGGCCCCTCGGCGCCGAGCCGACGTCGAGCCCCCCCGTACGGATTCCCTCGCTCGGCGAGCAGATCCGGCGGCAGTGGGCGATCGAGGACGTGCAGCCGCAGGTCGAATCCAAGGACTACCTCGGGAGCCGCGACGACCGGGTCGAGCGCCTGTCGCTGCGCGATGCCGTCACCGCGGCGCTCGAGAACAATCCGGGCATCGCCGCCGAGCGGCTCGGCCCGAGCCTCGCGCGAGCCGACGTCGACCGCGCCAACGGGATCTTCGATCCGGTCCTCGAGGCCAGCGCCGCGATCGAGCGCACGAGACTTCCCAACAGCTCGGCGCTCTCCGGCGCCCCCGTGCTGCGCGAGCGCGAGAACGTCTTCGGCGTGTCGCTGCGCAAGCTGCTGCGCAGCGGCGCGACCTTCAGCGTCTCCGGAGAGTCGACGGAGATCGACAGCAACGCGCAGTTCACCGGGCTGCGCCCGAAATACACGCCGACCGTTTCCTTCTCACTCGCCCAGCCGCTGCTCAAGAACTTCGGCATCGATCTCACGGTGCTGGTCGTGCGCTCGGCGGAGGCCACCTCGAGCGTGGCCTACTACCAGTACGAGGCGCGCGCCGTGGCGCTGGTGCGCCAGGTGGTCGAGGCCTACTGGCGAGTCGTGCAAGCGCGGGAAGACCTCAAGGCCGAACGGGACGGCCTGCGCCTGGCCGAGACGCTGGTGAGCGAGAACCAGGCGCGCGTGCGCGCGGGAGCGTTGCCCCCGGTGGCGGTCAAGGAAGCCCAGGCCGACGCCGCCAGCCGCGAGGAGCGGGTGATCTCCAGCGAGAACGCGCTGGCGGTCGCGCTGGATGCGCTGCGCCTGCTGCTGCAGAAGAACCCCGAGGGGACGTTCCTGCCGCGGCCGATCGATCCCATCGACAGTCCGGAGATCCGCGACGTCGAACCGAACGAGCAGGAGATCCTCGAGGGTGCGATCGTCCGTCGCCCGGAGGTCCAACAGGCCCGCTACGACGTCGAGAATCGCAAGATCCTCGCCAAGATCAAGCGCAACAACCTGCTGCCGGGCCTCGACCTCAAGGCGAGCTACGGGTTGAACGGCCTCTCCGGGCACGCCGTGCCGCAGACCGGATTCCGCACGGGCGAGACCGTGGTGACGCGCTTCTCCGGGAACTACGGCCGCGCCCTCGATCGGCTGAAGAGCAACGATTTCAACTCCTACTCGGCGGGGCTGTCGTTGTCGATGCCGCTCGGCAATCAAACCGCGGAAGCCGAGTACGTGCAGAGTCAGATCGACGTGCGCCGCGGCGAGCTGGATTACCAGCAGCTGCTCGCCAACGTCGCGCTCGAGGTACGCAAGGCGATCGGCGACGTGCGCTCGAACTCCAAGCGCATCACCGCCTCGCGCCTGGCGCGCGAGCTGGCCCAGGAGAACCTCGAGCAGGAGAAGAAGCGTTACGACGTGGGCCTGGCCACCACCAAGGACATCCTCGATTTCCAGCAGCGGCTGACCACGGCGCGCGCCGCAGAGATCGAGGCGCTGATCGACTACAACGTGTCGCTGGCCGCGCTGCGCCAGGCGGAGGGCACGCTGCTGCGGCAGTTCGACGTCGTCATCGACGTGCTGCCGCCGAACCCGACGCCCCTATGGGCGCGCTTCTGAGCGGCCCGCTCCGGCACGACGCCCGTGTACACCACACACCCCGACGCCGAATCCGCGCTGCGCGAGACGCTGGCCCTGGCGCGGCGCTCTCCGTTCTACGACGCGCATCTGAAGAATGCCGAGGCCCGCTCGCTCGCCGAGCTGCCGGCCCTGCCGGTCACGACCAAGGAGCACCTGCGGCGGAGCACGCCCCACGGCATGATCGCCGTGCCCCGCGAGGAGCTGTGGCACTACCACGAATCGACCGGCACCACCGGCGAGCCGATCGCCTGCTGGTACCGCAAGGAAGAGTTCCGTCTCATGGGCGAGTCGGTCGGGCGCTGGTTCCCGGAGTGGACGGCGGGCAAGATCTTCCTCGACCGCTTCCCCTCGTTCGCACCGATCTCGTTCTGCATCGAGTCGGCGCTCCAGCTCCAGGGCGGCTGCCACATCGCCTGCGGCAACCTCTCCTGGGACGTACCCTTCCCGCGCGCGCTCGAGTTCCTGCGCGCGCTGCGACCGCAGATCATGGCCTGCCTGCCGCTCGAGATGTTCCTGCTCCGGGAGCTCGCGCTCCTGCTCGGCATCGATCCGCGCCAGGAGCTCGATTCGCTGGAGATGGCGGTGCTCGCCGGCGCGCCCGTGCCGGCGGCGATGCGCCGGATCGTCGAGCGCGACTGGCGGGTCACGGTTCGCGAGATCTACGGCTCGAACGAGACGCTGTTCCTCGGCGCCTCCTGCGCGCGCGGCACGCTGCACCTCGACACCCGGCTGTTCGTCGCCGAGGTGCTCGACCCCGAGACACTGCACGCGGTCGAACCAGGGCGGCCGGGAGTGTTCACGCTCACCCACCTCGGCCCCAAGGCGATGCCGCTGGTGCGCTACCTGACGCGCGACATGATCCGCGTGGTTCCCTGCGCCTGCGGCCGGCCGGAGCCGGCGGTCGAGCTGCTCGGCCGGCAGGACGAGATCGCCGAGTACGGCGGCAAGCGGCTCTACACCAGCGAGATCCTCGACTGCGGTTACCGGCTCGCCGAGGCCCACGGCTCGCGCGTGTTCTTCGCGGTGCTCCGCGAGCGAGACGTCGTCTACCGGGTGGAGATCGAGGGCGGGTCGCGGGCGGTCGACCCGGCGGCCGTGCGCGCCGCGAGTGAAGCGCTCGGCGTACCGGTCGCGGCGCAGGGGGCGCGACGCGGCGATCTGCTCGATCCGACGGCGCTGCTGCGCACGCCGAAGATCTACAAACCGGGGCAGATCGCCGACTGGCGCAAGCCCGGACGCAAGCCGGCGAGCATCATGGAGGCGCTGCTCGAATGGCCGAAGATGAGCCTCTCGACGGCGCTCGCCGTGCTCGGTCGCATCGTCCGCACCGGCCTGGAGCGGCGGCGTCTCAGCCGGGGCTGACCGGGAGCCCCGCTTCGCGAGGAATCCGCGGCCGCGCCCCGGCAGATTCGGCGCGCGCCTCGTAGTTCTCGAAGCGCACGCCCTGCGCGATGTACTCGCCGAGGATCTCCTCGAACGGCCGCTGGTCGATCACCTCGAACTGGCTGGCCTCGAGCGGGAAGCGCGCGCCGGTCGCAGTGTACGGGGCGACCGCGGACGAACCGGCGGACAGCACCCCGGCCATCGGCAGCACGCGGCGTTGAATTTCGGCGGGTTCGCGCGTGGTGAGCACGATCTTGGCCTCGGGGAAGCCGAGCGACAGGATCGCGACCATCCTCACGAACTCGTCGTCGGACAGGCCCCGGGCATTGCTCGTGCCCGACGCTTGGCGCAGCCGCGGGACGGACACGAACACTTCGAGCCCGCGCGCCAGCAGGTGTCGGACGTGCAGCGCGATCGACACCAGCTCGTAGGGGAGATCCCGGCACAGACCGAGCAGCAGGCCCGGGTTCACCGCCCGCATGCCAGCCGCAGCGGCGCGGTCGAAGTTGCCGAGCCGCCGCTCGAAATCGGCGCGCGGATTGTCCGGATTCGCGCCCATGAAGCGGCGGTAGGTCTCGCGATCGTAGGTCTCCTGGAACGTGCACAGCGTCAGCCGCGGCGCGATCCGGCCGTCCGCGCGTCGCGGCACGTCGGCCAACAGCTCCGCGAGCTCGTCCTCGGCGAGCGAGCCGATGTTGATCAGCACGTGGCGGAAGCCGAGTCGCAGCGCGCGGCCGAGCGCGTCGCGCGTCAGCCCGATCGCCCAGCGGCGCGTGTCGCGCCGGTATTCCCCGGTGAGCAACGCGACCGCCCGGATCCCGCGGCGCTCCAGCGTCTCGAGCTGCCGCTGCACCTGCGCCGGGCTCGCCGTCTCCCGCTCGAGCTCGGGGTTGTCGCGACGCATGCCGCACATCCTGCACTCCGCGTCGCAGGTGTTCGTCACGTAGAGCGGCGAGAACGTCTCGAGATCGGCGGCGCGCGGGCCGCGCCGCGCGACCGCCGCGGCGCGCAGCTCCTCCACGGGAAGAGCCGAGAGCCAGAGCGCCGCCATGTCGACGACCGACGGCTCGCCGGCCGACGCTTCGGGCAGCGCGATCGACGGCGCCCGCCGCGCCGCCTCGGCGAGAATCTCCCGGACCCTTGTTTCCGTCAGCTCGAAGTGCACGGCCGCCTCCCTCGCCTTGCCTTTGTCACAGAACTGCCATTTAAGAAAGCGTCGGCGATCGTTCCCGGACGGAGACGGCTCATGCAGCAGCACGGTCGGTTTTACGAGGACTACGCGGTGGGCGAAGTCGTCCCGCACTGGCCGGGTCGCACGATTCGCGACGCGGACGACACCTGGTTCACGCTGCTCACGATGAACACCAACCCGCTGCACTTCGACGAGCACTACGCCGCGCAGACGCAGCACGGCCGCTGCCTGGTGAACGGCGTGCTGGTGTTCGCGATCGCCGTCGGCATGTCGGTCGCCGACATGAGCCTGAACGCGATCGCCAACCTCGAGTACGAGTCCGTGAAACACCTGGCGCCCACGTTCCACGGCGACACGCTGTACGCGGAGTCCACGGTGCTGGAGAAGACCGAGTCGAGGTCGAAGCCCGACCGCGGCGTGCTCTACGTCGAAACCCGCTGCCGCAACCAGCGAGACGAGACGGTGCTCACGCTGCGGCGGCGGATCCTGATGGCCAAGCGGCCGCCCCGCTGATCGGCGGGCGAGCGGTCGCGCGCACGCGGCGCCCAATTTTCAAGCAGCGCCCAACGGACAGGCGGCGCGCGCGGCCGACGGCGGGCCGCGCCCGCGGCGGCGGGCGGTCGAAAAGCCCAGCGGATCAACGGCTTGTCGCGCGCGAGTCGCGGCCCACCACTGCTGGCACCCGTCTTGCTTGAAGCCAAGCCGAACCGGCTGGCGCTGGACCCGCCGGACAACCGCGGGAGGGGATCATGAACGGAAGGTCATTGTGGGCGGTGGCCGCGGCGCTGGCGACCTGCTTCGGGTCGCCGGCCGGCGCGCAGGCGGCCGACGCCGCCGCGGAGCCGACGAAGACGATCGACGAGCGAATCAGCGATCTCGAGAAGAGCCTCGGCGCGCTCGCGGACTTCGGGCTGAGCGGCATGGTCTACGCCTCGTACCTGTTCAACTTCAACGAGCCCGACAACCGGACGAACTCGCTGCGCTCCCTCGACCAGGACCACAACAGCCTGACGCTCGACCTCTTCCAGCTCGGCATCACCAAGACCGGTCCGGCCGGTCTGTCGTTCGCGTCGAAGCTCGACTTCGGCAAGACCGCGAGCCGCATCGGAGCGGACTGGAAGGGCGACGGTGAGTTCGACGGCATCACCAACAGCGGCGGCGACTTCGAGCTCGAGGAGGCGTACGTCACCTACGCCCCCGAGTGGGCGCACGGCGGCTCGCTGAAGCTCGGCAAGTTCGTCACGCTGCTCGGCGCCGAAGTGATCGAGTCGCCGAGCAACATGAACTACAGCCGCTCGTTCCTGTTCGGCTTCGCCATCCCCTTCACCCACACCGGCGTGCTGTTCGGCGTGCCGCTCTCCGAGCACGTGACGACGAACATCGGCGTCGTCAACGGCTGGGACAACGTCGCCGACAACAACGACGGCAAGACGCTGCTCGGCAACGTCGGCTGGACCGCCAGCCCGAATTTCTCGCTGCTGGTGGCCGGCACCTATGGCCCCGAGCAGAGCGACACCAGCAGCAACTCGCGCGGCGTCGCCGACGTGGTGTCGACGATCACGCTCGATCCGCTGACGATCCTGCTGAACGGCGACTACGGTCACGAGAACTCGGCCGCGCTCGATGGCGGCAGCGAGAAGTGGTACGGCTTCTCCGGCATCCTCGGCCTGGCGCTCAAGGACCTGACCGGCGTGCCGGCCGGCGCCTACCTGCGCGGCGAGGTCTTCCGGGACGACGGCGGCGCCCGCACGGGCACCGACCAGACGTTGTGGGAGATCACGCTCACCGGCAAGTACTTCGTCACCGAGAAGCTCACGTTGTGGGCCGAATACCGCCACGACGGCTCGGACGAGGATGCCTTCGCGAAGAGCGGCTCGATCGTCACGAGCGACCCGACCAGCGGCGAGACCAGCACGTCGCCGAGGTTCAAGGATCTGCAGGACACCGTCTCGATCGCCGCCAGCTACGTGTTCTGAGCGGCTTGAAGAGGAGAGGCCAATGAAGAAGATCGAGGCCATCATCAAACCGTTCAAGCTCGACGAGGTGAAGGAGGCTCTCGCCAAGGAAGGGATCCAGGGCATGACCATCTCGGAAGTGAAGGGCTTCGGGCGCCAGAAGGGTCACACCGAGCTCTACCGCGGAGCGGAATACGTCGTGGACTTCTTGCCGAAGATCAAGATCGAACTGTTGCTGCAGAACGAGCAGGCGACCAAGGCGGCGGAGGTGATCACCCTGGTCGCGCGCACCGGACGGATCGGCGACGGCAAGATCTTCGTTCTGCCCGTCGAGGACGTGATCCGCATCCGCACCGGCGAGCACGGAGAGCAGGCCATCTGACGTCACAACCGCAAGCGACACGGGAGAAGGTCATGAAACAGTCAGCCCCCTCGACCCTTAGGAGGAGAGCCATGCTGGACTTGCCAGTCTCGAGGAGGCGCGCACCGCTCGCCTCGATCGTGAGCGCCGCGCTCTTGGCCACCGCCGCGACGGCGCTCGCCGAGGAAGCCGCGGCGCCGAAGTTCGACACCGGCGACACCGCCTGGATGCTCACCAGCTCGGCGCTCGTGCTGATGATGACGATTCCGGGGTTGGCGCTGTTCTACGGTGGGCTGGTGCGGACCAAGAACGTGCTGTCGACGCTCATGCACAGCTTCTTCTGCGCAGCACTGATCAGCGTGACGTGGGTGCTCTATGGTTACTCGCTCACGTTCGGCCCGGACGTCGGCGGAGTGATCGGCAACGCCTCGTTCTTCGGCCTGAGCGGCGTGCTCGGCACAGCGAGCGCGCTCGCGCCGACGATCCCGCAGATGCTGTTCGTGATCTATCAGGCGACGTTCGCGATCATCACGCCGGCGCTGATCTCCGGCACGTTCGCGGAGCGCCTGCGCTTTCCCGCCTTCGCGCTCTACATGCTGCTGTGGTCCACGTTCATCTACAGTCCGCTGGCGCATTGGGTGTGGGGCGGCGGCTGGATCGGCGCCCAGATCGGCGCCCTCGACTTCGCCGGCGGCACGGTCGTCCACATCTCCAGCGGCATCTCGGCGTTGGTGACCGCCCTCTATCTCGGCAAGCGGGTCGGCTATCCCGAGACGGCGATGCCGCCCCACAACCTGCCCTTGACCGTGGTCGGAGCCTCGCTGCTGTGGGTGGGCTGGTTCGGCTTCAACGCGGGCAGCGCGGTCTCGTCGGGCGAGCTCGCCGCCACCGCGTTCGTCAACACCAACACCGGCGCGGCCTCGGCGGCGCTCGGCTGGCTCGCCGCCGAATGGATCCGCGCGGGCAAGCCGACCATGCTCGGCGGCGCTTCGGGGGCGGTTGCCGGACTGGTGGCGATCACCCCGGCCGCCGGCTTCGTCACGCCGCTGGCCTCGATCGTCATCGGCCTCGCCGCCGGATTCGTCTGCTACACGGCGGTCAGCATCAAGCCCCGCTTCGGCTACGACGACGCCCTCGACGTGGTCGGCGTGCACATGGTCGGCGGAACGCTCGGCGCGCTGCTCACCGGGGTCTTCGCCACCAAGGACGTCAACTCGGCGATCCCGACGCTGACGCTCGGCCTCGACGGTGGCTTGCTCTACGGTCATCCGGGGTTGATGACCAAGCAGCTGATCGCGGTGGTGGCGACCTACGTGTTCTGCGGCGTCGGCTCGTACCTGCTGCTGGTGCTCGTCAACGCGATCACGCCGCTGCGCGCTCCGATCGACGACGAGCGCATGGGTCTCGACCTCTCGCAGCACAGCGAGACCGCCTACAGCTCGTGAGCGAGGCGTAGCGGCACGAGCCTCCGCGCCGCGGGCGCGAGCGGAGACTCGCGGATCCGGGCTCGAGATCGACGGCGCCGCTTCGCGCCGCGGCGACGAGCCCGGACCCGGACGGCGGTCCCGCCGGCGCGTCGCGCAGGCTCGTCACGAGGCGAGCGCGAAAATGATCAGCGCGAGCGCTTCCAGGACTTCGGCGCCGGCGTCGAGCGCCTGCCCGGTGACGCCGCCGAGACGACGGTCGAAGTAAAGCCGCAGCCCCACCGTCGCCAACCCGGCGATGATCAGCACGAACAGGCCGAGGGCCCCGCCCGCCACCAGCGTGACCGTCACTGCGAACCCGCTGGCGACCGCCAGCTCGCGCGCGCCGATGGTGGAGTCGAAGGATGCGGCGGCCTCGCCGTCGGCGGCGGCGCGGCGGGCGCCGTACGCGAGCGCGACGAGCGCCCAGCGCCCGATCAGCGGCGGCAGCAGGAGGCCCGCGAAGCGGATCGGCTCCGAGATCAGGTCGAGGCTGCGCACCTTGAGGATCAGCAGGAAGAAGATCGCCGCGGCGCCGGAGGTGCCGAGCGGCCGATCGTGCATGGTAGCGATCGCCCACTCGCGGCCGCGAAAACCGATCAGACCGTCGGCGGCGTTGGCGAAGCCGTCGAGCTGCCGGCCGGAGCTGAGCAGAGCGAGCATCCCCAGCAGGAAGACGCTGGTGATCTCCTGGCTGAGGAACGTGCGCAGCACCCAGTCGAGCGCCCCGACCAACCCGCCGATCAGCGCACCGACGGCGGGATAGAAGAGCGCGCTCGAGCCGATCGGCAGCTTCCACACCTGCGCCGGCCGGCCGAGGATGGTGAGCGCGAACAAGGCGCCGCGAAAGTCCTCCCACGACGGCCGCGGGGCGCTGGCGGCCGAGACCGCTACGCTCGGGTTCGCCGCGGGCTCGGCCGGGTCGCTGACTCCGGCCTCTGCTTCCCGCGATGGCTGTCCCGAGGACATTTCCCCTGGATCACCTATATCGGAGCGGCATCGCTCGCTCCAGAACCCCCCGGGTGGCCGCCAGATCGGGCAGCCGGCCGAGCTCGAGATCGGCGCGCAGGCGCGCGAGACCCGCCTCGTCGTCCACGTCGTAGCACGCCGCGAGCAACGCGGGATCGATGCCGACGCGCCCGGCGGCGGTGAGCGTCTCGGCGAGCACGTCCGCCGTTCCCCATCGGATGCCTGCGAAAACGTCCGGCACCGAGCGCACGCCGATCAGGCAATAGCCGCCGTCCTCGACGGGCGCCAGGACCAGCTCGGCGCCTGCGCACAGCCGAGCGAACGCCTGCTCGACGGTGGCGATCGGCAAGTGAGGGACGTCCGAGCCGATCAGCACGGCGTGGCGGTAGCCGAGGGACAGCACGTAGCCGAGCGCAGCGGCCATGCGGGAGCCGAGGTCTCCGGCCGTTTGCGGAAACGCCGCGCGAGCGCCGGCCACCACGCCCGCGAACGGAGCGCTCGCCGGCTCGAAGGCCCAGTGCAGCGCCCAGCCGGGGTGCCCGCCGAAGCGCGCGGCGATGTCGGCGAGAAAGGCGCGGTAGAGTTCGGCGGCCGCGTCGGCGCCGATCCGCGCCGCCAGCCTCGTCTTCACCCGGCCCGGCCGCGGGTAGCGCGCCATCACGACGAGCGCATTCGGCGAGCGGACGACGGCGGATTCTGACACTGCTTGATGTATGCCAGAATCCGGTTCATAAGGCGTGACCCTCTGACCCCCGCCATGGATCGTCCGAGGACGTACCGCCGGCGTCGCCCGGCGGAGGAAAGGTTGAGTTGATGAACGGTAGAGCTCCCCGGCTCCCGGCCGGGCGCATCACGGCGGCCGGTCTCCTGGCCGCGCTCCTGCTCGGTCTCGGCGACCCGCTGCCCTCGCCGCTGCGCGCCGCCGAGCCGCCTCCCACGTCGTTCGCGGACATCGTCCAGGAAGCCATCCCCGTGGTGGTCAACATCTCCACGACGCAGACCGTCAGGCGGCCGGAGATCCCGGGCGGCCGATCCGGCGATCCGATGGAAGAATTCATGCGCCGCTTCTTCGACCAGATGCCGAAGAGCTACAAGGAGCGAAGCCTCGGTTCGGGGGTGATCATCTCCGCCGACGGCGAGATCCTCACCAACGACCACGTGATCGGCTCCGCCGACGCCATCGACGTCATCCTCCCCGACCAGAAGCGCTACAAGGCGAAGGTCGTCGGCCGCGACAAGAAAACGGACATCGCGCTGATCCGGATTCACGCGGATCATCCGCTGCCCGCCGCCAAGCTCGCGCGCGGCGACGGTCTGCGCGTCGGCGACTGGGTGATCGCCATCGGCAATCCGTTCGGCCTCGGCGAGACGGTCACGGCGGGCATCGTCAGCGCCAAGGGCCGCGCGATCGGCGCCGGCCCGTACGACGACTTCATCCAGACCGACGCCTCGATCAACCCGGGAAACTCGGGCGGGCCGCTGCTCAACAGCCGCGGCGAGGTGGTGGGGATCAACAGCGCCATCTACAGCCAGAGCGGCGGCAACATCGGCATCGGCTTCGCGATCCCGATCGAGATGGCGGCGCACATCGCCGACTCGCTGCGCTCGAGCGGCAAGGTCGTGCGCGGCTGGCTCGGCGTGGCGATCCAGGACGTGACCCCGGAACTGTCCAAGGCACTCGGCCTGCCCGAGGCGGGCGGCGCGCTGGTTTCCGACGTCATCAAGGACGGCCCGGCCGACCGCGCGGGGCTCAAGCGCGGCGACGTGATCACCGCGTACCAGGGGAAACCGGTGTCGTCGAGCCGCGAGCTGCCGATCCGCGTCGCCGATACGCCGGTCGGCACTCACGCCGATCTCACGGTGCTGCGCGACGGCCAGCCGAAGACGATCGCGGCGGAGATCGGCGAGCTGAGGGACAAGGAAGTGGTCGCCGAAAAGGCCGCCCCCTCCTTCCCGCTCGGCTTGCACGTCGATGGCCTGACGCCGGAGGTTGCCGAGCGCATGGGCATCGATCCCGACACCAAGGGGGTGGTGGTGACCGCCGTCGATCCCGGCAGCGCCGCCGAAGCCGCCGAGCTGCGGCCCGGTGACGTGATCCGCGAGGTGAATCGCAAGGGGGTCGCGACCCCGGAGGCATTCGCGAAGGCCGTCTCCGGCCGCTCGGCGGGCAAGCCCGTGCTGTTGCTCGTTCAGCGCGACGAATCGACGCTGTTCATCACCATCTCCGCGGAGGAGGCCGACCGGCAGGAGGACGCCGGCTGAGAAGGCTCCTTTTCGAGCGCGTCCGGCGCCTGCACCGGAACGCGCTCTCCGCTGCTCTTGCAGGGGCGTTGTGAAGACCACGCCCGGCGGCATATGATGAGGCCGTGAAGCTGCCCCGGCTGATCTCCGCAGACACTCTGGCACGCCTGTTCCTGATCGCGGCGGCGACGCTGTCGGCGGTTTCGGCGACGCTGGCGATACCGAGCCTGCTCGGCGGGGACTTCGGCCAGGGGCTGCTACTGGTCGGCGTGTCCGTGTTCTCGGGCTGGATGGCGAGCGCGATCCATCAGTTCCAGCGGCGGCTGGCGGGAATCGACGAGGTCATCCGGCAGGGCAAGCGCCGCGTCGAGCAGTCGGAGACGGCTCTCGAAGAGATGCGCCGCCTCGCCAAGTCGATCCGCTCCGCGTCGGCGGGCGACGACGGCGAGGAAGATCGCACGGTCCACTGAGGCTACCAGGACGCGACTTCGCTGTCTTGCACGAAGGTATGAGATACGAGGCCTCGGTACGCGACCACCGTTTGGTTGCGGCTGTGCCGCGCTGAGGAGAGAGCGGGGGGGACGGGGCGCGTTCGCGATGCGAGCCCTGATCGTCGGTACCGGCGCGGTCGGCGGTTACTTCGGAGCCAAGCTCGCGCGGGCGGGACACGCCGTGGTGTTCGTCGCCCGCGGCGAGAACCTGCGGGCGCTCGCCGAGCGCGGCCTGGAGATCGACGCCGCGGCGAGCCGCTCGCGGCTGTGTCCGGTGCGCGCCGTGGCGAGCGCACGGGGCGAAGGGCCCTTCGATCTCGTGCTGGTTTGCGTGAAGGTGCCGGACACCGCGAGCGCGCTCGGCGGCGTAGCGGCCGAGCTCGCGCCCCGCGCGATCGTCCTCTCGCTGCAGAACGGCATCGAGAGCGAGCCGACCATCGAGCGGCTGCTCGGCCTGCCGCCGCTCTTGCGGGCGTTGGCGTACGTCGGTGCCGAGCTCGTCGCTCCGGGCGTCGTGCGCCACACCAGCGGCGGGACGATCGTCGTCGGCGAGATCGGCGCTCTCCGCTCGGAACGCCTCGAGCGGCTGCGGCGGTGGCTGGAGGAAGCGTCGATCGAGGTCGTCGTCGCCGCCGACATTCTACGCGCGAAGTGGCAGAAGCTCGCCTGGAACGCGGCCTTCAACCTGGTCGCCGCTCTCGGCGGCGCCACCATCGGCGCGATCCTCGACCGTCCCGAGGCGCGCCGGGTGATCGCCGCGGCGATGGCCGAGGTCGAGGCGGTGGCGCGCGCCGAAGGCGTCGAGTTCGAGCCCGACTACGTCCACCGCGTGATGAGCCGGGCCGACCGCGATCATCGCGCGGTACGTCCCTCGACCTTGCAGGATCGCGACCGGCGAAAGCCGCTCGAGCACGCCGCCCTGTGCGGCGCGGTCGTGCGCTTCGCAGCGCGGCACGGCATCCCCACGCCGGTGAACGAGACCCTCGACGCGCTCGCGCGGCTGGCCTCCGGCTGAGCCGCGTCGGGCGGGACGTCGCGATGTGCGGTCGATTCGTTCGCAGCAGTCCCGCCGAGGCGATCGCCGAGCAGTTCGGCGTGGCCCTGCCCTCGTCCGTCGATCTTCGCCCGCGCTACAACCTCAGTCCCGGCGAGCGCATCGCCGCGATCGTCGCGCACGCCAGTGAGCGGCGCCTCGGCGAGCTGCGCTGGGGCCTCGGCCGGCGCGGCACGATCAACGTCCGCGCGGAGAGCGCGTCGAGCCATCCGTCGTTTCGCGAGGCGTTTCGCCGCCGCCGCTGTCTGATTCCCGCCGACGGCTTCTACGAGTGGCGGCGCGAGGGAAGCGCCAAGGTTCCCTTCTTCTTCCGCCTGCGCTCGCACCGACCGTTGGCCTTCGCCGGCCTGTGGAACCGCGACCCGCCGGCAGAGCCTGCCGCTGCGGCGATTCTCACCTGCCCCGCCAACGCGCTGGTGGCCGCCGTCCACGACCGCATGCCGGTCATCCTCGGCGCCGACCAGTGCGACCGCTGGCTCGATCCCACTGCGGATCGGTCGCCGCTCGAAGACTTGCTGCGGCCCCTTCCCGCCGACCAGCTCGAAGCCTACCGCGTCTCCACTCTGGTCAACTCCGCCCGCAACGACTCCCCCGAGTGCATCCGCCCGGCCGATCGCCCCTTGCGGCTGATGCCGAGCAGCGGCTGAGCGCGCGCCGAGCGCGGCCGCGGCGGCGATTCCGCCGGCGGGCCGACGCTCAGGCCCGCGGGTAGAGCCGGAGATAGCGAAAGCCCACCCGGCCGCCGCTCGCCGTCGGCGGCGCCTCTCCCGGCTCGGCGGCGAAGCGGAAGCGCACGGTGTTCTCGCCGCGGCGCAGCACCCCCGGCGGAGGCGCCACGTGATACTCGCGCCAGCCGCGCAGCAGTGCGATCTCCGGCGCCGCCCACTCGTTGACCGAGATCACCAGCCGGGAGCACCGCCGGCGGTTCTCGGCGCCCGTCGCCGGGCGGATCATGATCTTCAGCACTCCGGCGGCCTCCTGTTCCGTGCGCAGCGTCGCGCTCACCTCGCTCGACAGCGCCCAGGACACCGGCCCGATCGGTTCGCGGGGCCCGTCGCTCCATCGCCCGCCGAGCGCGGCGCGGCCCTCCAGTGTGCCGAACTCGACCGAGGCGATCGAAGCCCGGCTCTCGTCGATCGCCGAGGGCAGCCGCAGGCGCACGCCGGGCAGGTCGTCGAACACCAGAAACGCCGCGCCGGCGATCGCGACTACGCTCGTCACCGCCACCCGCGACCAGCGGCGCATCCACCCCGCACCGAGCACCCAGGCCACGCCGAGCAGAGCGCTCGCCACCACGTCGCTCAGCCAGTGGCTGCCGTTCAGCAGTCGCCCGATCGCCTGCAGCGCGACGCAGGCGGCGGCGACCCCGCAGGCACCGATCGCCGCGGCGCGCGGCCAGTGTCGTCCGCGGATCAACACGACGGCGATCGCCGCCACCATCGCCGCGCCCGTCGTGTGGCCGCTCGGAAAGCTGTTCCCCGTGACCATGCCCGGCGTCGAGCTCGGCCGCAGCCGCTCGATGCCCGTCTTCAGCACCTCGACTGCGCCCGCGCCGATCAGGAACAGCGCCAGCAAGGCGAGCACCCTCCACGGCCGCCGCCACCCTCCCCACACCAGGCCGATGCCGATCAGCAGCGCGAGCGTGCCGCGCACGATCGGGTCGATCCAACGAGAGGCCGCCTCCACGCCGCAGCCGCGGTGAAACTGCACCCACCGGAAGACCCATTCGTCGGCCGCCACCCACCAGTGCAGGGACGCGACCACCAGCACGGCGGCGAGCAGCGCCCACAGCGCGATTCGTTCCGACCGGGACACCGGCGAAACGAATACCGGATCCCGCCCGGCAGCGCGAGATCCTGCGGAGCCGAGAACGACAAGCCGAGAACGGATCCTTGACAGCTCGGCGGTCGCCTGCTGTTGCAACCGGACGGTCGACCTGGGGATGCGGCTTTCGGTCATCATTCCGGTCCACGACGAGCGCCCGACGATCGAGCAGATCCTCGAGCGCGTGCGCGCCGTGCCGATCGACAAGGAGATCCTGGTCATCGACGACGGCTCGCGCGACGGCACGCGCGAGTACCTGCAGGCGCGGCCGCCGCAGCCCGACCTGCGGGTGTTTTTCCAACCGGAGAACCGCGGCAAGGGAGCCGCCGTACGGCGCGGTCTCGACGAGGCCCGGGGCGAGGTCGTGGTGATCCAGGACGCCGACCTCGAGTACGACCCGCAGGACTACCGCAAGCTCATCGAGCCGATCGACCAGGGCCTCGCCGACGTGGTCTACGGCTCGCGCTTCCTCGGCTGGCCGCGGCGGGTGCTGCGCTTCCGCCACCAGCTGGCCAACCGCTTCCTGACCACGCTCTCGAACCTGGCCACCGATCTGAACCTCTCCGACATGGAGACCTGCTACAAGATGATGACCCGCGACGTGGCGAAGACGCTGCGCCTGCGCTCCGATCGCTTCGGCATCGAGCCGGAGATCACCGCCCAGATCGCCCGCCTCGGCTACCGCGTCTACGAGGTGCCGATCTCCTACCACGGCCGCGACTACTGGGAAGGCAAGAAGATCCGCTGGACGGACGGCATCGCCGCCGTGTGGACGATCCTGCGCTGCGCATTCGCGGCCGACGAGCACGACGAGGACGCCGGCTACCGCATCCTGCAGCGCATGCAGAAGGTGTCGCGCTACAACCGCTGGATGTGGCAGCAGCTCGAGCACTTCGTCGGCAACCGCGTTCTCGAGGTCGGCTCGGGCGTGGGCAACATGACCCGCTTCCTGCTGCGGCGCGAGCGGGTGGTCGCCACCGACCTGAACGAGAGATACCTGCGGATCCTCCGTCAGCTGTTCGGCAGCTACCCGCACGTGACGATCGACCGCTTCGACCTGAACGACGGACGGCCGCCGCCCGGCGCGGAGCGCGTCGACACCGTGCTCTGCCTGAACGTGCTCGAGCACGTCGAGCACGACGACCGGGCGCTCGCCTCGCTCCACGACCTGCTCGAGCCGGGCGGCCGGCTGGTGTTGCTGGTCCCCGCGTTGCGCGCGCTCTACGGATCGCTCGACCGGGCGCTCGAGCACCGCCGGCGCTACCGGCGGGCGGAGCTGCTCGACAAGCTGCGCGCCGCCGGCTTCGAGATCGAGGACTCGTGGTTCTTCAACCTGCTCGGCGTGGCCGGCTGGTACCTGAACAGCCGGCTCCTCCGCCGCACCACGTTTCCGCCGCTCCAGCTCGCGCTCTACGACCGACTCGTGCCGCTGTTGCGGGTCGAGAGCCGCTTCCGGCTACCGGTCGGCATGTCCTTGATCGCCATCGGCCGCAAGCCTCGCCGTCGGTGAATCGATCCCCGGACCGACTCGGCGCCCGCCCCGCGACCAAGCAAGCGCCACCGCCAGCGCCAGCAGCCCGAGCGAGTAGTCGTAGAGCTGCGACAGCAGGTGGGTGGCGAACCCGGAGAGGATCGCCACCCGCGCGGGCATGCCGAGCCCGCGAAAGCCCATCGCCCAGGCGGTCTCGTAGGTGCCGATGCCGGCGATGCCGTGGATCGGCAGCGTGGCCGACAGCTCGGCCCCGGCGATGCCGAGAAACACCCGCCAGAACGGCAGGTCGGCGGCGGTCAGATCGTGCTCGCGAACCACGCCGAGCAAGAGCGCCCAGTAGGCGGCGAACTTGAGCAGCCGGATGACGAACGAGATCGCCAGCAGCGCGGCGGCTTGGCCGCGCCGCCCGGCGCCGTCGAGCTCGCGGGCGAGGTCGTCGAGCCGCCCGGCGAGGCGCGCTCCGCGCGCTGAGCGCCGGACTCGACCGGCGGCGAAGCGGGCAGCCGCGGGCAGGCGCAGGAAGGCGGCGAGCGCTGCGGCGCCGAGCATCGCCGCCACGGCGCCGAGCGCCGCGGCGCCTTCGAGCCGCCCGAACTCCACGGCGACGGCCGTGCCGAGCAGCAGGGTCATCGCGAACAGGTCGTAGAAGAACGTCACCACGAACGACGACAGGACCGGCTCGAGCGGCACGCCAAAGCGGCGCGTCAGCAGGTAGACGTAGCTGAGCGAACCGACGCGGGCCGGCAAGAGATCGACGAGGAAGTTGCGCGCCGCCGTCACCAGCACGAGCGGCGCAAACCCGACCCAGCGCCCGATCAGCATGCGGTAGCGGTACGAACGGGCGAGCAGGCCGGCGACCGACAGCGCCACGTAGACGGCGAACAGCTGCGGATCGACGCGGACGAGCCAGCGCCCGAGCTCCCGCGGATCGATTTGGCGGAGCAGCACGAAGCAGAGCAGCGCGGAGACCGCCGCGGAGCCGAGCAGGCGCCAGCCGGTCCGCAATCGGCCGCGCGCGACACCGTCGGCCGTGGTCGCCAGATCCCGACTCGCGTCCATCACCCGGCGCGCCGCGGCTCACGCTCCTTCGCGCCGCAGCGCGAGCGAGCCGCGGCCCGTCACGCGGCGGCCGCCGCCCGCCCGCCGCCGACGAAGCGGCGGTGCCAGAGCGCGAGGTTGAGCACCGCCCACAGCAGATGGTTGTGGTTGTGCCGCCGCGCCAGATGCTCCTGCCACACGCGCTCCACGGCCGCCGGCTCGAACACCTCGCGCACCAGCTCGCTCGCGCGGATCTGCTCGCGCGCGTAATCGCGCAGCTCGGTGCGCAGCCAGTTCTTGATCGGTAGGCTGTAACCCTGCTTCTTGCGGTAGAGGATCTCGCGCGGCAGGTGGGCGAGCATCGCCTCCTTCAAGATCGTCTTGGTCTCGAAGCCGCGCATGCGCCACTCGGGGGGGAGGCTGGCGGCGAACTCGACGAGCTCGTGGTCGAGAAACGGCACCCGCACCTCGAGCGAGCTCGCCATGCTCATCTTGTCGACCTTCATGAGCACGCTGTCGGCCATCGTCATCTTGAGGTCGACGTAGACCTCGCGATCGAGTTGCTCCTTCGACGCGCAGCGGTCCGCCCACTCGGCGACCCGCCGGAACGGCGCGGGATCGACGGACGACAGGAATCCGTCGCGGAACAGCCCCGAGGCCAGCTCGGGCGACAGGAAGTACTGCCAGCGCATGTGCTCACCCGCCGGATCGAGGCGCGCGCCGTCGACGAAGCGCTTGACGACGTTCACCGCCCCCCTCTTCTGCTCCTGGTCGGGCAGCCGCGCGACCAGCGATCGCACGATCGCGCGCAGACCGCGCGGCAGCCGCTCGTAGTAACGGGCGCTGAAGCGGCTGGCGCGGAAGCGGTCGTAGCCGACGAACACCTCGTCGCCGCCCTCGCCGGAGAGGCAGACGATCACGTCCTCGCGCACCCGCTGGCAGAGCAGCATCAACGGGATCGCCGAGAGGTCGGTCATCGGCTCGTCGAGGTGCCACACCCCGCGCTCGATGTCCTCGGGGGTGACCGGGCGGATCATCACCTCGGTGTGCCGCGTGCCGAAGCGGCGCGACACCGCGCGGGCGTACTCGATCTCGCTGAACGAGGGGTCGTCGTAGCCGATGGTGAACGTGCGGATCGGCTCGCCGGTCTGGCCGCGCAGCAGGCTCATCATCGCCAGCACGCTCGAGGAGTCGACGCCGCCCGACAGGAACACGCCGAGCGGAACGTCGCTCATCAGCCGCCGCTCGACCGAGACGCGCAGCAGCTCGAGGAGCCGCCGTTTGGCCTCCTCCCAGCCGACGTCGGCGCGCTCGAACGCGAGGTCCCAATACGGGCGGAGCGAGATCCGTCCGTCCTCGAACGTCAGGGTGTGGCCGGGCTGGAGCTTCTCGATGCCGGCGAACATCGTGCGCGGCCCGGGGACGAACTCGTAGCCGACGTAGTCGTAGACCGCCTGCGCGTCCACGCGCCGGCCGATCGACGGGTCCTCGAGGATCGCCTTGATCTCGGACGCGAACACCAGCCGCCCGCCCGCCCAGCGGTAGTAGATCGGCTTGATCCCCAGCCGGTCGCGGGCGAGGAACAGCCGCCGGCGCACCCCGTCCCAGATCGCGAAGCCGAACATGCCCTTCAGGCGCCGCACGCAGGCCTCGCCCCATTCCTCGTAGGCGTGCAGGATCGCCTCGGTGTCGCAGCGGGTGCGGAAGCGGTGGCCGAGCGCTTCCAGCTCGCGGCGCAGCTCGGCGTGGTTGTAGACCTCGCCGTTGTAGACGATCCACACCGCGCTCGCCCCCGCGCGCGGGCAACCCGCGTTGCTCATCGGCTGCGCGCCGCCGGCCAGATCGATGATCGCCAGGCGCTGCATGGCGAGGCCGACGCGTCCCTCGGCGTGCAGGCCCGACCCGTCCGGCCCGCGGTGCAGCATGGTGCGGCACATCTCGGCCAGCACGCCGCGATCGGCCACCCGCCCCTCGGGCTCTACGATGCCGACGATTCCGCACATGTGGCCGCGTACAATACACGACGGGCGCGGACGTTTCACGCCTCCCGCCGGATTCGCCTACGCTGCGCGCCTGCCCGGTGTCCTACAGGTATCCGTGCTGGCGGTACCAGGCGCAGGTGCGCCGCAGTCCCTCCTCGAGCGGGACCTTCGGCCGGTAGCCGAGCACGCGGCGGGCCTTGGAGACGTCGAAGGCGCGCATGTGCGAGAACATCTCCGCACGGCGCCGGAAGAGCGGCGGCGTCCAGCCGAACGGCCAGCACGCCGCCTCGCAGAGCGCGGCGGCGAGCCACACCGGCGCGAGCGGCAGATAATGGATCTTGACCTCGACGCCGAGCGCCCCGGCCACCATCGGCACCAGCTCGTTCCACGACAGGTAGCGGTCGTCGGCGACGAGGAACGTCTCGCCCCTGGCCTCGGGCCGCTCGGCGGCCAGCTCGAAGGCGTCGCACAGGTTGTCGATGTAGAGCGGATGGTAGCAGGCTCGACCGTCGCCGACGATGAAGAAGTGGCCGCGCTTCACCATGCGGAAGAGCATGAGAAAGCGCGCCGGGTCGCCGGGGCCGTAGATGCCGGTCGGGCGCAGAATCACGCCGTCGAGGCCCTGCTGCACGACCTCGCGGAAGGCCAGCTCGCCCTCCCACTTGGTCTGCTGGTAATAGTCCGCGGGCGCGATCGGCGCGCTCTCGTCGCCGGGCGGATGCGCCACGTGACCGTGCACTCCTTCGGTCGAGCAGTAGACCACGCGCCGCGCGCCCGCGCGCAGCGCTTCCTCGGCGACGATGCGCGTGCCATCGACGTTGACGCTCTCGTAGACGGCTTTCGGCACGTTGATCTCGCGAAACGTCGCGGCGATGTGCTGCACCAGCTCGACGCCTTCCATCGCGCGGCGCACGGCGCCGCGGTCGGCGACCGAGCCGAGCTGGATCTCGGCGCCGCCCCGCACCAGCTCGTCGAAGAAGGCGCCCTTCTGGTTGTCGAGCACGCGCACGCGGTTGCCGCCCGCGAGGTAGCGCCGCACGGCATGGCTGCCGGTGAAGCCCGCCCCGCCGGTGATCAGCACGCGCATGAGGGGCGCTTGCTAGCGTGGGGGGGCCGGGCGAGTCAATTGCGCTCTCACGCGCGATCGCGCGGGAATCTCATCGCGGATCCAGGTCGGGCCACTGGTCGTTGCCGGTATGATGGGTGAGCCGCAGCGCGTGGTCCCAGGGCTCGCCGAGCTTCCACAGAAAAATCTCGTAGTCGGCGCGGCCCGGCTCGTGATCGCCGGCCGACGCCGCCCAGGCGAGCCAGGCTCCATCGCGGGAGAGGCGCGGGAAGTACTCGTGGCTGTACACCCCGGGCAGGTCGATCAGCGTCTCGACGCGGCGGCCGTCGCTCGGCCCCCATGCCACGCGCGTTCCGCCGTTCCCCCGGTGGCCCTCGATCCAGATCAGCCGCTCCTGGCCCGGCCACCAGGCGATCTGGCAGGAGTCGCCCGGGAAGGCCGTGAGCTTGCGGGTGGTCGCATCGTAGATGCCGAATCCGCCGTACAGCGCGCCGCGGATCGTCACCGCCAGGCGATGGTCGCGCAACTCGGGCTCGTGGCCCCAGCCGCCCAGCACCTTGCCGGAATCCACCAGCACTTCCTCGGTTCCGTCGTCGAGCGAACGGCGAACGACCTGCGCCGCGCGGGCGAACACCACCGAGCGCCCGTCGGGCGCGAAGCTCGCGTGAAAGCCGAGCTCGGCGACGGGCCGCGCGTGACGGCCGTCGGCGTCCATGATCCACACGTCCCACGGCTCGGGATCGCGGTCCGACACCCAGGTCTCGCGGCTGCGGTTGAAGAGGATCTTCGAGCCGTCGGGAGAGAAGCGCGGAAAGCTGTCGACGTGCGGGTCGTCGGTCAGCCGCTCGACCCGCGGCCGAGCGCCGCGCAGGTCGAGCAGGTAGATCTCGTGGTTGCCGGAGCGGTTCGAGGACCAGACGATGCGGCCGCGGAAGCGGCGCGCGGCGTCTCCGAACGCCGCCGCCTCCTGCCCGACGATCGCATGGCCGGGCTGCTTCGGCGGCACCATCCGGTAATAGAGGCGCGGGCCGAAGTGCACCGCCGCCGCCGCGGCCGCTGCCAGCCCCGCGACGGCCACCGAGGCGACCACGGCTCGAAAGCGCAGCACGGGGCAAGGCTCTCGAAGCGTCGCGGAAATTTCAACCCCCGATCCTCCCGCTTCGCTCGCCGGCGCCGGGCCGGCTAACGCGCCGCATCGCGGCGCGGGCAGCGCGCACCCCGAGAAATCGTCGCCGGGCGGACATCGCCCGCCCGGCTCAGCCGCCGCGCGCCGACGGGGCGCCGGTGAACACCTCCCAGGCCGCCGTCGCCATCAGGTCGTAGCCCGCCGGCGTCGGGTGCAGGCCCTCGGGCACGTGGATCAGCCCGAGGTTCTGGTCGTAGGGCAAGTCCTCGCCGTTCACGCCCGGGCCGTTGGTGAAGGCGGCGTAGAAGTCGATCACCGGCACCAGGTCGGCAGCGGCGATCGAGCGCAGGCGGCCGTTGTAGCCCGTCTCGGCGCCGAAGTTGAGCGCGTTCCGGTGGGCGCAGCAGCTCGGCGTGATCGTGCCGAGCAGCGGCTGCGCGCCGGCGCCGAACACCGCGTCGATCATCGTCTGCATGCGGTTGGCCGCTCCCTCGACGTCGCCCTCCTGAACGTCGTTCGCGCCCTCGAGGAGGATCACGTAGTCGGGGGAATTGGTGCCGAGGTCGCGCTGCAGCCGCGACACCCCGCTGGTCGTGCGCTCGCCGGCGCGGCCGTCGTTGACGACGACCAG
Organism: Deltaproteobacteria bacterium; assembly: GCA_016189835.1. Classification (GTDB taxonomy): domain Bacteria; phylum Desulfobacterota; class Binatia; order JACPRU01; family JACPRU01; genus JACPRU01. The sequence continues at coordinate 2,546 of JACPRU010000057.1, read as the reverse complement.
CGGCAGCGTGGCGCGCGGCGTGAGCAGCTGCTGGAGCCGCGCCGGGTAGCCGGCCACGGAGGCCGGCGGCGTGGATTCCGCCCCCGGGCCGTCACCGACGCCGCGGGTGATGCTGTCGCCGAACGCCAAGATGACGATCCGGCCGTCCAGATTGAGATCCTCGAGGCCGAGCCCTTGCGGCTCCTCCGCGCCCCCACCCCCTCCGCCGCCGCACGCCGCGATCCACACCGCCAAGCCGTAAGCTGCCACCCGCCCACGTAGAGACGTTCTCACGCTCCTCCATCCTTGCGGCCGCGGTGCGGCGCCGGCCGCGCCGTACTGTTGTCGTTCGGGGGATCTCACTCGGTCGGATTCTCGAAGCGCGGTCTTTTGGCATTGGCGAAGCCGCGAATCAAGGGCCGGTTGACGCGCCGTCGCTTTTGCGGTTTCTAGCTTCCCCTCACCGGATGGGCGATCGCGTGCGAGACGATGGAGGTGGACCGCTGCTGCCCTTCGTGCCGGCGCTCGCCGCCGTGCTCGTGTCGCGCGCGGCGACGGTCCGCGGCCGGCTCGGCGGGTCCGCGGTCGAAGCCGTCCGGATCCGGGTCGCCGAGTGAGCGCCGAGCTCGGCAAGGTTCTCCGCGAGGAGCGGCGCTACCTGACCGCGCTGGCGGCCAGCATCGCGGTCGGCCTGGCGCTGCGCATCTGGCTGGCGTTCGCCGCCGACGGCAAGAGCTGGAGCGACAGCGCCACGATCGCGCTCATGGCGATGCACGCGATGCGGGGCAAGTTCTACGCGTTCTATTGGGGCCAGACGTACATGGGCTCGCTGGAACCGCTGGTGGTCGCCCCGTTCTTCGCGTTGCTCGGCGTGAGCGACGTGACGCTGTCGGTGGGCCTGCTGCCCTGGTACGTGCTGTTCGCGGTCGCGCTCTACCTGGTCGTGCGCCGCTGCGGGGGGCCGCTCGCGGCGGCGATCTCGGGCTGGCTGCTCGCGCTGGCGCCGCCGTACGTCCAGTACCAGCAGATCATCGCCCGCGGCGGCTACACCGAGACCCTCGCCTTCGGCACGACGCTTCTCTGGCTCACCTTGCGGGTGACGCACGGCGGCCTCGAGGCGCGCGTCGAGCGTCGCCACCTGCTGGCGATCGGCTTCGTGGCCGGGCTGGCGTTCTGGACGAACTGGCTGGTGTTTCCCTACTTCGCCGTCGTCGGCGTCTACCTGCTGCTGCACGACTGGCGCCTGCCGCTGCGCCCGCGGGCGCTCGGCGCGCTCCTCTGCTTCTTGCTCGGCAGCTTGCCGTTCTGGGTCTACAACCTGCGGCATGGGTTCCCGACGTTCTCGTTCGTCGAGGGGTTCCAGGGCACGGAGGGCCGTCACCAAGCGTTCGAATACGCGGTGCAGCGGGCGATCCCGTTGCTGTTCGGATTCCGCGATCTCGAGGAGAAGTTCGCGTGGGGATGGCCGGGCCGTGCCTTGACCAACCTGCTGGCGCTCGGCCTCTGCGTTCTGCTGCTCGGTCTCTGGCGCTCCTGGCTCGCGCTGCTGCGCGGGCGCCTGCGCGCCACGCACCCGGTCATCGCGCTCCTGCTGCTGATGCTCGCCACGGTCGGGATCTACGCGTTCGGCTTGCCCGGCCGTTATCACGTCGCCCGCTACCTTCTGCCGGTCGCGACCGCGGCGGCGTCGCTGCTCGCCCTCGCCGGCGCCTGGTTGACCGCCCGCTCGCGCGCGCTCGGCGCCGCGGCCCTGCTCGGTCTCCTCGCCCTGTACGGACTGCAGATCGCGGAGTTCCGCCGCAACCTGGCGTCGTCGGCGAGACCGGGAACCGAAGGGTTGGTCGATCAGCTCGCCGAGCATCTGCTGCGCTCCGGCATTCGCTACGGCTACGCCGATTACGGCGACTCGACGATCACGACCTACCTGACGCGCGAACGAGTCGTGCTCGCCGACTACACCGGCGGGCGCTACCCCGTCGACGAGGTCGACTTCCACGACCCCGCGCTGATCCTGCGTGAGAGCAATGCCTCCGCCGACGACACGCTGGACGCGCTCGGTGCGAGCTTCGCGGTCAGCCGCATTCCGGGATTCCGCATCTACTGGCCGATCCGTTACGACGGCGTGGCCCGCGCGCCGCTGCCGACACGCGGCTGGACCGTCGCCGTCAGCGAGAACGGGGCGGACGCGGGGCTGATGCTCGACGGCGACCGCTGGACCTACTGGTCGGTGCCGAAGGCGAGCGTTGCCCCCGCGGTGACGCTCGATCTCGGAGCGGAGCAGAGCGTGACCGGCGTCTACTTCGACCTCGGCGAGCGCGGCCACGATGGCTTCGCCAAGCTGCGCATCGAGGCCTCGCGGGACGGCGAGTCCTGGTCGGCGGTCAAGGAAGCAGGGTGGGGGTTCGCGGCGCAGCTCGATCCGAACGGGCAGGTGACCTGCGAACAGAGCGGCGGCCAGTACGTGCTGTTCCCGCCGCGCCCGGCGCGGCGATTGCGCTTCACTCGCCTGGCGGGCAACGGCAAGTACGACTGGTCGGTCGGCGAGCTGCGCGTGCTCGGGCCGGGCG
>JACPRU010000056.1 GCA_016189835.1 Deltaproteobacteria bacterium | reverse complement strand
GCGTCGACCATTCGGCGTGGAACTCGTCCCAGGTCTTGCCGCGCTCGCGCCGCCGCCGGCGCTCCGCTTCGCGCGCGCGGGCGGTTCCCGCCTCGTCCACGCGCAGCGTCTCCGCGTCGAAGCGCACGCAGTAGACGTTCTGCGCCGTCCAGCGGCTGACGATGCCCGATCGGACGTCGGCGACGACGGCCGCGGGATCGCGCAGCAGCACGTCGCCGTAGCCGCCGCCGCCGGCCGCGAACTGCACGATCACGTCGCCGTTCTTGCCGATCCGCGTCGGGCGGTTGATGCTCTCGAAGACGTATTCGCCGCCGATTGCCCGGCGCGTGGCGAGCTCGACCGCGTTGGCGGGCAAGTCGGCGTCGCCGCGCGCCATCTTCTCGAACAGGTCCGTGTCCTTCACCCAGATGCCCGGACAGGCGCTCGACGGATAGCCGCCGAACAGGCCCGCCGAACAGCTGATCGCCGAGCTCTTGCCGAGCCCCTGCCAGAAGAAATACGGCACGTGGTACGGGATCAGCGCCGTCTCGGTTCCGGCTCCTCCCTGATACTTGCCGAAGCCGCCGCTGTCCCCCCGCAGATTGAAGAACAGGCGCAGGAACTGATACTCCGTCTCGGTATCCTCGGCGTCCGGCGAGCGGCCGGCATGGCACCACGGGAAGCCGTAGGCATGCACGCCGTCGAGGTCGGTGCGCGCGCCCTGCCCTTCGGTGTTGAGCGTCGTCGCCTCGAGCTCCGCGACCGGGATGCCGTGTTGATTGATGCCGGCGAAGATCACCGCGCTGCCGTTGTTCGAGTTCGGCGCCCCGACCTGCCGCCGGTCGCCGCTGTCGTACATCATGCGCCCGAGCGCGAGCGGCGTGAGGCTCATGACCAGGCTGTTCACCACCGGGCTGTTGCTGATCGCCGCGTCGCTCCCGGCGTTGAACAGGCAGCCTTGCGGCACGACCCACTCGAACGGAGCCAGCGTGCCGTTCGACACCGGGAGATCGTGGAACGGGTAGGCGTAGATGTAGATGGCGGCGTGCGCCGCGGCGATGTGCGGATAGCAGTTGTAGGGCGAATCGTTCTCCGGGGAGCTGCCGGTGAAGTCCATGACGATCGACTCGCCGCGCTTGCTCGCCGTCAGCACGCCGCGCACCAGCGCCGGCTCACGGCCGATCGTGTCGATGAACACCGTGGCGCGGTAGACGCCGTCGTTCCACTGCGCGATGCGCTTGCGCGCCGCGCGCTCGGCCTCGACGACCAGCTTGCGGAGCAGGCCGCGCACGAAGTCGTTGCCCTTCTCCGCCGCCAGCTCGCAGACGCGCACGCGCAGCCGGTCGGCGCCCGTCACCCGGGCGCGCGTATCGACCGCCTGCATGCGCGGCGCGCGGCCGATGAAGTTCTCCATCATGCGCAGCATGTCGGAGCGGATGCGGAAGTTCTCGCCGATCTTGATCGGCGTGAGCTTCATCCCTTCGTCGTTGCGGCTGCGCGCGCTGAGCGGCATGCCGCCGGGTTCCACCGCGCCGGTCTCCGGCTGGTGGGCGAGCGCGGCGGTCCAGGCGATCAGCTCGCCGTCGTGGAACACGGGCATCATCGCCATCTGATCGCAGTTGTGGATGCCCCCGAAGCGCGCCTCGTTGGCGTAGAAGATGTCGCCCTCTCGGACGCCGACCGTGGGATCGGCGAGGAACTCCTGGAGAATGTACTTGACCGGCAGGGTCGCCGTCACGCAGTGCAGGTAGGTTCCGGCCGAGGCGTTGGCGAGGTCGCCGTTCGCGGTGTACAGCCCGACGATCAGGTCGCCGGAGCGCAGCATGCTGGTCACGCCGCTGCGGATGAAGATCTCGCGCGCCTCGTCGAGGTAGTTGGCCACCTTCTCGTCGTAGATCTCGTAGTCGCCCGGCACCAGCAGCTCCATGCAGCGGCGCTCCAGCTCGCTCGGCGCCTCGGGCTTGATCCACTGCACGACCGCGGACGGGGTGACGGTGATCGGCCGCACGCGCAGGTGCTCGGGAATCTCGACTCGACTCGCCGGGGAAACGCTCATCGCGACACCTATGGTTTCGAGATCACCAGATTCGAGGTCGGATCCACTTCGAGATCGTAGCCGGGCTCGACGACGATCGTCGTGTAGGTGGCCTCGACGACGGCGGGCCCGGTCACGCGGTTCCCGGGCCGCAGCGCCGCCTGATCGTAGACCGGCGTGTCCACCGCCCGATTCGGATCGTCCCACACCGCGCGGCGGGTGCCGCAGCGTGCCGCCGAGGGGTCGGGGCCGCACAGCGGCTGCCGCGGCAGATCCCAGTGCGGCGCGTCGAGCTCCGCGCGCAGCACGAAGTTGTGGATCTCCACCCCGCCTTCGGGGAAGACGTTGACCGGGCTGAACGCCTCCGCGTACTCGCGCTCGAACGCCGCGTACACCTCGAGAACGTCTTCCTCCGAGGCGAGGCGCACCTTCGGCGAGGACGAGCGGTGGATGTGGATCTGTCCCCCGTACTTCATGTCGAGCTCGAGGCCGAAGCGGGCGCGCGCGGGGTCGTAGCCCTCGCCGGCGAGGTCCTTGCGCGCCTTCGCTTCCAATCGCTCGACCACCTCGTTGAACTCCGCGTAACCCGTCGTCGGCGTCTTGACGTGCGGGGAGAGCAGCTCGATCCTGCGCGAGGCTTCGTAGATGTGAGCGAGCGGCATGGTCGACGCTCCCCAGGCGCAGAACACCGCCGAGAACGGGAAGATGACCATCTTCTTCATGCCGAGGGTGCCGCCGTAGCCCACGCAGTGCGTCGGCCCCGCCCCGCCGAACGCGAAGAGGATGAAGTCCTTGGGATCGAAGCCGCGCAGGTAGGTCTCGCGGGCGATCACGTCGGCCATGTTGGCGTCGACCGTGCGCTTGATGCGCACCGCCGCCTCCTCCACCGAGATGCCGAGCGGCCGGGCGACCTTCGATTCGATCGCCTTCACCGCGAGCTCGCGCTTCAGGCGCATCTTGCCGCCGAAGTAACGCTCGGGGTTGATGTAGCCGAGCACGACGTCGGCGTCGGTGACCGTGGGGTCGGTGCCGCCCAGCCCGTAGCAGGCCGGGCCCGGCATCGATCCCGCGCCGCGCGGGCCGACCTCGAGCCGGTCGGCCAGCGCCAAGTTGACGCGGGCGATCGACCCGCCGCCGGCTCCGATCGAGCGCGTCTCGAGGATGCTCATGTCGACCCAGTAGCGGTCGATGATCGGCCGGAACTGATAGAAGCGCGTCGAGCCCTTGACGACGAGGCCGATGTCGAAGCTGGTCCCGCCCATGTCGGTGACCAGCACGTTGTCGTAGCCGAGCCGGCGGCCGAGCGCCGAGCCGCCGATCAGGCCGGCGACCGGACCGCCGTTGTAGGTCTGCACGGCGGACGTCCGGTAGACCTCGGCGGTGCCCCCGGTGTTGTGGACCATCATGATGCTGCGGCGGTATCCGGCGTCGCGCAGCTCGTCGCCCATGCCGGACAGCTCCTCCCACATCGACTGATGGAGATAGGCGTTGAGCAGCGTCGTGTTCGTCCGGGTGTACTCCCAGCGCTTCGGCATGACCTCGCAGGACAGCATGATCGGCATCGCGCCGAGATAGGCCTCGGGGAACTCCGCTTCGATCAGCTCGCGGATGCGCCGCTCGTGGACGGGATTCACGTAGGAAAAGAGCAACGAGACCACGAACCCGCGCGCGCCGCGGTCGACCAGCCGGCGCAGCCCCTCGAGGAAGTGCGCCTCGTCGAGCGGCCGAACGACCTTGCCGAAGCAATCGACGCGCTCGCGGATCGCGAGCACCATGTCGGACTCCACCAGCGGCTCCGCCTTCTGGATCCGCGCCACGTTGCGAATCTCCCGCAGCACCGC
>JACPRU010000011.1 GCA_016189835.1 Deltaproteobacteria bacterium | reverse complement strand
GATGGAGGCGGGGGGAATTGAACCCCCGTCCGAGAGCGGTCCGTCTAGAGCGTCTACGTTGCCTAGTCCGTGATTTGATCTCGCCTCCTCGTCGCCCGCGGACAGGCTCTTCGGAGGCCAGCTCATCTGATTTTTCGTCCGCGGCGGTGAGAGCGCCCGCCGCAGCTTATCCCGATTTGCGGCGCCTCAGCCGGCCCTACGGGCTCGAACCGGTGAGACGTCACGGCCCTCAGGCCGCGAGTGCGTAGTTTTCGTCTGCGTTTAAATTTCGCAGCCGGAGCATTTTTAGCGAGCGACTCCGGGACTCGTGCACGCAGCCCTGACTTTCCAACCCCCGTCGAACCCGATCGCCCCCATACAGCCACGGCCAATGTAACCAGCCCCCGTCGCGGAGTAAACCCCGCGCGCAGGGGTTGTCGCCCGCAGGAGTCCGCCCGCGGGAGTGAGTCTCGCCCGCCCTACACAAGGCCCCGCCCGCCCGCTTGACCGGCGCGGCGACGCTGTGGCTATCACCGCGGCATGGTCGAGATCTCGATCGGGAAGCGCCTGGCCGGCCGGCTCGACCGAGGGATCCGCGCGGCGCATGCCCGGCTCGTCGAGGAGACTCGGTAGCCGCGTGCGTATCGTCGTTCTCGACGGCTACACCGTGAACCCGGGAGACAACTCGTGGGAGCCGGTGGCGCGGCTCGGCGAGCTCGCCGTGTTCGATCGCACGCGGCTCGACCAGATCGTCGCGCGGGCGCGGGACGCGGAGATCCTGCTCACCAACAAGACGCGGCTCGATGCCGCGACGCTCACCGCACTCCCGGCGCTGCGCTTCGTCTCCGTGCTCGCCACCGGCTACGACGTCGTCGACGTCGCCGCGGCCCGCGCCCGCGGCATCCCGGTGTCGAACGTCCCGGAGTACGGCACCGACTCGGTCGCGCAGCACACGTTCGCCCTGTTGCTCGAGCTCGCCAACCATCCCGCCGAGCACGCGGCGGCGGTGGCGGCCGGCGAGTGGAGCCGGTCCGCCGACTTCTGCTTCTGGAGGGCCGCGCCGGTGGAGCTCGCCGGACGCACGATCGGCATCGTCGGCCTGGGGCGCATCGGCCGGCGGGTGGCGGACATCGCGCGAGCGTTCGCCATGAACGTGACCGTCTCCGGCGAGGACTCGGCGCGCGGCGGCGAGGTCGCGCGGCGGCCGCTGCCGCGGCTGTTCTCGGAATCTGACGTCGTCAGCCTGCACTGTCCGCTCACCGCGAAGAACGCGCGCTTCGTGAACCGCGATCTGCTGCGGCGGATGAAGCCGAGCGCCTTCTTCCTCAACACGGCACGCGGCGGGCTCGTCGACGAGGCGGCGCTGCGCGAGGCGCTGGACTGCGGGTGGCTCGCCGGCGCGGCGCTCGACGTCGGGTCGACGGAGCCCCTCGATCCGCGAAGCCCGCTGCTCGGTGCGCGGAATCTCCTGCTCACGCCGCACATGGCGTGGGCGAGCCTGCCGGCGCGGCGCCGGCTGGTGGAGGTGACGGCCCGCAACGTCGAGGCGTTCCTCGGCGGCGCGCCGATCAACGCCGTCGGCTGAGCCGCAGGATTGGCGAGGCCCGGCGGCCGAGAACGCGGCGGCGCGGGCGCGCCCCGCCTACAGGTGCTCCTTCCAGCCGCGGCGCTGCAGCTCGTCGATGACCTGCTTCACGTCCTGCACGCGATCCGCGGAGCAGACCAGCACCGCGTCCTCGGTGTCGATCACCACCAGCCCCTCGACGCCGACCAGCGCGATCAGCCGCTTCTCGCTCGCCACCAGGTTGCCCCGGCTCGACAGCGCGAGCACCCGCCCGCGCACCACGTTGCCGCCGGCGTCGGCCGGCCCGAGGCGCAGGAGCGCGCTCCAGCTACCGATGTCGTCCCAGCCGAAATCGCCGGCCACGACGGCGACGTTGTCCGCCTTCTCGAGGATCCCGTAGTCGATCGAGCGGTCCTCGATGGCCTGGTAGGCGGCGGCGAACCGCGCGCGGTCTCCCCGCGCGGCGACGGCCTCGCCGAGCCGCGCCGCCGTCTCGGGCATCAGCCGGCGCAGCGCGTCGCGAATCGCCCGCACGCGCCAGACGAAGATGCCGGCGTTCCACAGGTAGCCGCCGCTCCGCACGAACTCTTCGGCGCGGGTGCGATCGGGCTTCTCCGTGAAGCGGCGCACCCGGTAGCGCCCGGCATCGATTTCCTCGCCGCGCTCGACGTAACCGTACCCGGTTTCGGGGGCGTTGGGCTCGATGCCGATGGTCACCAGCCAATCGCCGCTCGCCGCCAGGTCGATCGCCCGCGAAAGCACGTCGCGGAAGCGGTCGGGGTAGCGGATGTGGTGATCGGCCGGGAGCACGATCATGGTCGCCTGCGGGTCGACGCGCGCGATCAACTCCGCCGCCAGACCGATCGCCGGCGCGGTGTTGCGCCCGAGCGGCTCAACCACGACCTGCGCGGCGGGAACGCCGGGAAGCTGCTCGCGCAGCTGCTCTGCGTGATCGGCGCCGGTCACCACCCAGACGCGATCGGGCGAGACCAGCGGCGCGAGGCGCTCGACCGTCTCCTGCACCATCGTCCGGTCGCCGACGATCGGCAGCAGCTGCTTCGGCCGGTGCGCGCGGCTCTTCGGCCAGAAGCGCGTGCCCTTGCCTCCGGCGAGGATCACCGCGTGCACGCTCGAAGCGTCCGTCATGGCCCGGATAGGCGGGGGAAACGGCGAGCTTGTCAAGCTCACCGTCGGCCGCCTAAGAAGAGCCATGCGCTCGGTCCAGCTCGACTTCGCCGACCCCGGATTTCCCGCCCGCCTCGTCGAGGCGGACGATCCGCCGCTCCCCGGCCGGCGCTGGGCGCGCGTGCGCGTGCTCGGCGGCGGAATCTGCGGCAGCGACCTGCACATGTTTCGAGAGACCACCGGGCCGATCCCGCTGCTCTCGTCGTTCGTGCCGATCCCCCTCCAGCTCGGGCACGAGGTGGGCGGCGTGGTGATCGAGGCCGGACCGGATTGCCCGGTGAAGGTCGGCACGCGCGTGGCGATCGACCCGACGATCTCCTGCGTCGCCCGCGAGATCGATCCGCCGTGCAAGCAGTGTGCGGCGGGCGCGCCCGGCGCCTGTTACAACCTCTCGTCCGGGATCGGCACGGCGGGGCTGATCCTCGGCTACACCTACGGGCTCGGCGGCGGCTGGTCGGATCAGGCGGTCGCTCACGCCTCGATGCTCCATCCTCTGCCCGACGCGGTCCCCGATCTGGCGATCACGCTGCACGAGCCGCTGTCGATCGCGATCCACGGGCTGCTGCGCTGCCCGCCGCCCGACGGCGCGCCGGTGCTGGTCGGCGGCGCGGCGATCATCGGCCTCGGCGTGGTTGCGGCGCTGCGCGCCCTGTTCCCCGCCCTGGAGATCACGGTGCTCGCCAAGCACGACCATCAGGCGAAGACCGCCGAGCGGCTCGGCGCCAAGCACGTCGTGCGCTTCGACGCGGCGGGCGGGCACTTCGCGGAGCTCGCTCGCATCGCCGGCACCAGGGTGGTCGGCTCGGGCGACGGCAGGACGCTCGCCGGCGGCTTTCCCTACGTGGTCGAGGCGGTCGGCACGCCGCAGGCGGTGACCCAGGCCCTGCGCTTCGCCGACGGCCGCGGCACCGTGCTGTTCCTCGGCATCACCGGCCTCGTCGACGTCGATCTGTCGCCGGTGTGGATGAAGGAGCTCTCGTTCGTCGGCGCGTTGAACCATGCCCCCGACCCCGGCCCGCACGGCGGGTCGAGCGCGCACTCGATCGACCGCGCGATCAAGATCCTCGCCAAGACCGGCTTCCCCGCCGACGCGCTGGTCACGCACGAGTTCCCGCTCGCCGACTTCCGCCGCGGCGTCGAGACCGCGCTCGAGCGCGGCGCGAACCGGGTGATCAAGGTCGTGCTGCGGCCGTAGCGGCGTGCCCTCCGCGCCCTCGGGCGATTGTCCCGGCGATCAAAACGACGTACAAGGATCTGTAATGGTGCGATACCTGACCGCCAGCGAGGCGCGCCAGCGCTTTCTCCGACTCGTCGACGAGGCGTGCGACGGCGATCAGATCGTCGTCACGCGCCACGGATCGCCGGCGGTGGTCCTGATCGACTACGAACGGCTCGAGACGCTGAGGAGCCTGGCAAGACTGTGGCAGGATCCCGAAGCACTCCGGGCGATGCGGGAGGCCGAAGCGGACGTCGAAGCGGGGCGCGTGCTACGGACCCGGAAGGTGCCGGGCCTCCGTCGGTTGATCAGCCAAGCGAGACGGCGGGGCCTCTTGCGTGGCTGACTTCCTCTTCGCGGCGCGCTTCCTGCGCGACCTCGCGGAGTGGGAGGCCGAGTCCTCGGCGGCGGATCGCGAGCAGCTCGATCGCGCCCTCGCCGCGATCTCGAGAGACCCGGAGCTCGCCGGTCGAGTACCGAGCTTCTACGATCCGAAGCGGCCGAGCTATCTGTACCGCGCGGGTCCGTTGTTGATCCACTACAGAGTCCGCGACGATCGAACCGTCGAGTTCCTCAACCTGTTCTTCCGGCGACTCTGAGCTGCTCGGGTACGACTTCGCCGTCGTGCACGAAGATGTGGGTGCGGGTCTCGGTACCCGACCACCGGTTAGTCGCGGCGGCGCGCTGAGCTACCGCCGCACGCGCATCGCGCGGTCGGTCTCGCGCTCCACTTCCCGCCGCTTGATCGCCTCGCGCTTGTCGTACGCCTTGCGGCCGCGCCCGACGCCGAGCAGCACCTTGGCGCGGCCGTGCTTGAAGTAGATCTTGAGCGGCACGATCGTCAGGCCGCGCTCCTGCGCCTTGCCGGCGAGCTTGTCGATCTCGGCGCGGTGGAGCAGCAGCTTGCGGTTGCGCTCCGGCTCGTGGCCGAACTGGCTGGCCGCGGCGTAGGGGCTGATGTGGGCGTTCATCAGGAACGCTTCGCCGCGCTCCACTCTGGCGTAACTGTCCTTGAGGTTCGCCCGCCCGGCGCGCAGCGACTTCACCTCGCTGCCGGTCAGCACCAGGCCCGCCTCGTAGGTCTCGAGGATCTCGTAGTCGTGGCGCGCCTTGCGGTTCTCGGTGACGAGGCGGTCGCCGTCGCTGTTCGCCGTCTCGGCCATGAGGCGCCAATCTGCACGATCCCGGCGCCCCGCGCCACGGCGTGCGCGGCCGACTCGCTAACCGAACGCGCGCCGCAGCGTCGCCTGGCCGCCCCGCTCCTCGCGCTGCTCGACCGGCCGGTTCTCGCCGTCGACGAACACCACGCGCGGCTTCCAGACGCGCGCTTCCTTCTCGTCCATCCACGAGAACGCGGCGATGATCACCAGGTCGCCCCGGCTCACCTTGTGCGCCGCGGCGCCGTTCACGCACACCACCCCCGAGCCCCTCCGTCCGGGGATCGCGTAGGTCTCGAAGCGCTCGCCGTTGGCGACGTTCCAGACCTGCACCGCCTCGTGGGCGAGCAGGTCGGCACGGTCCATCAGGTCGCGGTCGATGGTCACGCTGCCTTCGTAGTGGAGATCGGCGCCGGTCACCGTGGCGCGATGGATCTTGCCGCGCAGGAGCTTCCTCGTCATGGATTCCTTCCCCCGGGTCATCGGCCGGCGGCGGGCCGCGAGGCCGCCGCGCCCTCGATGACGGCATTGTCGATCAGACGGACGTCGCCCACCCACACCGCGACCGCGAACAGCGCCGGCTCCCGCAGGCGGGAGACCGCCTCGAGCGTCTCGGGATGGCACAGCTCGGCGTACTCGACGCGCGCCCCGGCCGCCTCCGCCTCGCGGGTGAACCGCGCCACCAGCGCCGCGGCATCGTCGACGCCCGCCGCCGCCGCGCGCCGCACGCGCTCGATGCCGCGCGGCACCGCCCGCGCGCGCTCGCGCTCGGCGGCGGACAGGCGCACGTTGCGCGAGCTCATCGCCAGGCCGTCGGCCTCGCGCACGGTCTCGCCGCGAACCACTTCGAGGTCGAAGTTCAGGTCGCGGACCATCTGCCGCACGACCCGCAGCTGCTGGTAGTCCTTGGCGCCGAACACCGCGACGTGCGGTTTGACGGCGAGGAAGAGCTTGGCGACCACCGTGGTCACGCCGGCGAAGTGCCCGGGACGAAACGCGCCGCACAGCGGCTGGGTCAGCTCGGCGACCTCGACCCTGGTCTGGAAGCCCGCGGGGTAGATTTCCTCGGCCCTCGGCAGGAACAGCACGTCCACGCCCTCGCGCTCGAGCAGGCGCGCGTCGCGCGCGTCGTCGCGCGGGTACTTCTCGAAGTCGCTCGGCGAGTCGAACTGGATCGGGTTGACGAAGATCGACACCACGATCGCGTCGGCGAGCCCGCGCGCCTGACGAACCAGCGAGAGGTGCCCGTCGTGCAGCGCGCCCATGGTCGGCACGAAGCCGATGCGCCGGGCGGCCCGGCGCTCGCCGTCCGAGTGGCGCTGCATCTCGGCGATGGTGGCGATGGTGCGCAGCGGAGTCTCCCCTCACCCGGCGCTGCGGGCCGGCCGCCCCCCGAGCGCCAGCGGCTTTTCCACGACCTTCGGGGAGTGGAAGGAGTGAGCGTCGGTCGGGAACGCGCCGCTCTCGACCTCGCTCACGTACTGGCGGACGGCGCCGCCGACGATCTCTTTCAGGTTCACGTAGCGCTTGGAGAACTTCGGCGCGAACTTGTCGAACAGGCCGAGCAGGTCGTGCAGCACGAGCACCTGGCCGTCGCAGCGCACGCCGGCGCCGATGCCGATCGTCGGGATCGACAGCCGCTCGGTGATCTCCGCGGCGAGGTCGAGCGGAATGCCCTCGAGCACGACCGCGAACGCCCCGGCCTCTTCGACCGCCGCGGCGTCCTCGAGCAGGCGCTCCCGCCCGCCCGGCGCCCGTCCGCGCTTCTTGCCCTGCACCTTGTGGCCGCCCATGCGGTGCACCGACTGCGGCGTCAGGCCGACGTGGCCCATCACCGGGATGTCGACGGCGGTGAGCGCGGCGATCGTCGCGGCGACGTTCACCCCGCCTTCGAGCTTCACCGCCTCGGCGCCGCCTTCCTTCATCATGCGCCCGGCGTTGCGCAGCGCCTCCTCGATCGACACCTGGTAGGAGAGGAACGGCAGATCGCCGACCACCAGAGCGCGGGTGCGCGCCCGCGCCACCATCTTCAGGTGGTAGACGATCTCGTCGACCGTCACCGGCAGCGTGGTGTCGAGTCCCTGCACCACCATGCCGAGCGTGTCGCCGACCAGCAGCACGTCGATCCCCGCCTCGTCGAGAATCCGCGCGAACGGATAATCGTACGCGGTCAGCATCGAGATCTTCTTGCCGTCGCGCTTGCGCCTCGATATTTCCGGTACCGTCACCTTCTGCAGGTTCATGGGTCCTCCGTCGAGCCGAAAAAAAAGAGCCCCCTGGACCTGGTCCAGAGGGCTCTTGCGGTTCGCCGGCGATCGCTCTCGCGCTGGGGGTCGATCGGTTCTCGCCGTCCTCGTCTCGGGGATCGGCGGACTCACCCCGCGGGAGCTTTCAAGCAAACGAAAAAGCGCCACTCCGTCTCGGTCCAGCTGGATCCAAGCGGCGAACGCACTCGAATTGAGCTCTAGCAGACCTCCTTCGGCGACTTCCCGGCACCCTCTACCACGGGGCGCTCACGGAGGGAAGCAAAAAATCGGCGAACCGTCCGTATCGATCTCATGATTTGCTTGACCATCATTTCATGATCGATTACCAAAGATGTTCATGGCCAAGCCGCTGCAAGTCTACCTCGACGACGAGGACTTCGATCGTCTCGATTCCTTCGCCGCCTCGCACGGCTGGACCAAGTCGCAGGCCGTGCGAGTGGCGATCCGGGCGCTGACGAGGCCGGCGGAAGAGGAAGACCCTCTACTCGGCTTGAGCGGCATGATCGACGGACTGCCCGAAGACTTGGCCGAAAACCTGCACCGCTACGCCGACGAGGCGTGTGTCATCGGCGAACGTCAACCGCGATACGGTCGGGTGCAGAGGCGTGCCCGAGGCCGTCTACGTCGATAGCGGAGCGTGGATTGCGCTGGTGAGCCGCCGGGACCGATGGCACCGGGAGGCGGATCGCTTGCTGCGCGAGGGGATCAAGCGAAGAATCGCCCTGCTGACCTCGAATCTGGTGCTCGGCGAGGTCCAACGGCACGTCCTCCGTCGCATGGGGATCGAAGCCGCTTGCCGCGCGCTCGATCGAATTCCACGAATCGAGCAGGTGAGCGTCGAGTTCACCACCCGCGACCACCACGACAGGGCGATGGAATGGCTTCGCCGCTTTCGCGATCAGGACTTCACCTACGTCGACGCGACGAGCTTCGCCGTGATGGAAGCTCGCGGCATCCGCCGCGTGATCGGTTTCGATCACCACTTCCAGATCGCCGGCTTCGAGGGCTGGCGCCCGGCCCGCTGAGCGCCGATCGGACGCGGGCGAGCGCGGCCCCGACGCCGCCGCTCAGCGCCACCTCCAGTGGTGAACCGCGCTCGGCACGATGCGCACCAGCGCGTTGCGCTCCGGCTCGAGCCGCATCTTCTGGTATTGAGGATAGCGCGCGCGCAGCAGCCCAAGCGCGCGGGCGAACTCCCCGGCGTCGCCGACCACCTCCGCCCGGCCGTGCACCAGCGCGTATTCGAGGCGCGTCCAGTCCGCGTCGTCGTAGCGATCGACGAGCAGCGCCACCGCCGGGTTCTCGGCGATGTTGCGCAGGCGCTTGAGGGTCTTGCCCGGCGCCTTGGGCTTCTCGTCGACGACGAAATACAGTCGGTCCTGGTCGCGCGCGAAGCACAGCGGCACGACGTGCGGGCGGCCGCCGCGGTCGGCGGTCGCCAGGTGCGCCACCCGGCTCCGGTCGAGGAACGCGCGCACCGGTTCCGACAGCACGTTCGGCAACGGCCCCTCACTCGCCGACGAACGCGGCGCGCGCCTCGGCGTAGATCTGATCGGCCCTCCCCTCGTAGCGCGGCGAGAAGTGAAACACCTCGAGCCGGCGCACGGCGGCGGCGCGGCCGAGCAGCCCGGCCTGCCGCGCCGTCAAGTGATGGCGCTTGGTCGCCTGCTCGACGTCTTCTTCGAGGAACGGCGCCTCGCAATAGAAGAGGTCCGCGTTGCCGACGAGATCGACGATCTTCCGCTCGTTGCCGGGCGAATAGAGGGTGTCGACGACGTAGCCGATCTTCTGGCCGCGCGACTCGATCACCAGCTCGCGCAGCGATCCCAGCGAGAAGCGCTCTTCCTCGATGGCGCCGTTGGTGCGCGCCAGCGCCGCGATCGGCTGATCGTCGGGCGCGCCGGTGCGGATCGCGTGCTTCAGCGCATCGATCCACCGCCCCGGCTGCAGGCGGCGGCGCTCGAGCACGGCGGTATCGACGTTCAGGTGCGACTTCTCGGTGAGCGCGAACGCCAGGCAGGGGATCTTGTGGTCGAGGATCGCCGCCGAGACCCGCAGCGCCGGCTCGTCGAGCAGCACGCCGTCGAAGGGCCGCTCGCTGCGCCGCTCGGGGACGAAGCCGGTGGCGGCGCGGAACGTCGCGCTCGTCACCGCCTCGGGCCGCACCTCGTGGCCGACGATCGCCAGCGGATAGTCGTCGGTCAAGTTCCAGGTGTAGCCGGCGAGCCGGGCGCCGAGGCGGGCGAGGAAGTCCTCCGGCCCGTAAACGTTCAGCACCGCGTCGCGCGGCAGGAACAGGCGCAGCAGGTGGTCGAACCCCATGAAATGGTCCATGTGGGCGTGCGACACGAACGTGTGGGAAATCTTCAACAGCTCTCCCGGCTCCGTCCGTCCCAGACGGCCGAGATCGAATTGCAGCGCGCGCCCCTGCCAGCGCAGCCCGACGAAGAGGCCCGGGTCGCCGAAGGGGCCGTTCACCAGCCGCGGAAACAACGAGGTCTTCAACGCGGCCCAATCTTCATGGAAGACCGCGCGGGGTCAACAGCCGCGGGCACCCCTCCCCACCGGCGAAGGACCGCGGGGTGGTTTTGCGAACGGGAGGTCCGCTCTGCTACCCTCTATCGGGTGTCGCAGGGGAGCGAGCCGCAGCGGTGGTGAAGATCGGACGCGGGAGATTCGCGGGGAGCGCGCAGCGGGGCTTCTCGCTGATCGAGATCCTGGTGATCATCATCATCATCGGGATCATCGCCGGGATCACCTGGCCACGGCTCGCCGCGCTCGCTCCCCGCTACCGGCTCGAGGGCGCCGCGCGCGCCCTGGCGGCCGAGCTGCAGAAGGCGCGCGGCAGAGCGATCGCCGAGGGCAAGTGCTTCCAGGTGACCTTCGACGTCGGCGCCCGGACCTACCAGGTCCTCAAGGCCCCCTCCTCGGCCTGCGCGAGCTTCGCCAACGACGGCCTGGCGCAGAAGGTCGAGGACAGCGGCACGATCGGCATCGAGGACGCGAACAGCTCCGGCAGCGCGCCGCCGCCTCCCACGTTCAACACCCGCGGCGGCAACGCCCAGGCCTCGAGCATCCGGCTCTTCAACAACCTCGGTGACGGCCGCCTGGTGACGGTCAACGGCGTGGGACGGGTCAATGTTCAATAAGCACGGCTTCACGCTGGTCGAGACCCTGGTCGCCGTCGTCATCGGCGTCGCGGTGGTCATCGGCATCGGCGCGCTCAGCGAGCGGCTGATCCACCACCGCACGACCACCGATTCGAACTCCGCGGCGATGGCCCTGGCGGAGCGAAAGCTCGAGGCGCTGCTCGCCGACCCGAACCCCAATCCGTCCGGCGGGGCGTGCCCGGCCGCGGACCTGTGCGGAGCCGCGCCCCCCGCCGGGCTGACTCACGGCCCGACGAGCGTCGACATCAATCTCAGCGCCTCGGCCTCGGGCCCCTACCGCGTGCAGTGGAACGTCATCGACGCGACCACCACGTCCACCTCGCCGTTCGTGGTCGCGAACACCGGCGGCACGCCGCCCACCGTGGTGAAGAAGATCACCGTCACCGTCACCCATCTGAGGAACCCCAACGTCCGTGCAAGCGTCGTTCGATACTACAAAGTCGCCTGACCGCGGCTTCACGCTCGTCGAGCTGCTGGTCGTGATGTTGATCGCCGGGGTGCTGCTCGCCGGCTTCACGGCCTTCTATCTTTCCCAGCAGCGCGCGCTGCGCCACCATCAGATCGAGGTCGACCTCTCGCAGGCGCTGCGCACCGCGCTCGAGCAGATGTCGCGCGAGCTGCGCTCGGCGCGGAAGGACGTGACCCGGGATTTCGTCGCCAACACGGGCGGCGCCCAGCCCACCTTCCTCGCCTGGACGGCGACCGAGGTCCAGTTCGAGCTCGACGCCAACGACGACGGCGACAAGACCGACGCCGGCGAGCATCGCGGGTTCCGGTTGAACGGATCGAGCGTGGAGCAGTACGACGATACGACGAACACGTGGGTGGCGCTGGCGGGATTCGCGAACGGCCTCACGCTCACCTACCTCGCCTGCGATGGCACCACCGCCACCGGCGCCGACGCCATCGCCACGGTCGGCATCAGCCTGACCATGCAGCAATCGCAGCCGGTCGGAGGCCTCCCCGTCAGCCGCACGGAAACCGAGCAAGTTCGCCTGAGAAACGTGAGGTGCTCATGAAGCGACTGCGCACTAGCCAGACCGTCCCCGGGCAAGGCGGGTTCATCCTCGCCACGGTGCTGGTCTTTCTCGTGGTGCTGAGCCTGACCGCGTTCCTGGCCGCGCGGCTCACGCGCACCGACGTGCAGGTCGTCAACAACCTGCAGAACGAGAAGGAGGCCTTCGCGATCGCCGAGGCCGGCATCCACGAGGCGCTCTATCGGCTGAGCCTGGCGATCGGAGAGCAGGCGACCGTGAGCGGAGTGAACGGCGGCGCCGCGTTCAACGCCTCGCTGTCTCCGCTGGTGCCCGGGCGCAGCGTACCCGCGGGCGCGACCTCGTACGGCATCGATTCGTCGAGCCCGACGAAAGCCGCGCAGGTCGTCTTGACCGCCAGCGGACCCGCCACGGGAACCAACCTGAATTGGGTACCGAGCCTCCAGCCCGCTTCGACGAGGCTCCTCTACTCGACGACCGCCGGGGACGCGGACTCTCCGGTCAGCCTCGACTCGACCGCGAACCTGACGATCGGCTGGGACCTTTGCACCAACGGCGTCGACCCGGGCTGCAGCGGCGGGGCGGGCACGATCCGCCGGCTGCCGCTCAGCCAGCCGCGCTACGCGCTGAAGGTCGTCTCGACGGGGCAATCGGGAGACGCGCGCAGAAGGATCGTCGCCACCGCCGTCGACTGCACGCCCATCAGCGGCCCCGGCAGCGTGGTGACGCTCGGTCAGGGCTGCGGGTACCCGAACGGCGGCATTTACATGAACGGCAACACCAGCGTCACCGCGGTCGGGTCGGTCTTCGACAACGCCGGAGCGCTCAGCAATCCGCCGTCGAGCTGTACGGCGGCGCAGACCGGCGGAGCGCAGAGCAACATCACCTCGACCAGCGGGGACATCAGCATCGTCGGCAGCGTCAGCGGCAACTTCGACCCCGAGGCGAGAACCGGCGTCAACCCCACCGCGGACCCCTTCGGCGGCCTGCTCCCTCCTTGTTTCACGAACTACAGCCCGGCGGGCGGCTGCAACAACGATTTCGACGGCGACGGGTCTGCCGATACGCCCATCCCGCAGAACAACTCGACGAACCCCTCTCTCCCGGGAAGTTGCAACGGAACGGAGGCGATTCCCAAGACGTGCACGGTCAACGGGACGGTCACGTTGCAGCCCGGCATCTACTATGG
>JACPRU010000058.1 GCA_016189835.1 Deltaproteobacteria bacterium | reverse complement strand
TGATGGAGATAGGCGTTGAGCAGCGTCGTGTTCGTCCGGGTGTACTCCCAGCGCTTCGGCATGACCTCGCAGGACAGCATGATCGGCATCGCGCCGAGATAGGCCTCGGGGAACTCCGCCTCGATCAGCTCGCGGATGCGCCGCTCGTGGACGGGATTCACGTAGGAAAAGAGCAGCGAGACCACGAACCCGCGCGCGCCGCGGTCGACCAGCCGGCGCAGCCCCTCGAGGAAGTGCGCCTCGTCGAGCGGCCGGACGACCTTGCCGAAGCAATCGACGCGCTCGCGGATCGCGAGCACCATGTCGGACTCCACCAGCGGCTCCGCCTTCTGGATCCGCGCCACGTTGCGAATCTCCCGCAGCACCGCGGCGTCCATCCACGAGGCGCCCCGGCCGATCCGCAGGACGTCGCTGAACCCTTCGGTGGCGAGCAGCGCCAATCGCGGGCCGGTGCGCTGCAAGAGCGTGTTCATGGCCACCGTCGTCGAGTAGCGGATGGTCTCGGTGAGCGAGAGCAGGCGCTCGACGTCGAGGCCGAGCTCGGCGGACGCGGCCTTCAGCGCGCGCATGAAGCCGACCGCCAGGCGGTACCCCGTGGTCGGCGTCTTGCACAGCGCCATGCGCCCGTCGGGAAGCCGCACGAAGCAGTCGGTGAAGGTTCCGCCGATGTCGACGTCGACGCTGGCTCCCGTCGCCGCGCTCATGACTTCGAATCCTCTCCGGAGCGGCGCGCGAGGGCATCGACGTCGAGCTCGATGTCGTGCGTGAGCGGATGGCCGGGCGGCAGCATCTCCACCTCGATCATCACCGCGCACCCCGGGCAATAGAACTCGACCAGCCGCGTCCAGGACGGGTCGTAGGAGAAGCTGTGCTTCTCGTCGACGAGCGGCCGCCAGATCTCGTGCGGGCTGCGCTGGGCGATCAGGCATCCCTTCTTGTAGTTCTCGCGCACCGAGCCGAGCGAGTGCCCGCAGTGATGACAGCACCACTCGAGCCGATCGAGGTCGACGTCGAGGTTCTCGGTGATTCGCCGCTTCATGCGCCGGACCGGCTTCCTCGGGTCAGCACGATCTCCCCCCACGCGCCGACCCGCGCGCTCGTCCCCGGCGGGATTGCCAGCGTCGTATCGTTGCTCTCGACGATCGTCGGCCCCTCGAACCGCGCACCGGCCGGCAGAGCGTCCCAATCGTGGACCGGCGTGGCCTGCGCCCGCGACGTCCAGGCGACCTCGCGCGTGCCGCTCGGCGGGGCGCTCGCTCCGTTGCGGCGTGCGATCTCGCCGCGGCGACCGGGAGCGATCGCCTTGAGCCGCAGCAGACGAAGCGCCGTGCCGTACTCTTTGGCGCGCGCGACGGTCACATCGAGGGCCGAGGCGTCGCCGAGATCCACGGCATCGACGCGGCCGTCGCTGGCGGACACCTCCGCTTCGAGGCGGAAGGCGATCTCGCGCGCGTCGACGCCTTCCCCGCGCATGTCGCGGCGCGCGCGCCGGGCGAGCGCGGCGAGCGTCTCGCCCAGGTCGCCGTCGCCGGCCCGCACCTCGTAGGCGTGCAGCAGATCGAGCCGGGACAGACCGAAGGCGCTGAACACCGGGCTCAGCGGAAACGCGTACGCGCCCGCCAACCCCGCCTCGGCGGCCATCGCCGAGGCCAGCAGCCCCCCGCCGCCTCCGGTGGCGAACAGCCAGGTGTCCGCCGCCGACAGGCCGCGATCGGCCAGGGCACGGGCCACCGCGCGCCCGACGGCTCGAGCGGCGCCGGCGAGGATGCGGCGCGCGGCGTCCTCCGCGCTCGTGGCGAGCGGGCGGGCGACCTGCTCCTCCACCGCCCGCCGCGCGGCCGCGGGGTCGAGCGACTTCCGTCCGCCGAGGAAGTGGGCGGGGTCGAACAACCCGAGGACGCATGCGGCGTCGGTGACGGTGGCGTCCTGGCCGCCGAGGCCGAACGCCGCCGGCCCCGGCTGTGCGCCCGCGCTCTTCGGTCCGACCTCCAGCTCGCCCGAGAGAACCGAGCTGATCGAGCCGCCGCCGATGCCGATCGACTCGAGCTCCAGCACGGGCAGCGAGGCCGGCACGCCGTCGAGAACCGGTTGCACGGCGTACGTCCAGCGGCCATGGCGCAACACGGCGAGGTCGCTGCTCGTCCCGCCGACGTCTACGGAGACGACGTTCTGGAGACCGAGCAGCTCGGCGAGCGCGGCCGCGCCCGCGACGCCTCCCGCCGGTCCGGATCCCCAGGTGCGGATCGCCGTCGTCTTGGCGACGCGCGAGGTGCCGCCGTTCGATTGCGCGACCAGCAAGGGCCGAGAGTATCCCGAGCGGCGCAGCTCGTCCTCCACGCGGTACAGGAACCGGCTCATCACCGGATGGAGATAGGCGTCGAGCACGGCCGTGCACAGGCGCACGAACGGGCTCGGCGTCAGCGTGACCTCGTGCGACGGCAGGATCGGCACGGCGCCCAGGTAGTGGCGGGGATACTCGGCGGCGATGAAGGCCCGCACGGTGCGCTCGCGTTCGGCGAGGTCCGGGCCGTCGTCGAGCGCGACGACGATGATCCGCGCTCCGCGCTCGAGCAGGCGCCGAAGCGCCGCCACCGTGCTCGCCTCGGCGTCGGGCGCGGCGAGCGACAGCGGCTCGACCAGCGCGGCCGAGAGCGGCAAGCGCGGCGGCAGGCGCCGAACCACGTCGTCGTACAGGGCGCGATCCATCAGCACGCCGACCTTCGCTCCGCTGCGGTTGATCAGCACGTTGGTGCCGACGGTCGTCGACAGACGCACGACGTCCGTTCGCCGCAGCAATTCGGCGCGGTCGGCGCCGACCTCGGCCGCCGCCTGGTCGATGCAGCGCAGGATCCCTTCGGTGAGGTCGTGCGGCGTGGTGTCGACCTTCGAGCGGATCGCCCGCGACGGGCTGCTCACGTAACCGTCGGTGAACGTGCCGCCGGTGTCGAGCTCGATCGTGAAGCGCTCGACCGCCGGTTGCGACGGGGCGGCCAGGGCGCCGGCGGCTGATGTCGGATCTTGCATGCGTCTACGCGCTGTAGTAGCGACGGCTCGTGCAGTACGAAAGTCGTCCGCGCCGTACTACAACGCCCGTGCGGCTGTCAACCGGAAAACAGCAGCCGCGCGCCGCCGGGCTGTTCGCGGACCTCACCGCGCTGTTTCTCGCCGAGGGATTCCTGCATCTCACCACCGACGAGATCGCTCGCCGCTTGCGCTGCTCCAAGACCACGCTCTACGCGCTCGGACCTTCGCGCGAGGCGCTGCGCGGCACGGTGGTGCAGCGCTACCTCGACCGGGTCCGCGCCGACGGCGTCGCCGCCGCCACCCAGGCCGCCGACTGGACCTCGGCGCTGATCGGCCTGCTCGGCGCCGGGGCCGCCGCCGCGCGCGAGGCGTCCTGGGAGTTCGTGCGCGACATCCGGCTGCATCCGGCGTCGCAGCGTCTGCTGCTGCGGCACCAGCGCCAGCGCGTCACCGATCTCGAGCGGCTGCTCGAGGCCGGAATGCGCCAAGGGGCGTTCCGCGGACTGCACCCGCGGTTGGTCGCCGAGCTGTTGCTGACGATGATCGGCAAGGTGTTCGAGCCGCAGCTTCTCACCGACGTCGGCCTCTCGCTGGGCGAAGCCTACGACGAGGCCTACCGGATGGTCGAGTTCGGCCTCATCCCCCGCCAGCCGGCTCTCGGATCCGTCGCCGGGAGCGCGCCCCGGCGAAGGCGAGAGGCGGGAAAAGCCAAGCCGGGTCCGGCGCTGCGCCGCGTGCTGCAGCCGGTGAAGTTATGACACAGTAGTACTAGATTCCTCGCTCTTCGTTGGAGGATCGGAGCAATGCCACTGACACTCGGTTCCGTGGTCGAGCGGTTCAAGAAGAAGTTCAGCGTATCGGGCGAGAAGTCGGCGGCGTACGGCAGTCACATACCCGGAGGATACAGCCGCAGCAGCCTGACCTTCGGCCCCCACGCCATCTACGTCGAGCGCGGCGACGGACAATACATCGACACCATCGATGGCCACCGCTTGCTGGATTTTCACAATAATTTCAGCTGCACCATCCTGGGCCACAACCACCCCAGGATCCGCGAAGCGATCTTCGATCTCGTGCCGAAGGGCTTTTCCTTCGGCAACCCCATGGAGCACGAACATCAGCTCGCGAAGATGCTCTGCGAGCGCATCGAGTCGGTGGAAAAGGTGATCTTCTCGTGCTCCTCCAGCGAGGCGTGCCTCAGCGCGGTGCGGATCGCACGAGCCAACACCGGCAAGAACAAGATCGCCAAGTTCGAGGGCGGGTATCACGGCCTGGGGGATCCGTTCGTCTTGTCCATTCACCCGGTTCCGCTGCTGCTCGCCGGTCCCGCGACTCGTCCCAAGCCGGTTGCGAACACCGCGGGGCTCTCGACGACGTCCTGCGAGGACGTGATCGTACTCCCGCAGAACGATCTGGAGGCGTGCCGGCGAATTCTCGCCGACAACGCGGGGGACCTGGCGGCGGTCATCCTGGAGCTGCAGTGCGGCGCCGGCGGCGTCATCCGGCTGGACGAGCCATTCGTCCAGGGGCTTGGCGAGATTCTGCGCACGCTCGGCATCCTGATGATCGTCGATGAGACCATCACGCTGCGAGCGGCCTATCACGGCATGCAGAGCCTCTACGGCGTGAAGCCCGATCTCACGGTGCTCGGCAAGATCATCGGCGGAGGATTGCCGCTCGGGGCGGTGGGCGGCCGGGCGGAACTGTTCCGAATGAACGAGGCCGGAGAGGTGTTTCATTCGGGCACGCACCATGGCCATCCCTTGTCCACGAAGGCGGGAATCGCCTGCCTGGAGGTCATGAACGAGGCGACCTACGATCGGCTCAACTCGCTGGGCCATTCGATCCAGACCGAGCTCAATCGATGGGCGAAGCAGCACGACTACCCCTTCTCCGTGAACGGGGTGGGCTCGCATCTCGGCTACGAGATCAGCGACCGACCCGGCAGGGTCTACAAGTCGTGCCGGGACATCCTGGCGTACTCGAACGAGGAGCACATGCAGATCTTCGCGTTCGAGATGGCGAATCGCGGCATCTTCCCGATGTACCGCGGACAGATCGCCCTGTCGGAGCCGATGACCGCGGCCGACGCACAGCAGTTCATACGCGTCGGCAAGGAGATCATCGAAGCGCTCTACGGCACCAAGCAGTAGGGTCGCGCTCTCGGCGGACGCGGCTCAGGCCAGCAGGTCCACGCCTTCCTCGAGCGCGACACGGACGAGCGGCGACCCGTCTTCCCGCAGCCGTTCGACTTCCGCGGACGTGAACACGAAGAGGTCGACCGGGCACGGCAGGGGCGAGAGCGCGCGCAGCACGTCCGGGATCCGGTCTCGCGGCGTCGGGTGGACGCTGGCGGCGACCTCGACCAGCAGGTCCGCATCGGACCGGGGCGTCGGCGTACCGCGCGTCAGCGATCCGAAGAGCAGCACGCGCCGGATCGCCGGCAGGCGCGCCGCAGCGCGCCGCGCCGCAGCGCGAACCCGTTCGAGCCGCTCCCTCTTATCGAGGTAGGTGGCTCCGGCAGAACTCGACGAGCTGCCTCGCATCCTCGATGGCGGCTTGCGCCTCTCCCGCGGTGTAGAGCTTTCCGGGATAGCCCGACGCGAATCCGTTGGGATAGCGGGTCGGAACGTAGTGCTTGTCGAGCCTTCGCGCGACGTCCGGGATCGCCGGCGTCGGCGGGGCGTCGGCGGGAAGCGCCTCGACGAGCGCGGTCAGTGAATGTCCCCACGGCTCCCCGCCGCGCTGCAGGATGAGCGCCTTCAGCGCCTTTTCGCCTGCCTGCTGCGCGGCGAATGCCGCCCACTCGTGGTCGCCGTCGCGAAGCGCATTCTCGGCGTGGCGCAGATCGCGCAGCGCCTGTTCCCACCAGTCGAGTGAGCGATTCATGGACCACGGCATCATAACAGGTTCCCGCCGGCCGCACAGCGTTTTTCACGCGCGCGGTCTCCACGCGCGCAATCGGCGCCGCGAGGATCCGTCGTTGCGCCTTCGCGCGCAACCCGGGCCGGTGCGGCGTGGGCTGGTGCGGCGGGCCGCCGCGCGCCCGTCCGCGCGTCGTCGCGTGTCTTGCCCGCCGCCGCGCGGTTCGGTTAGGCTCCGCCGACGTGAAGCTCCGCCTGACCCGCAGCGGGGGGATCGCCGGGGTGCGCCTCGCCGCCGAGGTCGACACCGACGCGCTCGGCGCGGCCGACGCCGACGAGCTTCGCCGCCTCCTCCGCGACGCGCGCCTCTTCGAGCGCCAGGCGCGCCCCGCCGGGGCGGCCGCCGTGGGTGCGGACCGCTTCGTCTATCGCATCGCGGTCGAGGAGGGCGGGCGGCGAAAGGACGTCGAGATCGACGAGCAGTCGCTGCCCGGCGAAGCGCGGCCGCTCATCGAACGGCTGCTCGCGCTGGCGCGCCGGGGGCGGCGTTGAGCGCGGCGCGGCGCAGCGGCGCGCCGTAGCGCGCCGCGGGGAGGGGTCCGGCGATGGGAGGAATTCGCAGCATCGGTCGCGTGCCCGTTCACTGCATCATCCCGCCGCACATGCTGAAGGAGATCGCGCGCCGCGGCACCGCGAGTCAGCAGGACTGGGCTTGGCGGACGCTCGGCGCCTCGGAGCAGATCCGCGGCCAGCGCCAGGCGCTGACGCTGATCGCGGGCATGGGCGCGGCG
>JACPRU010000055.1 GCA_016189835.1 Deltaproteobacteria bacterium | reverse complement strand
GCCGACGTCCTGGTGGGCATCAACCTGCTGCGCGAGGGCCTCGACATCCCGGAGGTGTCGCTGGTCGCCGTGCTCGACGCCGACAAGGAAGGCTTCCTGCGCTCGGAGCGCTCGCTGATCCAGACCATCGGCCGCGCCGCGCGCAACGTGAACGGCACGGTCATGCTCTACGCGGACGCGGAGACCGCCTCGATGCGCCGCGCGATCGGCGAGACCCACCGCCGCCGCGCGCTCCAGGAACAGTACAACCGCGAGCACGGCATCACGCCGCAGACGGTCCGCAAGGCGATCCAGGAGTCGCTGATCGAGGTCTGCGAGGCCGACTGGGTGACGGTGCCGGTCGCCGCCGAGCAAGAAGGCGAGTACCGCTCCGCCGAGGAGCTGCTCCGGGCGATCTCCCGGCTGCGCGGGGAGATGCGCGAGGCGGCGCAGGCCCTGGAGTTCGAGCGCGCCGCCGATCTGCGCGACCGCTTGCAGCATCTCGAGGCGCGCGAGCTCGAGATCCGCACCGGCGCGCGCCTGTGAGCGAAAAAGGGGTCGGGAGTCTTTTTCCCCCGGACGCGGGCCGGCCGACGATGGAGCGCAGCGAAAAAGACTCCCGACCCCTTTTCGACGACGAGCGGCTGTCGCGCATCCCGACCGACCCCGGCGTCTACCTGCTGCGCGACCGCAACCACAAGGTCGTCTACGTCGGCAAGGCGAAGAACCTGCGCGGCCGGGTGCGGATGTACTTCCGCGGCGGAGACGAGCGCTTGCAGGTGCCGTTCCTGGTCTCCCGCGTCGCCGACGTCGAGACGCTGGTCACGCGCAACGAGAAGGAAGCGCTGATCCTCGAGAACAACCTGATCAAGCAGTACAAGCCACGTTACAACATCCGCCTGAAGGACGACAAGTCGTACGTCAGCGTCAAGGTGACGCTGGAGGACGAGTGGCCGCGGGTGTTCGTCACCCGCAAGATCCTGCGCGACAGGAACCGCTACTTCGGGCCTTTCCACTCCGCCTCCGCGGTGCGCGACAGTCTCGACGCGATCCGCAAGGTGTTTCCGCTGCGCACCTGCTCGGACACGGTGTTCCGCAACCGCAGCCGGCCGTGCCTCGAGTACCAGATCAAGCGCTGTCCGGGACCGTGCTGCCTGCCGGTCGATCGCGAGGCGTATCGCGGCGCGCTGAAGAACGCGATGCTGCTGCTCGAAGGCAAGAACGACGAGCTGGTTCGCGACCTGCGCGCGCGCATGCGGGACGCCTCCGAGGCGCTGCGCTTCGAGGAGGCGGCGCGGCTGCGCGACCAGATCCGCGCGCTCGAGAGGACCGCCGAGCCGCAGGAGATGGTGTCGCACTTCGGGATCGATCAGGACGTGTTCGGCTTCTACCGCGAGGGCGGCTTCATCGAGGTCCAGGTGCTCGCCATCCGCCGCGGCAAGCTGACCGGCTCGCACGCCTACGGCCTCGACGACCGCGAGTTCCCCGACGAGGAGGTGCTCGGCGAGGTGCTCGGTCAGTACTACTCCGGCGGCCGGTTCATCCCCGACGAGGTCCTCGTCCCCGTCGCCCTCGAGGACGCCGAGGTGCGGGCGAGCTATCTCTCCGAGCTGAAGGGCAAGACGGTGGCGGTGTTCCGCCCGCAACGGGGGGACAAGGTCCGCCTCTGCGAGATGGCCGCGGAGAACGCGCGGCAGGGCTTCGCGGCGCGGCGCAACACCGAGGACCGGCGCCTCAGGATGGTCGAGGAGCTGCGACACCGCCTCGAGCTGCGCAGCGCGCCGAAGCGGATCGAGTGCTTCGACATCTCGAACTTCCAGGGGCGGCAGATCGTCGGCTCGATGGTGGCGTTCGACGAAGGCGATCCCGACAAGGGCCGCTACCGTCGCTACCGCGTGAAGAGCGTCGCGGGCCAGGACGACTTCGCCAGCCTGTACGAGGTGCTGAAGCGGCGCTACTCCCGGGCGCTGGTCGAGAACGATCTTCCCGATCTGCTGGTCGTCGACGGCGGCAAGGGGCAGCTCGGCGTCGCCAGCGCGGTGCTCGCCGAGCTCGGCATCCGCGAGCTCGACCTCGTCTCGCTCGCCAAGGACCGGGTCGCCGCCGACGCGCGCGGCCGCGAGATCCGCCGCTCGGAGGAGCGCGTGTTCCTGCCGAACCGCAAGAACCCGGTGGTACTGCCGAGGAACTCGAACGCGCTGTTCCTGCTGCAGCGGGTGCGTGACGAGGCGCATCGGTTCGCGATCACGTTCCACCGCGAGTTGCGCAGCCGCGAGCGCTTTCGCTCGCTGCTCGACGACGTTCCCGGGGTCGGGCCGCAGCGGCGGCGCCGGCTGCTCCAGCACTTCGGCTCTCTGCGCCGCCTCGCCGCGGCGACCGCGGAGGAGATCGCCGCGGTCCCCGGCGTCGGGCTCGAGCGCGCTCGCGCGATCGCCGAACGGTTGCAGGCGGCGCCCGAGACCGGCCGGCCGGCAGGGCGGCGGCTCGTGCTGAAGCCGATCGCCGAAGGCTCGAGCCGCGAGTGATCTGGTCTGATTTCGCCGGTGCGCCGAGCGGCGCGCTTTGCTAAGCTGACTCGGCCACCCCCGGGCGCCCGCGCGGGATCTCCGCGGAGAGGTCGCCGTGATCGGAGTCGCGCTGGCGCTGCTCGGCGGACAGCTCTTGTCCGCGTGGGCTCCCGCCGCCGGCTGGAACGTGGCCGTCGCGTTCGGGTCGGCCTGCGCGGCGGCCTGCCTGCGGGGCGGGCCGGCGGGGCGCCTGTGCCTGCGGATCGCGGCCGGCCTGGCCGGTCTGTGGATGGCGGGGCGCGCGCTCGAGCCTCCCGCCGAGGGCTGCTTTCTGCCGTCGCCCGAGGAGCCCGCCAAGCTGTGGATCGAAGTACTCGTCGAAGAGCCGCCCGCGCGCATCGAGGGCGTTGGCGTCCGGTTGGGGGCGGCGGCTCGGGTGCCCGGCCACGCGCCCGAGCCGATCTGCGGGCGCGTGCTGCTGACGATCGCGACGACGGACGCCGAGCCGGCGGTCGGCGAGCGCTGGCGCGTCCACGCGACCTTGCGCCGGGCGCGCAACTTCGCCAACCCGCGGGGGTACGATCATGCCGGGAGGCTCGCCCGCAGCGGCGCCTGGGTGACGGGGTATGCGAGCGGACGCGGGATGAGGCGTCTGGAAGCGCCCGCTGTCGCTCGCGGCGGGGCGATCGCCGCCGAGCGCCAGCGAATCGGCCACTCGATCGACGCGGCGCTGCCCCCGCCCGAGGCGGCGCTGCTCCGCGCGCTGGTCATCGGCGACGAGGCGGCGATCCCGCCGCTGCTGTGGGACTCGATCGCGGCCGCGGGGCTCGCCCATCTGCTGTCGGTCTCCGGGCTGCACATCGCGATCGTCTGGGGCCTCGCCTTCGCCGCCGCGCGCTGGGGCTTGTCGCGCAGCGAATGGCTGCTGCTCCACGCCCACGTTCGCGCGCTGGCGGCGACGATCGCGCTCGGGCCGGCGGCGGCTTATGCCGCGCTCGCCGGATTGGGCGTGCCGGCGGGACGCGCGGTGGCGATGACCGCGCTGTTCGCGGCGAGCCTGCTGCTCGGGCGCGAAGCCCGGCCGCTGCGCGTGCTCTGCCTGACGGCCGCGATGGTCGCGCTCGCCCGGCCCGGCGCCCCGCTGGAGATCTCGTTTCAGCTGTCCTTCGCGTCGGTGCTGGCGCTGCTGCTCGGCGCCGAGCGACGGGCGGCGCGCCGCGCCGCGGAGCCCGAGGCCGAAACCGCCGCTCGCCGATTTCTCGGCTGCACGAAGTCGGCCCTGTACACGGCCGCCGCGGCGCTGATCGGCACCGCGCCGCTGGTCGCGCTGCACTTCAACCGCCTCTCACCGGTCGGCGTGCTCACCAACCCGGTACTCGTCCCGCTCGCCGGCACGCCGGCCACCGTGCTCGGTCTGGCCGGTGCCGCCTGCTCCCGGCTCTGCGAACCGCTCGCCCGGGGGTTGTTCGCGCTGGCGCGCTGGCCGCTCGATCTGCTGATCTCGGGAGCGAGCATCGCGGCCGCCCTGCCGCTGGCGAGCGTCTCGGTGCCGACCCCCACGCTCCTCGAGGTGGGCGTGGCGTACCTCTGGCTCGGGCTTCCCTGGGTGGGGGCGGGGCGGCGCCGCGCCCTCGCGCTCGCCGCGGCGATCGTCACCGTGGCAGACGTCGCGTGGTGGGCGCACGAGCGCGTCTGGCGCGCCGACCTGCGCGTGCGTTTCCTCGACGTCGGCCAAGGAGACGCCGCCGTGGTGGAGCTGCCGCGCGGGGCGGTGCTGGTGATCGACGGCGGCGGCTTCGCCCGCGGCCGGCTCGACGTGGGCGAGCGCGTGGTGGCGCCGTACCTGCGATCGCGAAAGATCCGGCGCGTCGACTATTTGGTGGCGACACACGGCGATTGGGACCACCAGGGCGGCCTTCACTACCTGGTGGATGCGTTCTCGCCGCGCGAGCTCTGGGTGCCCGCCGCTGCGGGGGAGCGCGCGCGGCTCGCGCGGCTCGAAGAGAAGGTGCTTCGCGAGGGCGGCCGCGTCCGGCCGGTCTCGGCGGGCGAGGTGCCGCTGCGGGCGGGCGGCGTCCGCGTCGAGTGCCTGCATCCACGGGCGGCGCAGGCGCTGTCTTCCAACGACTCGTCCCTGGTGCTGCGGGTGGAGTTCGGAACGACCGCGCTGCTCTTCACCGGCGATGTCGAGTCCGCGGCCGAAGAGCTGATCGCTGCGCGCTTCGCCGCGCAGCCGACCGCGGTGCTCAAGGTGCCCCATCACGGCAGCGCCACGTCGAGCGGCGAGGGGTTTCTTCGCTGGGCCGAGCCGAGCGTCGCCGTGTTTTCGCTGGGGAGCGGCAAC
The DNA here is from genome assembly GCA_016189835.1 of Deltaproteobacteria bacterium. Classification (GTDB taxonomy): domain Bacteria; phylum Desulfobacterota; class Binatia; order JACPRU01; family JACPRU01; genus JACPRU01. The sequence continues at coordinate 16,472 of JACPRU010000055.1, read as the reverse complement.
GCCTACGGCTTTCCGCAGCCGCGAGTCCTCGAGCGCTATGCCGAGCGGTCCGTGCGCAGCCTGCGCACTGACCGCGACGGGTCGGTCTGGGTGGAGAGCGACGGCCGGCGGGTCACCGTCCGCGCCCAGCGCGAGGGCTGGGCGCCGCTCTGTTCGCTGCTCGGCTCGCTGTGCTAGGCTGACAACCGATGATGGATCTCGTCAATTTCGCGATCTTCTGGGCGACCCACCACCCGGTCAGCGTGGCGACGGCGGTCGTGGCGTTCTTCGCCATCACCTGGCTCCTGAATCGCAAGAGCGCGACCGAGCTGGAGGCCGATCGAGTGGTGAGGAACCTCGTCGAGTCTTCGAAGGACAAGTACAAGGACGTGCGGCCGCTGCGCTGAGGCCGGCGTCCCCTTCGGGCTGCACGGGGCTGCGCGGGATCGATTGAAAGCTCGCGGAGGGCGCGCTAGAGCTTTCCGATCCCTCTTTCGCTGCCAAGGAGACCATCATGCCCGAGACCTGGATCATCGACTGCGTTCGAACGCCCCGCGGCCGCGGCAAGAAGGAGACGGGGGCGCTGCGCGAGATCCATCCGCAAGAGCTGTTCGCGCAGACGCTGAACGCCCTGGTCGCCCGCAACGGCTTCGATCCTCGCGAGGTCGAGGACGTGGTGGTCGGCACGGTCACCGAGGTCGCCGAGCAGGGAGGATGCGTCGCGCGCATGTCGGTGCTGGCCGCGGGCTGGCCGGTCGAAGCCACCGCCGTGTCGTTGAACCGATTCTGCGGCTCCGGACAACAGGCCGTGAACTTCGCGGCCATGGGGGTGATGTCGGGCCAGCAGGACCTGGTGATCGGCGGCGGCGTGGAGAGCATGTCGCGCGTGCCGATGGGTGCCGACCAGTCCGGGCTGGACGGTCACAACCGACACCTGCGCGAGATCCATCCGCTGGTTCCGCAGGGGGTCTCGGCAGACCTGATCGCCACCCTCGAGGGCTTCTCCCGGGAGGACTGCGATCGCTTCGCTCTCGAATCCCAACGCCGGGCGAAGACGGCGATGGAGAACGGCTACTTCAAGAAGAGCTTGATCCCGGCGAAGGACCTCGCCGGGAACGTCGTCCTCGACCGCGACGAGTATCCGCGCCCCGACGCAACCCTCGAGGGCCTCGGCAAGCTCGAGCCGTCGTTCCTGAAGATGGGCGCGTACCGCATGAAGGATGGGCCGCTGACGTTCGACGAGAAGGCCAAGCAGGCCTACCCGCAGATCGGCCGGGTCGAGCACGTGCACACGGCGGGGAATTCGAGCGGCATCGTCGACGGCGCGGGCTCCGTTCTGCTGGCGTCGCCGGACTACGCGAGGGCCCGCGGGTGGAAGCCGCGCGCCCGCATCATCGCCACGGCGACCTGCGGCGCCGAACCGGTGATCATGCTGACCGCTCCGGTCCCGGCGACCCAGCGCTGCCTGAAGAAGGCGAAGATGACGATGAAGGACATCGACCTCGTGGAGATCAACGAGGCCTTCGCCGCGGTGCCGCTCAAAGTCATGCGCGATCTCGACATCCCGCACGACAGGGTCAACGTCAACGGCGGCGCGATCGCGCTCGGTCACCCGCTGGGGGCCACGGGGGCGATGCTGATCGGCACGGTGATCGACGAGCTGGAGCGCCGCGACCTGACGACGGGTCTGGTGACCATGTGCATCGGCGGAGGCATGGGCATCACGACGATTCTCGAGCGGTTCTAGAGTCGAAAAAGGGGTCGCCGCTCAGTCGAGGGAGACGCGCCAGCGGACGCCGGACGAGCGGACTTCGCCGGTGGGGACGCCGCGCTCGTGAAACACGCCGGCGATGCTCTCGCCGCATTCGCCGCAACGGTTGCCGCTCAGCCGATAGGACAGCACCGCGTGCCAGTCGCGGCGAATCAGCGCCGTGCGGCAGCGCGGACAGAAGGTGGTCTGACCGTCCCGATCGTGCACGTTGCCCACGTAGCAGTGGCGGATGCCCGCGCGCAGCGCGATCTCGCGGGCGCGCCGCAGCGTGGCCGGCGGAGTCGGCGGCAGATCGAGCATCTTGAAGTCGGGATGGAACGCGGTGAAGTGCAGCGGCACCTCGGGCCCGAGCGCTTCGGCGATCCAGTCGCACTCCGCGGCGATCTCGCGGTCGGCGTCGTTGCGTCCCGGGATCAGGAGCGTGGTGATCTCGAGCCAGACGTCGGTCTCGCGCTTGAGCCAGCGCAGCGTGTCCTTCACGGGCCCGAGATGGGAGAGCGTGACGTGCCGGTAGAAGTCCTCGGTGAAGGCCTTGAGATCGACGTTGGCGGCGTCCATGTAGCGGAACACGTCGGGCCGGGCCTCCGGGGTCACGAACCCCGCGGTCACGAAGACGTTCTTGAGCCCCGCCTCGCGGGCGAGGCGGGCGATGTCGATCGCGTACTCGGCCCAGATCACCGGGTCGTTGTAGGTGTAGGCGATTCCCGAGCAGCCGGAGCGAACGGCCAGCTCGACGACGTCGGCCGGTGAGCCGACCTCGCTGCGGCGCTCGTCGAGGCGCGCCTTGCTGATGTCCCAGTTCTGGCAGAACTTGCAGCCCAGGTTGCAGCCCGCCGTGCCGAACGACAGCACGGTCGTGCCCGGCAGGAAGTGGTTCAGCGGCTTCTTCTCCACCGGGTCCACGGCGAAGCCGGTCGACCGCCCGTAGCCCAGGCTCAGCAAACGTCCGCCGACGTTCTTGCGAATGAAGCAAAACCCGGCCTTGCCCTCGGGGATCTCGCAGAGGCGCGGGCAGAGGTAGCACTCCAGCTTGCCGTTCTCGAGCGGCCGCCACCAGCGTGCTTGCGGCGGAGCGAAGGACATCGCCTCCAGCGTAAGCACGTCCGCCGCGGACGGCAAGTGCGGCCGACGAGAGGCCCGCGCGCGCGGCGGATCGGCGGCGCGGCCGCGGCCCGATACGCGTTGCCACTGCGGAGGCGTGTGGCTATAGTCCGCTTCCTGCTGCGCGACTCACGACGTCGCGCGCCGCGCCAGGAGGGCGGTTTTCCGCATGGGACACATCCACGGGGGCAAGATCGTCGCCCGAGCGCTTCGCGCCGAAGGCGTGCCGTTCGTGTTCACGTTGTGTGGTGGGCACGTGATGTCGATCTACGACGGCTGCCTCGACGAGGGCATCGGTGTCATCGACGTGCGCCACGAGCAGACCGCCGGGCACGCCGCCGACGGCTGGGCACGCGTGACCGGGCAGCCGGGAGTCGCGATCGTCACGGCGGGTCCGGGATTGACGGACGCGGTCACCGCCGTCGCCAGCGCCCACCGCGCGAGCGTGCCGATGATCCTCATCGGCGGCCAGGGACCGCGGAGCTTCGCCGACATGGGCTCGCTCCAGGACATGAACCACGTCGATCTCATGCGGCCGATCACCAAGTGGGCGGCGAGCGTCCCGGCGGCGCGGCGCCTCGGCGAGTACGTCGCCACCGCCTTCCGCAAGGCGACGACCAACCTGCCGGGTCCGGTGTTCCTCGAGATGCCGATCGATCTCCTGTTCGAGCAGGTGGACGAGCGCGAAGCCGTGTTTCCGACGCAGTATCGCACCCAGGCCGGCATCGCCGGGGATCCTCGAGCGGTCGAGTGCGCGTTCGCGCTGCTCAAGAACGCCGAGCGTCCCATGGCGATCGTCGGCGGCCAGTACTGGTGGTCGCGGCGGCGGGAGGCCTATCCCAAGTTCGTCGACACCTTCGGCCTCCCGGTCTACGTCAACGGCGCCGCGCGCGGCAGCCTGCCTCCCGGCCATCCTTACTTCTTCCAGCAGACCCGCAAGGAAGCGCTGAAGAACGCCGACGTGGTGCTGATCTTCGGCACCCCGCTCGATTTCCGCATCGGCTACGGGCGCGAATCGCACATCAACCCCAAGGCGAAGCTCATCCAGGTCGACCTCGACGGCGGCGAGCCCGGCCGCAATCGCGCCTGCGAGGTCGGCATCATCGGCGATACCGGGTTGGTGATGAGCCAGCTCACCGACTTGGCCGAATCCGAGGGTTACGAGAAGGCGCTGATCCAGGGCTGGGTGAGGGAGCTGCGCGCGCGCGAGAACGAGAAGTGGGAGAAGATGCAGGCGTCGATGAGCTCCGACGCGGCGCCGATCGATCCGCTGCGCGCGTGCAAGGAGATCGACGGCATCGTCGACGACGACACGATCATCATCGGCGACGGCGGCGACTTCGTCGCGACCGCCGCCTACACCGTGCGACCCCGGCGCCCCGGCCAGTGGCTCGATCCCGGACCGCTCGGCACGCTCGGCGTGGGGCCGGGCTACGCGATGGCGGCGAAGCTCGCGCGGCCGAAGAGCAACGTGCTCGTCCTCTACGGCGACGGCGCCTTCGGCCTGCACGCCATGGAGTTCGAGGCGATGGCGCGCCAGAAGATCAACGTGGTCGGCATCGTCGGCAATGACGCCGGATGGATGCAGATCCGGCGGGGCCAGGAACAGCTCTACGGCGCGGATCGTACCCCCGCGACGGCGCTCGATTTCACCCGCTACGACCGGGTGGTCGAGGCGCTCGGCGGCCACGGCGAATACGTGGAACAGCCGAGGGACATCCGCCCGGCGCTCGAGCGGGCGCTCGCCTCGGGCAAGCCGGCGCTGGTCAACATCAAGCTCGGTCGCAGCGACTTCCGCAAGGACGCCGTCTCGATCTGAGCATCGGGAACTGCGGATGAACCGTACCGCGGGCATCGTCGTCATCGGCAACGAGATCCTCTCCGGCAAGGTGACGGACACGAATTCGCCGTTTCTCGCCAGGGAGCTGCGCAAGATCGGCGTCGACGTGCGCCGGGTCGACGTGATCCCCGACGAGCTCGACGACATCGCCGGCACGGTGCGAGACTTCCGCGAGCGGTTCGACCTGGTGTTCACCTCGGGGGGCGTCGGCCCCACGCACGACGACGTGACGATCGAGGGGATCGCTCGGGCGTTCGGGCGCCGCGTCGTGCGCGAGCCCGGCCTCGAGCAGAAGCTCAGGGACTTCTACAAGCACAAGGTGAACGAGGCGCGGCTGAAAATGTCGGAGGTGCCCGAGGGTGCCGAGCTCATCTACGGCGGCTCGCTCGCCTTTCCGACGATCCAGGTCGAGAACGTCTACATCCTGCCGGGGATCCCCGAGATCCTCGAGGCGAAGTTTCTCTCCATCCGCGAGCGCTTCGCGGCCGACCCCTTTCATTTGCGCATCGTCTACACGCGCGAGGGGGAAGGCGCGATCGCGCAGTTCCTGAACGACACGCTGCGAAGCTTTCCGGCGCTGTTGCTCGGTTCGTACCCGAAGATCGGCAACCCCGAGTACGTCGTGAAGCTGACCCTAGAATCCAAGGACCTCGACTACGTGGATCGCGCGCTCGCGCATCTCTTGCGGATCCTGCCCGAGGGCTGCGTGGTGAAGACCGAGTCATTCTGAGCCGCGCTGAGCTACTAGTTCCGAGAATCGTCGTGCCACGCAAAGAATTTGGGGAAGCGGTGACAAATTTCGGCACTTGGGTTGCGGGCGTCAGCCCGCGCTAGGCTACTAGGGCACGACTTCGCTGTGTTGCACGAAGATGTGAGATACGAGGCCTCAGTACGCGACCACCGTTCGGTCGCGGCTGCGCCGCGCTGAGGAGGAGGAAGCCCATGCGAAGATGGATCGTGACGTCCGCCCTGCTGCTGTCGCTCGTCGCCGCCGTGCCGCGCGCGCGGGCGGAGGGGAACTACGCCGCGGACGCGGGCATTGGTACCGCGTGCGTATTCGTGAACCTGCTCTACATGCCGGCGAAGTTCGTCTATGCGACGCTCGGCGGCATCACCGGCGGCTTCGCCTACCTGCTCACCGGCCTCAACTACGACGTCGCGGATCGCATCTGGGCGCCGTCGCTCGGCGGCAACTACGTCGTCACGCCGGCTCACCTTCGCAACCAGGAGACGCTGTATTTCAGCGGCGCCGTGCAAGAGGATCAGCCCTAGTCGAACACGCCCCGTGACGCGGGCCGGCGTCGACCCCGGCCCACGCCTTCCCGAACGAGACCGATCGGTCTCGCGCGGGCATCGAAGGGAGGTCTCGCCCATCATGAAGGCTGCCTTGGCGGTGATCGGAGCGATCGTCGTCGTACTCGTCGGCTACCTCGCGTACCGCTACTGGCAGCTGCAGCGGCTCGCCGCCAAGTACGCGACCGCCAAGGAGATCGCCGCCGAGTCCATCGAAAAAGAAGGCGCGAAGTGGAGCGTGCACATGGAGTCGGTCCTGGCGCGGCCGATCGACAAGGTGTGGAGGGCGCTGCGCCAGCCGGAACGCTCTCACGAGTTCATCGAGGCCTTCAGGAAGTCGGATCTCAAGAAGGAAGAGGGCAACACCAAGGTGATCGAGTTCCAGGTGCAGGTGCTGACACTTCCGCTGCAGTCGTTCGTCGTCGAGCTCGCCTATGACGACGCCGGCCATCGGGTGGCGCTGAGGACGCTCTCCGGTCCGCAGGACCAGAACGCGACCTACCAGCTGACGGCGGTCAGCGCCGACAAGACGCTGCTCGTGCTCGACGGCACCGCCGTCGACCGCATCACCGTGCCGCTGCCGCTGTCGGTGCAGAGGGGCGCGATGCGCGAGCTGTTCGTCCATCAGGTGCGGGCGATCGAGAAGGGAATCGCCGCCGACGAAGCGAAATCGAACGCGCCGGGGTAAAGAGCGGCGGCGGCTCGCCCTTTTTACCGCTCCCCACCCCTGGCGCCACCTCCAACCCCACGTCCCCGCGACCGCCAGAAACCGCGTGCCGCCGAGAACGAGCCGCTGCCGCGCTTGCTCGTGCCACGGCCGGACGAAGCGTGTCAAGTAAAAAATACAATATATAGCGTGACGGGCGCTCCGCCGCCCCTAGATATGGGCCGCCACGGGGCGCCGGGTGCCGCGACGTCAGTTGCGTGGAGGCGCCCGGGCGGTTAGCTTCCCCCCATGAACGAGTGGGTGCGAGACGTCGGTGACGCCAGCTTCGAGGCCGAGGTCATCGAGCGGTCACGAGGCGTTCCCGTGCTCGTGGACTTCTGGGCGCCGTGGTGCGGGCCTTGTCGGACGCTCGGGCCGCTGCTCGATCGCCTGGCCGCCGAGCACCAGGGAGCGTTCGTGGTCGCCAAGGTCAACGTCGACGAGAACCCCGAGGTCGCCGGCGGTTTCGGCATCCGCAGCATCCCCGCGGTCAAGGCGATCCGCGAGGGCGCGGTGGTCGACGAGTTCGTCGGTGCGCTGCCGGAACCCGCGCTGCGGGAGTTTCTGCGCCGCATCCTGCCGAGCGAGGCCGATCGGCTCGCCGAGCGCGGCGTAACGGCCGAGCAGGGCGGCGACCGCGCCGGCGCCGAGGCGCTCTACCGCCGGGCGATCGGCAGCGATCCGAACCATCCGGCCGCGCGGCTCGGTCTCGGCCGCCTGCTCGCCGCATCCGATCCCGACGCGGCCCTCGCCGAGCTCGCCCGGGTTCTGCCGGGCACCCCGGAGCGGGCCGCGGCCGACCGCATCGCCGCGCGCCTGCGGCTCGGTGGCGACGACGGCGCCGGCGAGGAGGAGCTGGAGAGACGGCTCGAGACCGACGCCGCGGATCTCGCCGCGCGTCTGCAGCTGGCGCGCGTTCTGGCCGCGAAGGAACAGTACGAAACCGCTCTCGCGCACCTCCTCGAGATCGTCAAGCGAGACCGCGGCTACGAGGACGAGGCGGGCCGCAAGCTGATGCTCGACATCTTCAACATCCTCGGCGCGCGGCACGCGTTGACCGAGAAGTACCGCAGCGAGCTGGCACGCGTTCTCTTCAGCTAATCGACCTCGAACAGCTCGCCGACGCGGAACGGCGCGAGCAAGCGGTGGTTGCTGGCCGCGGTCACGCGGTACGCGCCGGGAGCGGGCGCGCGCAACGATCCCGCCCAGGTGCCGGGCCGGTCGCGGTGGGGCGTCAGACGCACGGTCCTGGCCGGCACGCGCTTGCCGACCGGCCGGAGCTGCTCGACGCGAACCGTCACCCGCATCGAATTGGACGGGAAGCCCCGTCCGGTGGCGCTGTGCGCGGTGAGGCGAATCCCCACCGGCTGTCCGACCTTGTAGAACGGCTGCGAGACCGAGAGCGACAAGCCGTCGGTCTCGATGCGCAGGTAGTCGTCGGCCGCGCGGCGCAGCGTGAAGCGGGGGAGGGGTGTGGCCGCGGGCGCCGCGCCGCGCTCCTCGATCAGGTCGCCGACCAGCGCTTGCGCCAGCGGGTCGCCGAGCAGCATGCCGTGTGACTGCGGCAGGTAGACCCAGTGGCCGCAGAAGCCGCCCGCCGCGGGCGCCTCGGCGCTGAAGCGCGGCACGATGCCGTCGCCGTCGTGCTCGGCCGGATCGCGGTCGATCGACAGGGTCCCGTTCGGCAGCAGCCGCCCGACCTCGGCGGTCGGCTGGGCGACGCCCACCAGCGCCTTGCTGGCGAGATCCTCGTAACCGGCCTTGGTGCGATTGCGATGGTGGTGATCGATCAGGTCGCGGTGGAACTGCTTGGCTCGCTCGATCTTCTGGTTCTCGAACGTCGGGATGCGGATCTCGAAGGGCGACACGACGTCGCCGCCGAACCCGCGGATGGCCGCGTAGTGCGGCAGCATCTGATAGACCGAGGTGAAGGTCCGCACGACCGAGGTGAGGTCGTGCAGGGCGAGCCCGTAGCTCTGGAAGTCAAGGCCGAAGTACAGCAGGTCGAGCGCGCGGATCGATCCCTGGAACGGAGTGCCGATCGTCAGGATCGCGCGAGTCACCGGCCATCCGCCCTCGATGTCGACGAAGGCGCGCCCGACCAGGCCGCCCATCGCGTGGCAGACGAGCACGATCTTGGCGTTCCGGTTCCCCGACTGGCTGCGCCACGACTGCAGCCAGCCCTCGGACTTGACCGCCAGACGGCGCGCGGCGACGCGCAGGTCACGCCGCCAGTCGTACGCGAAGTGCTGCAGGTTGGCCCCGAGCTTCAGCGAGAAGCGCTTCTCGAGCGCGCTCGTCAGCCGGGCGTAGCCGCCCACGCGCGCGAACCGGCCGACGACGTAGGGGCCTTGCACGAGGCCCTCGGGAACGATGCCGTCGCCGAGGTCTTCGAGCGTCGGGTCGTCCGCGCCCACGCTGAGGTGAGCCAGGTCGCTCGCCCGGCGTCGCGCCCACTGCAGGAAGGTCGCCGAATCGTCGCCCCACAACGGGCTTCCGTTGCGCAGCAAGCGACTGCCGAGGACTCCGGGAACGACGATGACAAGGTCATCGAATTTCGTCCGCCCAGCCATCTCCGACCTCCGCCACGGAAAAGCGCGAGGCGGAGATAGGAGAATCGCGCGGAAAAGTAAACGAAACTCGGGGACCAGGAACCGCAGCGGGGTCCCCCGGAGCGCTCTCGGCCGCCCCGTGAGAACCCCGAAGCCAGCTAAATTACAGCTGTTTCTTGGAAAAATACCAATCCGTCACGTCCAGCGTCTTGTCCTTCACCCGCTTCTCCGCGTCCTCCAGGGTGAGCGGCGGCGGCTGGATCACCTTGTCGCCCGGCTTCCAGCCTTCCGGGGTGGCCACTCCCTGCTTCTTGCTGGTCTGCAGGCTCTGCACGATGCGCAGCACCTCGTTGACGCTGCGGCCGTTGGTGAGCGGGTAGTAGATCATCGCCTTCAGCATGCCCTCGTCGTCGATCACGAAGACGCAGCGAACGGTGGCGGTCGAACTCGCCCCGGGGTGGATCATGCCGTACTTCTGCGCCACTTTCATGTCGAGGTCGGCGAGCAGCGGGTACTTCACCTTGACGCCGAAGTGCTGCTCCATGTTGCGGATCCAAGCGATGTGGGAGTACACGCTGTCGATCGACAGGCCGATGAGCTGCACGCCGAGCTTCTCGAATTCCGGCGAGCGCCGGGCGAATTCGGACAGCTCCGTGGTGCATACCGGAGTGAAGTCGGCCGGGTGGGAGAACAGCACGACCCACTTGCCGCGATAGCTCGAGAGCTTGATCGGCCCCTGCGTAGAGTTCTGCTCGAAATCGGGTGCTGGCTCGTTGAGTCTCGGCAGCGAAACGGCAGCTTCCATGTCGAATCCTCCTCGGCCGGCAAACTTATTCCCGCCGAAGACCCTTGTAAACGGTTGCGGGTGCCGACCCCGCGAGGCTTTGTTGGACCACACCGCGGTCAGGACCTGCCCGGCCAGCGCCCGCTGCCACCGCCGCGGCGCCGCTGCGCCGCTGTCACCGCCGCTTGACGTCCCCGCCCTCACCGGCTATTCGCCGGGCTCCGCGCGCGCAGCGAGCTCGACGGCATGACGGCCCGCCAGGGGAAGATCATCGTCGCTGTCACCGTGGCAGTGATGAGCGCGCTGCTGCTGCGCCTGACGCTCGCCAGCGGGCAGTGGGTGGCCTTCGCCGTCACCGAGACGCAGCTCCTGGTGCCGATGGCGATCTCCTGGTGGGTGCTGAGCGGCCGCGCTTGAACCGTATCCCTTGAGCGCGACGGTGCGAGGTGCGATACGCTCGGGCCTCGCGAGCCCTGCGCGGCGAGGAGGAGACCATGGCCAACGTGCACTTCGGCGTGACCCTGCCGCAGATCAAGCGCAGCTGGCAGGAGACGCGCGCCGCGGCGCTCGAGTGCGAGGCGCTCGGCTTTCAATCGCTGTGGCTGAACGACCACCTCTACGGCATCCCGGCGCCGACGATCCCCATCCTCGAGGGGTGGACCGCGCTGTCGGCGGTGGGCGCGGTCACCGCCAAGCCCGAGATCGGCTTGCTGGTCTCGCCGCCCGCCTTCCGCAATCCGGCGTTGCAGGCGAAGATGGCCGCCACGCTCGATCACATCACCGGCGGGCGGGTGGTGGTCGGGCTCGGCGCGGGCTGGTTCGTACAGGAGTACGAGGGATACGGCTACCCCTTTCCGGCGGCGCGGGTTCGGCTCGAGCAGCTCGCCGAGGCGGTGACGATCATGAAGCGCATGTGGACCGAGGAGGCGCCGAGCTTTGCGGGCAAGCACTTCCGCATCGACGGGGTCTTCTGCCTGCCGAAGCCGGCGCGGCGCCCGCCGATCCTGATCGGCGGCGGCGGCGAGAAGGTGCTGCTGCGGCTCGTCGCCGAGCATGCCGACCTGTGGAACAACCTGGCGGTGCATCAAGGGGCGTTGCCCGCAAAGATCGAGATGCTGCGCCGGCACTGCCGCGACGTCGGGCGGGACTTCGACTCGATCCGGCTCTCGCAGCAGACGCTGGTGGTCATCGGCGAGGACGAACGGGACGGCCTCGAGAAGATGCAGCGGGCGACGGCGCTCTACCGGGGGCACCTCGGAGACATCGAGAAGCACGGCATCTGGGGCAGCGCGCAGCAGGTCATCGAGCGGATCGAGCGCCACGTCGCACTCGGCGTGCGCCACTTCGTGATCGAGTTCTTCGGGCGTGATACGCGGGAGCCGGCGAGATTGTTCGCCGAGCAGGTGATGCCGGCGTTTCGCTGACCGGCGCGGCGGCGGCGGGCCCCCGGGACCACGCGGCACCGCGCGGCGGAGAGGAGGGCGTATGGCGGGCGTTTCGGTGACTTTCCTGGGCAGCGGGGATGCCTTCGGGAGCGGTGGGCGCTTTCAGACGTGCATCCTGGTGTCCTCGTCCGAGCAGAAGATTCTCCTCGACTGCGGCGCCTCGTCCCTGACTACCGCTCGCTCGAGTCCCACCGCTCCGAACTCGGATGCAAGCGCCTGGTGCTCAAGCACATGAGCGAGGACTTGCTGGCTCACGTCGACGGCCTCGCAGTCGAGCAGGCGCGAGACGGCGACCGTCTCTGGCTGTAGCGCCTCTCCGCGCCGCCTCGCGCGCTCTGCCCGGCGAACGATCGCCGAAGCGAGCGAGGGTCGGCGAGCCCCGGAGGAGATCGCCGAGCGCCGTTTCAGCCGGCCGAGCCGAGCCACAGCGCGGCGGCGCCGGCCGCCAGCGAGAGCGCCATCGACACCCCGACGCGAATACCCAGGGCGAGGCCGCCGAGCGCGGCGGCGATCACCGCCTTGGTGGCGGTGTTCACGACACAGGCGATCAGCACGGCGACGGCGGCCACGCTCGCGGTCACGTCGCCGCGCCCCGCCATCGCCGCCGCCGAGAGCGCGATGGCGTCGACGTCGGCGAGCCCGGTGGCCGCGGCGCCGAGGTAGAGACCGCGGTCGCCGATCCAGGCTTCGAGCCCGCGCGACAGGACCATGACCGCGGCCAGGAAAAGACCGAAGCGGAGCGCCGTCGAGAGATCGAGCGGATTGCGCACCTCCACGTCGCTCTCCCGGGCCTGCGGCTCCTCGCCCCGCGAGCGCAGCGCGAGCGCGGCGCCCGCGCCCAGTCCGACGGTCGCGGCGGCGGCGAGCGGCGGCGCCAGCGGAGCGATCAGCGCCGGCGCCACCGGGGCGAGAATGACCAGCATGCGAGCGAACATCATCGACGAGGCGACGACGATGCCGGCGGCCAGCGTGTCGCGATGGCGGTGGCCGGCCGCGGCGCGACGCGAGAGCGTGACCGCCACGGCCGTCGACGAGACCATACCGCCGAACAGGCCGGTGGCCAGCGTGCCGCGGTTGCGGCCCCAGATCCGCTGCGCGAAGTAGCCGAGGTAGGAGACGCCCGCCACCAGCACGACCATCCACCAGATGCGATAGGGGTTGAGCGCCTGCCAGGGTCCGAATTCGCGGTCGGGCAGGATCGGCAGCATCACCACCGAGATCAACAGCAGCCGGATCGTACCGAGCAGCTCCACGCGTTCGATGCGGCGGATGACCCCGTGCAGCTCGGGCTTGACGCCGAGCAGCAGCGTCGCCACGACTCCCGCGGAGGCCGCCGCCTCGAGATGGCCCCGCCCGGCCATCGCACCGAGCGTGAACGTGAGCAGCAGCGCGACGGTTCCGGTGGCGCTGCGCCCGCGCTGCCGCCGTGAGCCGCGGTAGTAGCCGACCCCGGCGATCACGCCGAGCGCGAGCGCCAGCGCGGCGAGCAGCAGCGGCGGCTCGCCCGCCAGGATCGCGGCGCCGGCGCCGAGCAGGCCGACGAGGCCGAACGTGCGAAACCCGGCGACCCGCTCGCCCTCGGGCAGCTCGCGCTGTTGCCAGCCGCGCTCGAGACCGATCAGCAGCCCGACCGCGAGGGCCACGGCGAGGCGCGTCAGCATCTCGAGGTTCGGGCCGGTCACCCTGGCCGCCCCGCGGCTACGTGAGCTTCAACAGGCCCAGCACGATCTCGACCAGGATCAGCACGACGATCGCCGCCTCGAGGATCAGCATGCGCCGATCGCGCGCGACGTCGAGCACGAGCACCAGCGCCTCCTGAATGCTCTGCACCTTCCGCTCGAGCGCGGCGTAGCGGTCGGCGAGGTCGAACTCGGCGCGCAGGTCGTCGTAGATGCGGTCCATGGCGGCATCGTCCCAGGCGGCATCCGGCTTGTCCAGCAGGTGGAGGACCGACAGGACCTCCGTGCGGGTCGAGACGGCTCCGCCGATGAAGCGATGCAGCGGGCGGATGCGGTACGGCACCGTCCCGCGCCGCTCGAGCAGCTCGACGAGCCTCCCGGTGCGCTCGAAGAGATCCTCGACGATGCGCTCGTAGTACTCCATCGCGGCGCTCTGCGCGACCGTCAGGGCGACGATGCCCGCCCGCCCCGGCGTGAGCCGGTCGACGCGCAGCATCCCGTCGGCGACCCCGATCTCCACCGAGGGGTCCTCGAGCACGGAGTAGTCCTCGCGAACCACCTGCGTGGTGAGCTTGGGCATCGACCCGCGCAGCCGTCCCAGCTCGGCATCGCGACGCTCCGCGGAGACGTCATGGGTGACGACTGCACCGAACGGATACACGTACATCGCGCCGCCGTCGCGCCCGATCGGGACGCTCAGCTCGTGCGCCGTGATCCGCGCCCCGGGAAACGATGGCGCGACTTGCCGCAGCGAGAGGTTCTCCTCGAACGCGACGGCGTAGAACTGATGGACCTGGGCAGGCACGGCGGGCGCGCGGCTCCCGCCTATGGATGGACTCCGAGCACGCCGTAGCCGACGCGCGCCAGTTGCTCGGCGATCGAGCGGACATCTTGCGCCCGGACGCGGAGATAGCAGATCGGCTTACCGCCGGCGCGCCGATCCGTATAGCGCCCGACGCCGACCGTGGTGCCTCCCTGGCCGCGAACGACGTCGAAGGCGCGAGTGAAGTCGTCTGTCCGCCCCTGGAGCACGAGATCGATTCGCAAACGCTGCAAACGGGCCGGCGCGGGCGGCGGCAGCGCGGCAAGGGGCTGGCCGGTCAGCCGGGCGCCGGCCAGACGTTCGACGGGCAGCGCCGTTTCGGGCGGCCGGCTCGGGCCCTCGATCGGTTTCGATCCGAGCGCCATGCTTGGAAGAGAAGCAAGAGACGCGCCGAGCGGAGTCGCGCCCGAGGCTCGGGAAAACGCCGCCGAGCCGGGCGCCCCCGCGGGGCTCTCCACTCCCTTGTTCTTGGAAGCGAGAAAGTGGTTCAACGGCTTCTCGTTCATGGGAAGCCGTGCGCGCACGGTAACGCTTGAGGAGGCTCGGCCATGCCTGACTACGTTCCGATCGAAGAGGCGAAGAGGATGAGCGGCTTGCGCCTGGTTCTCACCGCCTTGCCCGGTCCGCCGTGGACCGAGGCCGCCAAGGCGGTTTTCCACGTGAAGCGGATCCCGTACGTGCCGGTGGCGCAGCGGCCGCTGGTGACGAACCAGGCCCTCGAGGAGTGGACCGGGCACAGCAACGCGCCGATCGCGCTCTACGACGACGAACGGGCACGCGCCGGATGGGCGGACATTCTATTCCTCGCCGAGCGGCTGGCGCCCGAGCCCGCGCTCATCCCGGTCGATCCGCAGGACCGCGTCCGCTGCTTCGGTCTGGCGCACGAGATCTGCGGCGAGGACGGCTTCGGCTGGAACCGACGCCATCTGATGGTCCGAGACGGGCTCGATCCGGCCGGCAGCGGCGCGGTGTCGCGCGAGGTCGCCGATTACCTGGGGCGGCGCTACGGCTACGGCGAAGCCGCCGCCGCGCGCGCGCCGCGCCGCATCGCGGAGATCCTTCGCGTGCTGTCGGCCGAGCTACGCGCCCAGCGCGGGCACGGACGCCGCTTTCTCGTCGGCGAAGCGCTGAGCGCCGTGGACCTCTACTGGGCCGCCTTCGCGTCGCTGGTCGAGCCGCTCCCGCCCGACCTCTGCGCGATGCCCGATTGGCTGCGTCACGTCTACACGATCACCGACGCGAGCCTGCGCGCGGCCGTCGATCCGGCGCTGCTCGAGCACCGCGACCGGATCTATCGCGATCATCTCGAGCTGCCGATCGACGCGTGAGCGTCGCGCGGGCCGCGCGGCCGGGAGCCGGTCAGGCCCGCTCGGTGCCGGCCGACCGCGCGAGGTGCTTCTGGATCACCTTGAGGAGTGTTTCCCTGGTGACGGGCTTGACGAGGTAGCCGTCGAGGCCCGCCCGGAAGCTCTTCACCGGGTCCTCCTCGCGGGGAAACGCGGTGACGGCGATGATGGGCGTGCGCTTCGTCTGGTTCGCCTGCTCCCAGGCGCGGATCTCGCGCGTGGCCCAGTAGCCGTCGAAGGACGGCATCTGCAGGTCCATCAGCACCAGGTCGTAGCCGTTCATGCGAAAGAGATCGACGGCGATGCCGCCGTCGTGAGCGAGGTCCACCTGGTAGTCGGGTCCGCTCAGCATCCTGCCGATGAGGTAGCGGATGTCCGCAGAATCCTCCGCGAGCAGGATGCGGAAGCGCGGCTTCGGTTTCGTATCGGCGGCCTGCGGGGCTGGCGCCGGCTCGACGTTGAGCACCGCGACGATGGCGCCCATCAACGCCGGGCGGGTGAGCGGCTTGACGACGTAGCCGCCGGCCCCGAGCTTGCGCGCCCGCGGGATCTCGTCGGTGACGCGCTCGGGACCGACCATCAGCACGATGCGCGCGAACTCCGACGGATGAGCCCGCATGACCTCGGCCGCCTCGAAGCCGCTCATCGGCTCGAGCGACGAATCGAGAAAGACCACCTGAATCGGCTGGCCGGCGTCGCGGGCGCGCTTCAGCTCGACGATCGCCGCGGCCCCGCTATCGGCCTCGACCACCTCGGCGCCCCACTCGGCGAGGATCTTGCGAAGCACGATGCGGAGGTTGGCATCGTCGTCGACGATCAGCGTTCGGATGCCCTTGAGGTTCAGCGCCTGCGTCACACGCCCTCTCGCCCGGTCTCACTGTACACGACGAGCCGGACACGGCCAAACGGAGGAAACTCCCCGCGGACGTCCGCGGCCGGCCGCCTTGCGATCGGCGGTTTGTCGGAGAGCTCCTCCTGGAGTAGGAAGCCGTTGCGATGACCGATCTCGGGCGTTTCGAGACGAACCGGGCAGCCGTTCGGCGTCGGCGGCCGATCCGATCCGGCGCCGCCCCGCGCGATCCGGCGCCGGCCGCGGTCGCGCGGCGGGGCGCGCATGCCCGTCGAGGTGATCGGCATCGACCACGTATACGTG
>JACPRU010000002.1 GCA_016189835.1 Deltaproteobacteria bacterium | reverse complement strand
CGCCACCGCGGGTCGCGATGGATGGTGTTGGCGGTCCAGCGCGTGCGCAGCCCGGCCGCGAGCACGAACGGGTAGTGCGGATCCGCCGGCGGCGGGGCCGCCGCCGCGCGGCGGATCTCCGCGATCATCGCCTCGGGCGCCAGGCGCACGCGCCGGTCGTCGAAACCGACGTGGTCGTCGAAGTTCCGCCGCTCGTCGATGCGCGCGACCTCCACGCCCTCCGGGTGAGCGAGCATGCGGCGGAAGATCTCGGTGCCGATCTCGAACGGGCTCTCGTCGCGCCACGCCTCGCCGAGCGTCCGCAGCACGCTCGCGGTGCGCATCATGGCGTTGACGTGACACTGCAGCCAGATCGCCGCCAGCGAGGGTGCGGGAAGATGCGGGCCGAGCGCGCGATACGTCCAGAACAGCATCCGCTCCTTGGCGATCCGCGCGTGCTCCGGATCGCCGCCGGCGAGCTGCTGGGCGGTGCTCAGGAACCGCATCGCACCCTCGGGCTCGAGCGCCCGCTCGGCGAGCGCCACCAGCCCGGCCGGCGCCTCGCCGAACAGATCCATCGCCTCGGCGAGGCGGGCGTAGATCTCCGGCTCGGGGAGCGCCTCTCCCGGCGGCGCCACCACCGGCGGGCGCAGCTGCGCGAAGACCTCGGGGTAGCCCTTCGGGAAGTTGGCGAACTCCCACTTCTCGTAGCCGACCGGCGCCGGCAGCACGTAGTCGGCGACCGCCGCCGTCTCGGTCATCGCTGGCTCGATCACCACCAGGAGGTCGAGGCGCTGCCGCGCCTCGCGCCAGCGGGCGGTGTCGGAAAAGGAGAGAAACGGGTTCGAGCCCTCGACGACGAGCGCGCGCAGCCGCTCGGGGTGGTCGAGCAGCACCTCTTCGGGGACCAGCGTCGGCGAGAACATCGCGAAGTTGCCCATCGCGGCGATCGCCGGAATTCCCGAGGCGAGCGCGCGCTCGGGCTCGCGCTTGCGCCCGGGGTCCTTGACCGGCGGCAGCAGGGTCTCGACGAACACGTTGCCGCCGCTCCGGCCGACGTTGCCGGTGAGCGAGACGAGCACGCGGATCAGATACGAGATCAGCGTCGAGAACGGCGCCTGCTCGACGCCGAGATCGAAGAAGATCGCCGCCGACTCCGCGCGCGCGAATTCCGTGGCGGTGGCGACCAGCGCCGCCGACTCGATGCCCGCGCGCCGCGCCATCTCGTCGACGTCGACGCCGGCCAGCACGTCGCGCAGGGTTTCGAAGTCGCGGGTCCTCTCGCGGACGAAGTCGTAATCGGCCAGCTCGTTCTGGACGATCGCCGCGGCCATGCCGAGCAGCAGGTAGCCGTCCGTGCCGGGCCGCACGCGCAGATGGCGGTCGGCGCCGCGCGTGGTCTCGGTCTCGCGCGGATCGACCACGACCATGCGGCGCGCCGGATCCTCGGCGAAGCGCTTGAAGCTGTCGTTGGCGTTGTGGCCGCGGTTGGAGACCCGCGGGTTGGTGCCGAGCACGAGCAGGAAGCGCGCGTTCTTCTGGTCGGGATGGAACCAGACGGCGGGCGAGGCATCGAACATCCACTGGTCGAGGAGATTGTGCTGGGTCTTCTCCTGCGCGAAGGCGTTGAACCAGCGCTTCGAGCCGATCGCGCGCAACCAGCCCAGACCGTACGACGCGTCCAGGTGATTCCCCTGGCCGCCGATGCCGACCAGGCCGATCGCCCGCGGCGAGTGCGCGGCGCGAATCGCCCCGAGGCGTGCGGCGATCTCGCCGATCGCCGTCGGCCAGGAGATGCGATCGAAGCCGCCGTCCGCGCGCCGGCG
Source organism: Deltaproteobacteria bacterium (assembly GCA_016189835.1). Taxonomy (GTDB): domain Bacteria; phylum Desulfobacterota; class Binatia; order JACPRU01; family JACPRU01; genus JACPRU01. Next base: position 24,604 of record JACPRU010000002.1, on the reverse strand, counting down.
CAGCGGATGCTCGACCCGCTGCGCGTGCCGCACGTAGAAGGGAATGCTGATCGCCTTGTTGCAGATGTAGCCGCGGGTGATCGGGCTCGTCTCGTCCCCGCGCACCGCGGTGATGCGGCCGCCGCGCACGTCGACGCGCACCGCGCAGTCGTGGCTGCAGATCACGCAGATCGTCGGCAGGTTCTCGGCGTCGAGCGGCAGCGGCGCCCGCGAGATCGACGGATCGACGGCTTGCAGCTGGCTCATCTCAGGCTCTCCCCTCCGTCCTTCGCGGCCCCCGGCCGGTATGAGGCCCGCTTCAGAGCCAAGTCAAGGCGGAGCGTCGAAAGGAAAAAGGGGTCGGGAGTCTTTTTCGTGCGTAGCACGCAAAAGACACCCGACCCCTTTTCCGTCACAGCAGCTCGGCGAGCTTCTCGCGCTGGTAGACGCCGTCTCCGAGCAGCATCTGCGAGTGCCTCTGCCGCTTGAAGTAGATCTGCACGTCGCACTCCCAGGTGAAGCCGATGCCGCCGTGGAGCTGCACCGAGCGCCCCGAGCAAAACGCCGCGGTGTCGGACGCGCTCGACTTGGCCATGCGCGCGTAGCGCAGCGCCAGCTCCGGCTCGCCGTCGATTGCACAGGCGGCGTTGTAGACCAGCGAGCGGGTCTCGTCGATCGCCACCATCATGTTGACGATCGGGTGCTTGACCGCCTGGAAGAATCCCAGCGGGTGGTCGAACTGATGGCGGACTTTGGCGTACGCGGTCGTGGTCTGGAGCTGCCACTCGGCGGCCCCGGTCATGTCGGCGGCGAGCACCGTGAGCATGGCCGGCAGCGCGCTGCGCAGCACTGCGACGCCGGTTTCCCCCGGCGCGATCTGCGCGGCAGCCGGGATGCTCACGCGATCGAACGCCACGCGCGCCTGATCGCGCGTCAGGTCGACGATGTGATCGGGGTGGATGGTGACGCCCGGGTGCTCCGCCGCCACGGCGTACAGGGCGACCCCGCCGTCGCTGGCCGCCGAGACCACGAAGAACGACGCCTTGCGCGCGTCCTGGACGAAGTGCGCGGTGCCGTCGAGCACGATCTGGTCGCCCTTGGCCTGCGCCCGCAGCCCGGTGCGAGCCGGCTCCCACGAGCCCTCTTCGTTGGTGATCGCCAGCGCGGCGCCGGCGCCGCCGACGATCTTCTCCAGCCAGGGCCGCGCCGCCGCGGCCTCGGCCTCGCGCAGCACGAACGTCGAGAACAGCGTCGAGAGCAGCGGCGAGGGCAGTGCGCGACGGCCGATCTCCTCGGCGAGGGCCGCCACCGCCACGCACTTCATGGCGACGCCGCCGGCCGACTCGGGCACGGCCAGCGCCGTCCAGCCGAGGTCGACCATCTTCTGCCAGACCTGTCCGTCGTAGCGGGCCGGAGGCGTGGCGCTCTCGTACGCCTCGCCGTGATCGGCGGCCACCAGCTTGCGCACCTTGTCGATCGAGGCCACCTCGTCGAGAAAGCGCCGCGCCGAGTCGCGCAGGATCCGCTCGTCCTCACCGAAACCGTAGTCCTTGGGCTGCACCGCCGGCGTCTCCCGTCCCGCGCTCACTTGCTCTTGGCCATACCGAGCACGCGCTCGCCGAGGATGTTGCGTTGGATCTCGCTGGTGCCCGCGGCGATCGTCAGGCCGTAGGAGTTCATGTAGGCGTGCGGCCAGCGGCCCCCCTGCGGCGCGTTCTCGTCGCGCAGGTAGAGCGTCGAGCTCATGCCTTCGACCTCGAGCGCCGCGGCGGCGACGTCCTGGGAGATCTCCGTCGTCAGCAGCTTCCCTTGCAGCGGCAGGCGCATCGGATGATCGGTCAGCGCCTCGACGCGCGCGCGCCGCCCGAGCTGCTTCAGCGCCTCGACGCGGATCAGCAGCTTCAGAATGCGGTCGCGCGTCACGGGGTTTTCCCACGCGCTGCGCCCGTCGCGCCGCGTGTGCTTGGCGAGCTCGATCAGCGCCGCGATGCGATCCTCGTGCGACTCGCCCCCGCCGCCGCCCGGGCTCTCCGCGGCGCCGCGCTCGTAGAGCAGGGTGGTCATCGCCACGGTCCAGCCCTTGCCCACCGCGTCGAGCCGCAGGCTGTCGGGCACGTGCAGATCCTCGAACAGCACCTCGTTGAATCCGGTCTCGCCGGTCATCTTGACGAGCGGCCGGACGGTGACGCCCGGCGCGCCGGCGATCGGCACGATGAAATAGGTGAGGCCGTCGTACTTGTGCTCGCGGCTCGAGCGCGCGAGCAGGATCATCCAGCTCGCGAAGTGCGCGAGCGTGGTCCATACCTTGTGGCCGTTGATGACCCACTGGTCGCCCCGGCGCTCGGCGAAGGTCTGCGCGCCGGCCAGGTCGGAGCCCGACCCCGGCTCGCTGAAGCCCTGGCACCAGATCTCGTCGGACGAGAACAGCGGCGGCAGATAGCGCCGCTTCTGCTCCTCGGTGCCGTGGTGGAGGATCGTCGGCGCGGCCATGCCGAGGCCGATCACGTTGATGAAGTACGGCACGCCGGCGCGCGCCAGCTCGGCGCTGGCGATCCGCTGGAAGCCCTGATGCCCTCCCCCGCCGTACTCCCTGGGGTAGTCGCAGGCGATGAGCCCGGCCTGATGGACCTTCTTCTGCCAGGCGCAGAGCCAGACCCGCTGCTGTTCGGTCATCACCTCGACCGGGCTCTGCGGCAGCCGGAACGGCGGCGGCGTGGGCCGATTTTCCGCCAGCCAGCGCCGACAGTATTCGCGAAATTCGGCTTGCTCGGGCGTGTCTTTGCGCTCGGACATGGGGCCTCCGGTTCCTTGACGGGGAACCGCAAGCTTGTATCGGGCGGGTCTCGGCGGCGTCAACTGGGGGTGGTCGCGCCAGGGGGTGGTCGCGCCAGGGGGCGCGGAGGGCTCGGTCGCCCTCCGTGCGGCCCTTCTCAGCTTCTCGTCGCTGTGGTCGAGAACACGATGGTGCACGTCACCGGGCAGGCGCCGCTGCCGGTGGCGCTGAACGCGACGTTGACGTCGGCGCTGTTCGCCGCGGCGTTCGAGAAGTCCAGCCCCGCGGTCGTACAGACAGTGCACGAGCCGAACGTCTGACAAATCGGCGCCGTCGCGTCGAGCATGAACGACTGGCCGGCGTCATCGACGGTTCCGCCGAACGCCAGACCCGAGCCCACCTCGGTCGCGGTCACGGTGCCGTCCTGACGCACGACGTCGAGCGTCGTCCCGGGCAGTGGACCCAGTTGGGTAGCGATCGTACCGCACAGCGTGTCGTCCGGCGTCGGCGCGCCGGGAGCCGACGTGCTGGCGGTGCTCCACAGGCCCGTGACGGTGAAGCTCTCGCCACCGCCGCCGCCACCTCCGCCGCCGCACGCGACGGCGAGTACGAGCACGGGCAGCCCGACCCACGAATGGAATCGCTTGCTTGATTTCATGGATGTGGCCTCCTCACTCCGGCTGTCGCTCGAATCGAGCTCTCTCGAGAGCCCGGTTGACTGCGTCCTGGACTTCGGCCTCGAGCGCCTGCCGTTCGGCCGGATCGCCCGGCGCCGTGGCCCCGGCCCCGTTCGTCGCGTTCGAGCCGCCGGCAACCGCAGCCGTCATGTCCGACAGCTTGGAGCCGAGGCTCTCCGCTCGAGCGGAGCCGGCCAAAGCGAGGCTCGCCAGGATCCCGAATACCGCGAGATGACGGTTCTTCATGTCTCGTCTCCTCCCTTGTCTTCGGCGGCCGCGTCATGCGGCCAGCTATGACGTTGCTTTCGAGCGTTCGCCGTTGCCGGCCGCGCGCGCGTGCTGCTTGCCGCAGCCGTAGGCCCTGCCGTCGAGCAGCAGCTCGGCGAATCGGCGCCACTCGCCGTTGCGGACGCACACCCATTCCTCCCACCAGCCGTCTCCGCACGACCGTGCCAGCGCGACGTGCCCCGCGGGCGAGAGCTCGAAGTGCGCGTTGTAGGGGATCTCGATGGTCATGGGTCGCTCCTCGTGGCCGCGCCGTTCAGCCCCCGCAGCCGCTCACGCTGGTCTGGACGCCGCCGAGATCCTGGCACGAGACCTCCTGCAGCGGCTGGACGAGACGCACTTCGCCCCAGAAAGCCGGAAAGACCGTGCCGTCGGGACAACGATCGGCGCCCGGCACCAGGAAGAACGTGGTAGCCGCCGCGGATTCGGACCCGGCCGCGTGCCCCGCAGACGGTTGGCGCTGGCCGCCGCAGAGCCGCAGGTCGAAGTGCACGTGCCGCTCCGGCGGGTAGATGAGCAGGTCGTCCACGGTGGACGGGTCGAGCATCTCGATGTCGAGCTCGTTCCCGGCCGCATCGAACAGGTGAAAGGCGACGAACGTCAGGCAGTACCCCGCGGTGAAATCGGGTTCGTCCCCCGTGTACACCTCCGCCTGGATCCTGCAGCCCGCATCGTCCGCGACCAGCGCCTCGGAGACGGCCTTCGCTCCGCCGCCCCCACCGCAGCCTTGCAACAGCAGCGGGACCGCGAGCACCGCGAACCTCGATGATCTCTTCCTCGTCATGGCTCCGTCCTCCCTGGAAGGTCTTTCGCCCTCGCGTTTCGTCGGGCGGAACTCTGGAGTCGGAGCGGCGGCTAGAAAAGCGACAAGGCGCGGCACGGCGCGGATGTCGCCGTTTGTCGCCTCGACCGCGGGTGGAGCGGGGACCGGCCGGCCGGAATCAGCCGACGGGTGGCCCGGCGGGCATGCCGTCCGCCGGGCGCCAGGTGCGCAGGAAGCCCTCGGCGAGCGCGCAGCCGCCGGCGAAGGGACCCGCCGGATGCCTCATCGCCTCGCCGACGAGCTCGCGGATCCGCCGCTCGACCAGCTCGAGCACCGCTCGGTGGCTGGTCAGGTCGGTGGACACGTAGCCGATGACCGCGCCGGCGTTGCAGACGAAGTCGGGCAGCGCGAGGATGCCGCGCTCGCGGAGAATCTCCGGCACGCCGGCGACGTACGGCACGTTGGCGGCCGGCGCGACGACGCCGGCGCGGAGCCGCCGCGCTCGCTCGGCGTCGATGACGCCGATCCTCGCTCCCGGCACGAGCACGTCGGCGGCGGCCTCGAAGAGCGCCGCCGGCGCCAGCAGCGGCACGCCGAGATGCCGCACCAGGTCGTCGCCGTGCTCGGCGCGCAGCTCCCAGAGCGCCTCGGCGGCGAAGCCCTCCGGCCGCCGCGCACATCCCGAGAGCGTCGAGACCGCCACCACCCGCGCCCCGCGCCTCGCCGCCTCGCGCACCACGCCGCCGCCGACCTTGCCGAAGCCCTCGACGGCGATGCTCCGTCCGGCCAGCGAGCCGAGCGCCCGCTCGGCGGCGACGATCACGCCGAAGCCGGTGAGCAGGTCCTCGAACGCCACCCCGTCCATCGGCGCGCGCATCAGCGCGCTCTCCTCGGGGCGGCGCAGCGGCGCAAAGTCCTCTTCCGACGTGCCGATGTCCGGCCCGGTCAGGAAGCGCAGCGACGCGACCAGCGGGCGGATCTCCTCGCAGAACCGGGCCATCAGCTCGGCGCGGTTCGCCGCCGCGCCGCGCACCACCGCCTTGGCGCCGCCCATCTGCAAGCCGAGCGCGGCGAACTTGTAGGTCATCGCCCGCGCCAGCAGTCGCGCCTCGTCCTCGCTGACGTCGGGCGCCAGGCGGGTGCCGCCGGCGTTCACCGCGCAGCCCTCGAGATCGAAGGCGATGAACCCCTCGACGCTGGTGAGCCGCAGCAGCGTCAGGAGACCCTCTCCGCGAGGAACGCGCCCACCCGGTCGAGGGCGACGCGCTCCTGCCGCGCGGTGTCGCGGTGGCGCACCGTGACCGTCTGATCCGCGGAGGTCTGGCCGTCGATGGTGAAGCAGAACGGCGTCCCCGCCTCGTCCATGCGCGCGTAACGCTTGCCGATCGACTGCTTGACGTCGAACTCGATGACGTGCTTGCCGCGCAGCTCGTGGTAGAGCCGCTCGGCGATCTCCGGCATGCCGTCCTTGTTGACCAGCGGGAAGATGCCGGCCTTGACCGGCGCGAGCGAGGGATGGAACTTCAGGAACACCTTGCTCGGGCGCGATTCGTCGGGCGTGTAGGCCTCGCAGATCGCCGCCAGGAGGCCGCGCGTCAGCCCGGCCGCCGGCTCGATCACGTGCGGCAGGTAGCGCTCGTTCCGCTCCGCATCGAAGTAGTCGAGGCCGACGCCGCTCGTCTTCTGGTGCTGCGCGAGGTCGAAGTTCGAGCGGTAGGCGATGCCCTCGAGCTCGCTGAAGCCCTTCTCGCCGGAGAACGGAAACGCGTACTCCACGTCGGCGCAGCCGCCGCTGTCGCGCGCGTAGTGCGCGAGCTCGTCGGGCTCGTGGTCGCGCAGCCGCAGGTTGCGGCCGGCGAGGCCGAGCCGCTGCCACCACTCGTAGCGGGTCTTCCGCCAGAACTGGTACCAGTCGTCGGCCTCGCTCGGGTGCACGAAGAACTCGACCTCCATCATCTCGAACTCGCGCGAGCGGAAGATGAAGTTCCGCGGCGTGATCTCGTTGCGGAAGCCCTTGCCGAGCTGGGCGAGGCCGAACGGCACCTTCACGCGCGTGGTGTCGAGCACGTTCTTGAAGTTGTAGAACATGCCCTGCGCGGTCTCCGGGCGGAGATAGGTCTTGCTCTCCTCGTCGGCGAGCGCGCCGACGTAGGTCTGGAACATCAGATTGAACTGGCGCGGCTCGGTGAGCTCGCCGCCGCAGATCGGGCACGGGATCACCGCTCCGCCCGCTCCGCCCGCCAGCGACTCGAGCAGGCGCTCGACGCGGCGGTCGGCGGGCGGCTGCTCGTTGAACCGGGCGATCCAGGCCTCGATCGTCGCCGGGTCGCGCACCGCGAGCAGCCCGGGGGCGAGCTTCTTCCCCTTCCCCTGCACCCACTTCGCGAGCGCGGCAGCGGTGACCGGCCCCTCGCCGACGACGTCGAGCAGCGAGTCGACCCAGTCGCTCTCCTCGTAGAGCAGCGGCCACACCTGATCCGCGCGGTGTCGCGCGCGGCAGTGCTTGCAATCCTGCATCGGATCGGCGAAGCCCGCCACGTGCCCGCTCGCCTCCCACACCCGGGGATGGCTGATGATCGAGCAATCGAGACCGACGATGTCGAGCTCCTTGCCGTCCGGGCCCACGGGCGGCGCCAGCACCATGTCGCGCCACCAGCGGTCGCGGATGTTGTTCTTGAGCAGCACGCCGAGCGGCCCGTAGTCCCAGAAGCCGCCGATGCCGCCGTAGATCTCCGAGGACTGGAAGATGAATCCGCGCCGCCGGCAGAGGGCGACGATCGCGTCCATGCTTTTCGTCGAATTGGAGAGGGCTTCGGCCATGGAACTCCCGTCGAGATGGTGTAGTAGACGAAAGCGTAGATACTACGCGAAGGCGCCGGAGCGGACAACGCCGGCGGCGCCGCCGAACGACGGAGGAGAGCCTTGAAGAGCAAGATCGTCGAATCCCCGGCCGCCGCGGTCGCCGACATCGCGGACGGAGCCTCGATCGTGGTCGGCGGTTTCGGCGTGCTGCACGGCTGGCCGTCGAGCGTGCTGGCGGCGCTGCGCGACCGCGCGGTGCGCGACCTGACGCTCATCTGCAACACCCCGGGCTTCGGGCCGCTGTCGCCGCAGATCCTCGCCGACAAGCACCAGGTGAAGAAGCTCGTCGCCTCCTTCGGCGGCTACCCGTACCGCAAGACGCCGATCGAGGAAGCGATCGGCCGCGGCGAGGTCGAGTTCGAGCTGGTGCCGCAGGGAACGCTCGCCGAGCGCCTGCGCGCCGGCGGCGCCGGCCTGGCGGGGTTCTTCACGCCGACGGGGGTCGGCACCGACGTCGAGCGCGGCAAGGAGGTGCGCGAGTTCGACGGCCGGCGCCACGTGTTCGAGCGCGCGCTCACCGCCGACGTCTCCGTGGTTCGCGCGCATGCCGCCGACCCGGCCGGCAACCTGGTCTTCCGCGGCTCGGGACGCAACTTCCACCCCGTGTTCGCCACCGCCGGCCGGACCACCATCGCCGAGGTCGACGAGCTGGTCGGGCTCGGCGATCTCGATCCGGAGCACGTCGTCACGCCGGGGATCTTCGTCGATCGCGTGGTGCGCGCCACCCTGCGGATGACCCGCGACGAGGTCATCGACATGGTGCGGCAGATCGGCCGCACCGCTCCGGACGCCGGAGGCCTCCCCGGCATCCCGCCCGATCTGATGGCGATGCGCGCCGCGGCGCTGTTCGCGCGCGGCTCGGTGGTGAATCTCGGCATCGGCCTTCCCACGCTCTGCTCGAACTACGTCGCGGGGCGCGAAATCATGCTGCACGCCGAGAACGGCTTCCTCAACTACGGGCCGTTCCCCGAGCCCGGCAGCGAGGACGTACACCTCTACAACGCCGGCGGCCAGCTCGTGACCGCGCTCCCCGGGGCGGCCTTCACGCACACCTGCGACGCCTTCGCGATGGCGCGCGGCGGGCGGGTGGACACCATCGTGCTCGGCGGCTTCCAGGTCGCCGAGAACGGCGACCTGGCGAACTGGAAGGCGCCGCACATGAGCGCCGGCGGCGTCGGCGGCGCCATGGACCTCGCCGCCGGGCGGGCCGAGCTGATCGTGCTCATGTACCACACCAGCAAGGACGGGCAGTCGAAGCTGCTGCGCCGCTGCAACTACCCGCTGACCGCGATCGGCTGCGTGTCGAAGATCGTCACCAACCTGGCTCTGATCGAGGTGATCCCCGGGCAGGGCTTCTTCCTGCGCGAGGTCGCCCCCGGCATCGGCGTCGAGGAGGTGCAACGGGCGACCGAGGCGCCGCTGCGCGTCGCGCCCGACGTTCGCGAGATGCGCTTCGACTGACCGGCCCCGGCGGCGCGGTCTCGCTGCCGCCTCCGCACCGCACGCCGAGGCGGCCCGTGGGCGGACGGCCCGCCCGCAGCTGGCGCCGGGCTGGGGGCACGCGGGCTGCCGCCACGGTTGACCTAGCTGGTTCCCGGCAGTACCGTCGCGAGCGATGCGGCCGGCCGACGAAAGCCTGGTCCGATCCGCCGACGGGGAGCTTCACGGGCCCCTCGAGCCCGTCTCCGCGAGGGGTGACGAGACGAGCCCGGCGGCGGCGCGAACCGCCGAACCGCGAAGCTGGCGCGACGTGCTGTCGCGCCAGGAGATCCGCGAGCTGGTCGAGATTCGCGACTGGCGCGCCTGGCTGTCGATCGCCGCCGACTGGGGACTGATCGGCGCCGCGTTCGCGCTGGTCGCCGTCTGGCCGAACCCGCTGAGCGTCGCCGCGGCGATCCTGGTGATCGGCAGTCGCCAGCTCGGGCTGGCGATCCTCATGCACGACGGCGCGCACCGTGCGCTGCTCGAGAGCCGCGCGCTCAACGACTGGGTCGCCAACTGGCTGTGCGCCTACCCGGTGTGGAACGACGTCCACCCCTACCGCCACTACCACCTGCAGCACCACGCCAAGACCTGGACGGACGAGGATCCCGACCTCGAGCTCGCCAACCCGTTCCCGATCACCCGCGCGAGCCTCACGCGAAAGATCTGGCGCGACCTCTCGGGACAGACCGGCTGGAAGCGCTTCCGGGCGATCTTGAATCGCGACCTCGGCCGCTCGCGCGGGCGCGTGCGGCGCGACTTCGGCGCCGGCCTCCAGGCGCTGCACGGGGTGGTCGTCACCAACGCGGTGCTGCTCGGGCTGCTCGCCGCGTCCGGCCACGCCGCCCTCTATCTCCTCTGGGTGGCCGCCTGGTTCACGACCTACAGCCTGGTCATGCGCATCCGCTCGATCGCCGAGCACGCCATGGTGCCCGACGTCGCCGACGAGATGAAGAACACCCGCACGACGCTGGCGCGCTGGTGGGAGCGGCTGCTGATCGCGCCGAACCGCGTCAACTTCCACCTCGAGCACCATCTGTTGATGACGGTGCCGCACTACAACCTGCCGCGCCTGCACCGCATGCTGCGCGCGCGCGGCGTGCTCGAGGACGCCTGCCTGACCGAGGGCTACTGGGGCGTGCTGGCGCTCGCCGCGTCGAAGCCCGCGTAGGAGCCCCGCCGCCGCGGGGATCGGCAGCCGTCGCTCGCCGGGCGCGTCCGACGCCGCCGTGTCCCCGGGGCGCGGCCGCGGCCACGGGGTCCGGCGCAGAGGCTGCGGCGGCTTTCGCCCCGCGTCGGCTTCGTCTAACCTGCGCGCCCGATGGGCCTGTTCCGTCTGGTACCGTGGAAGACGCTGGTGGTGGTCGGCGGCATCGTGCTCGCCCTGCGCGCGACGCTCGGCGGCGGCGAGCGCCTCGAGGATCGCAGCGACGACCCACGGCTCGACGCCTCGGTGCTCGAGGTCGTGGCCGACCTGCCGCTGCCGCCCGGCAACGTCGCCGTGTCGCGGACCGGCCGGGTGTTCTTCACGTTCCATCCCGAGGCCGACCCGCGCATCCACGTCGCCGAGCTGATCGACGGCAAGCCGGTGCCGTACCCGGACGAGCCGTTCCAGAGCGCCGCCGGGGGGCGGGAGGTGTACTTCCAGACGCCGCTCGCGCTGCGCATCGACCGCCAGGACCGCCTGTGGGTGCTCGACTACGCGAGCCACGGCATCCGCGGCCAGCCGCGCATCCTGGCCTTCGACCTGAAGACCAACCGTCTCGCCGATCATTACGACTTCCCCGCGAGCGTGGCCGGCTTCCTGTCGATGCTGAACGACTTCCAGGTGGATCCCGAAGGCCGCAAGATCTACATCGCCGAGACCAGCCTGTTCGGTCGCCGCCCGGCGTTGGTGGTCTACGACATCGAGAACTACACCAGCCGGCGCGTCCTCGAGCGCCACCCGTCGGTGATGCCGAAGGACTACCGGATCAACGCCGCCGGCCGGGACATGACGATCTTCGGCCTGCTCACGCTGAAGATCGGCGTCGATTCGATCGCGCTCGACGAGCGCGGCGAGTGGCTCTACTACGCGCCGGTATCCGACGGCCGCCTGTATCGCATCGCCACGCGCGACCTGAACGACGAATCGCTCGACGACGACGCGCTCGGGGAGCGCGTGGAGGTCTGGGGCCACAAGACGCTCTCCGACGGCCTCACCATGGACCTCGACGGCCGGATCTACCTCTCCGACATGGAGCACTCGGCGATCCTCGCGCTGCGCCCCGACCACCAGCTGGTGACGCTCGTCAAGGATCCGCGCCTGCGCTGGCCCGACGGCTTCAGCTTCGGGCCCGACGGCTGGCTGTACGTCACTTGCAGCGCGCTGCACCAGGTGATCCTGAAGAGCCACGCCGCGATCCGCGATCGCGCTCCGTACCAGATCTTCCGCTTCCGCCCCGGCTCGCCGGGGATCGCCGGACGCTGAAACCCGTAAGGATCGCGCGCCGGCGCCTCTTCCCCGCGCGGCTCAGCCCGCCCGCGCCAGCTCGTCCCGGAAGTCGGGATGGGCGATGGCGACGAGCGCCTCGGCGCGCTCGCGCAGGCTGCGGCCCTTCAGACGGGCCGCGCCGTACTCGGTGACCACCGTGTCGATCGCGTAGCGCGGCGTCGTCACCGGCGCGCCGGGCGCGAGCCGCGCGACGATCCGCGACCGCTTGCCGTCGTCGGTCGTGGACGGTAGCGCGAGCAGCGACAGCCCGCCGGCGCTCAACGCCGCGCCCTCCATGTAGTCGAGGCTGCCGCCCACGCCGCTGATCTGCACCGGGCCGATGGCTTCGCCGTTGGCCTGCCCCTGCAGGTCCACCTCGACCGTGGAGTTCACCGACACGAAGCGCGGCAGGCGGGCGATCGTCGCCACGTCGTGCGTGACCCGGGTGGTCGCCATGCGCACCAGGCGCCGCCGGCCGCAGAACTCGTAGAACTCGCGGTTGCCGGCCAGCTCCCCGGTCGTCACCTTAGGCGTGTGCCGTGCTTCCTCGACGAAGCGCTGCAGGCCCTGCGACAGCATGCCCGAGAACAGGTTCACGCCCCGCTTCTCGCCGAGCCGCGCCAGCACCCGGTCGGGCACCGATCCGATGCCGAGCTGCACCCAGGCGCGGTCGGGGACGAGATCGAGAACGCGATCGACGATCCGCTGGTCGCGCGCGGTGGCGGGCGGAATGCGGTACTCGACGAGCGGCGCGTCCGACTCGACCGCCAGGTCGATGCGCTCGACCGGCACGCGGCTGTCGCCGGCGGTGCGCGGCATGCGGGGATTGATCTCGGCGATCACCAGCTTCGCCGCGCGGATGAAGTCCTGGTAGAGGCTCACCGACACCCCCAGGCTGACCTCGCCGCGCCGCGGCGGAGACACCTGCACCAGCACCACGTCGGGCGGGATCGGCCCGGAGCGCGAGAAGACGCGGTGCACCTCACCGAAGCGGATCGGCACGTAGTCGGCCCTGCCCTCGGCGAAGAGCTTGCGGATGTGCGGCGCGGCCTGCCAGGTGGCGTAGCGGAAGTGCTTGCCGAGGCCGCGGTCGAGGAAGCGGTAGTCGCCGAAGGAATAGCCCGAGTAGACGGTCAGGCGGTGGAAGCGTTCGACCTCGCTCTGGAACGCGGGCACCAGCGCGGCGAGGTCGACGACGCTGCCCGGGAAGATCACCGTCGAGCCGTCGGGGATGGCGTGGATCGCCTCGCTCGCGCTCACTCGCCTCACGAGCGAGGTCTTTCCCAGATCGCGGTTCTGGTGTCTATGGTGGGGTCCCGATCCGAGCGGAGGACACCATGGACTTCGAGTTGACCGACGAACAGCAGGAGATTCGCAACCAGGTCGCGGCGCTGTGCCGGCGCTTTCCCGACGAGTACTGGCGCGAGCGCGATACCACGGCGGAATTCCCGTGGGATTTCTACCAGGCGGTCGCCGAGGGTGGCTGGCTCGGCATCACCATCCCGCGCGAGTACGGCGGCGCCGGGCTCGGCATCACCGAGGCGGCGGTGGTCATGCAGACGGTCGGCGAGTCGGGCGGCGGCTCGCAGGCCTGCTCGTCGATCCACCTCGGCATCTTCGGCCTCGAGCCGCTCATCAAGTACGGCACCGAGGCGATCAAGCGGCGGTACCTGCCCGACATCCTCGCCGGCAAGACGCACGTCTCCTTCGCCGTCACCGAGCCCGACGCGGGCACCAACACCACCGAGATCAAGACCTTCGCCGCCCGCCAGGGCGACGGCTACGTCATCAACGGCCGCAAGGTCTTCATCACCAAAGCGCGCGAGTCGCAAAAGATGCTGCTGCTCACCCGCACCACGCCGTACGAGCAAGTCGCGAAGAAGACCGACGGCATGACGCTGTTCTTCGCCGACATCGACCGCAAGGCGATCGAGGTGCGCGAGCTGCACAAGTGCGGGCGGGCCGCGGTCGACACCAACATGCTGTTCATCGACAACCTCTACGTGCCGGCCGAGGACCGCGTCGGCGAGGAGGGCAAGGGCTTCCGCTACATCCTCGACGGCATCAACCCCGAGCGCGTCCTGATCGCCGCCGAGGCGATCGGCATGGGCAAGCGCGCGCTCGAGCGCGGCGTACGCTACGCGCAGGAGCGCGTCGTCTTCCACCGGCCGATCGGCATGAACCAGGGCATCCAGTTCCCGCTCGCCGACGCGGCGGCCAAGCTCGAGACCGCCGAGCTGATGGTCTACAAGGCGGCCTGGCTCTACGATCGAGGCAAGCCCTGCGGCAAGGAGGCGAACATCGCCAAGTACATGGCCGCCGAGGCCGCCTTCGAGGCCGCCGACCGCGCCATGCAAGTGCACGGCGGCTACGGCTACATCAAGGACTACGACGTCGAGCGCTACTGGAGGGAAGTGCGCCTGTTCCGCATCGCGCCGATCTCCCAGGAGATGGTGCTCAACTACGTCGGCGAGCACGTGCTCGGCCTGCCGCGGTCGTACTGAGCTACTCGGTACTCGGGCACGACCTCGCCGTCTTGCGCGAACACGTGAGAACCGTGGTCTCGGAACGCGACCGCCGTCTTGGTTGCGGCCGTGCCGCGCCGGGGGGCTGGGCGATCGCTCCCCCTCACCGGCCGGCCTCGGCCGCGGTCGGCGCCCGCGCCGCGAACGGGATGGCGATGCGGAAGCGCGTACCCTTGCCCTTCTCGCTCTCGACCTCGATGCGCGCTCCGTTCCGCTCGAGGTAGCTGCGGGTGAGCGCCAGGCCGAGGCCGGTTCCATCGAAGCGCCGGCCGTGCCCCGACTCTTCCTGGCTGAAGGCCTCGAAGGCCCTCGGCAGGTAGTCCGAGGCGATCCCCACTCCGGTGTCCGCCACCTCGATCATCACGTCGGCGCGATCCTCGGTCTCGAGCGTGATCACCACGGAGCCCTGGGCGGTGAACTTGATCGCGTTGTCGATCAGGTGCGCGAGCGCGCCGCGCAAGCAGTACTCGTCGAAGAGCACGACCGGGCGGCGCGAGCCGAGGCGGCATTCGAGCGTGAGGCCCTTGGCCGCCGCGTCCCGCCGCAGCGCCTGCGCCTCCTCCGAGATCACCCGGCGGACGTCGACGGCCTGCGGGCGGACCTCGAACGAGCCGGACTCGAGCCGCGACAGGTCGAGGATCGCCTGCACCGTCGCCAGCAGGCGCCGGCTCGCCCGCTGGATGCTGTCGACGAACTCCTGCGGCGGCGGACCGGGTGGCTGGCGAGGCTCCGCCAGCAGGCCGGCGAAGCCGATGATGGAGTTCAGCGGATTGCGGATCTCGTGGCTCATGTTGTCGAGGATGGCGGATTTCAGGCGCGAGGCTTCGAGGGCCGCGTCGCGCGCCTGCACCAGCTCGGCTTCCATGGCGCGGCGCTCGCTCACGTCGAACGCCGCGCCCGCCACGCCGGCGGGAGCGCCCCGCGGATCGCGCAACGGCTCGAGCGTCAGATCGTAGAAGCGTTTCGTACCGTCGGTCGTCAGCCCGATCTCGGCGCGCGTGCCGAGCCCGGTCTCGATCACCCGGCGGCCGAGCCGGGACAGCTCCTCCGCCTCCTGCGGCGCGAACAGGTCGCCGCTCCGCTTGCCGACGATCCGCTGCGGATCGATCTCTCCTCTCGCGTCGTGGAACCAGGTGTAGCGCAGCGCGCGGTCCTGGACGAACACGGTGATCGGCACCCCCTGGAGGGCGACGCGCAGCTTGGTCTCGCTCTCGCGTAGCGCCTGCTCGGCCGCGCGCCGCTCGGTGACGTCCTCGGTGAAGCCGGCGATGTGCAGCAGCTCGCCCGACGAGCCCGTCTCGGGGAAGGATCGCGAGCGCACCCAGCGCACCTCGCCGTCGGCGCGGACGATGCGGTACTCGACGTCGTATCCCCGACGAAAGCTGCCGAGCAGCACCGGCAGCACCCGCGGTTGATCGTCGGGGTGGATGCACTCGAGGTGGATCTGCGAATTCTTCATGCACTCCGCGCGCGAGTAGCCGAAGATGCGCTCGGCCGCGGGGCTCACGTACCAGCCCTCGGGCGCGGAGGGATCCCACAGCCAGAAGATCTCGGGAATCGCCTCGGTCAGCATGCGGAACTGCTCGTCGCGCTTGCGCAGGGCCGCCTCGACGTCGCGCCGTGCGGTGACGTCCTCGAGCGTACCCTCGATGCCCACGGGGCGATCCGCGGCGTCGACCAGCAAGCGCAGGTTGGCGCGGGCCCACACGACGGATCCGTCCGTGCGCCGCAGCGGCAGCTCGTCGCCGAGGATGGCGCGCTGCTCCACGACGCGCTGCGCGATCCGCTGGCGCTCGGGCGAGTCGACGTACAGCGATCCGGATTCGGCCGCGAGCAGCTGCTGGAGGTCGTCGTAGCCGAGCATCGCGACCAGCGCGGGATTCGCCGCGAGCGGGGTTCCATCGATCGAAGTCCGGACCACGCCGATCGGCAGCGACTCGAACAGGCCGCGAAAGCGCGACTCCGCCTCGCGGGCTTGCGCTTCGACCAACTTCCTTTCGGTGACGTCCTGATTCGTCCCGACCATGCGCAGCGCGCGCCCTTCGGCGTCCCGCACGACGAGGCCGCGCGCGTGCAGGTACCGGACCGATCCGTCGGGCCAGATCACGCGAAACGTGTTCTCGGCGAATCCGCCGCGGGCGAGATGCCGCTCGACGCGGCGCCCGAAATCCTCGCGATCGGCGGGATGGACCCGCTCGAGAAAGCCGGCCAGGGAGGGCTCGAGCTGGCCGCGGGAGACGCCGAGCAGGCGATAGAGCTGGTCGGACCACAGCATCCGTTTGCCGACCAGGTCCCACTCGAAGCTGCCGATGCGGGCGACCTGCTGCGCCTCGGCGAGACGGGACTCGCTGCGCCGCAGCGCCTCCTCGGTCTGGCGGTGATCGATCGCCGAGGCGAGCACGTCCGCAACGGCGCGCAGCACGCCGAGCGCGGCGCCCAGCGGCTCGCCGGTCGAGATCGCCAGGACGCCGATCAGGCGATCGGCGACGCGCAGCGGCAGGCCCGCGACAGCGGCCGAGCGCGCGCTCTCGGCCGCTTCGGGCCCGCCGCGGCGAAACCCGGCTGGAGCGATGGCGAAGCGCCGCGGCCGGCCCGCCGCGGCGACCCGGCCCACCCGACCCTCGCCGAAGCGCACGCGGCGCTCGTCGGCGGCGCCCGTCCCGGCGCTGGCCGCCAGCTCGACGACCCTCTCTTCGCCGTTCCACAGCCAGATGCCGACGAACTCCGCCCCGGCGAGCGAACGCACGGCGTCGCAACTCCGCCGCAGCGTCTCTTCCAGGTCGCCGCACCCCGACAGCCGCCGGCCGATCTCGGCGGCAAGCTCGGCCGAAGCGCGCCGGCCGGCCGCCCCCGGCCGCGGACCGCCCGCGCTCCGTGACCGGCGGCGGGCGCCGGCCGAGCCTCGGCCTTTCCCGGCTCCCTCGGCGCCCGCCGCGACGGCGAAGGTGCTCTTCGTTCGCTCCCTGCTCTTGCGCACCCGGCTCGTACCCGAGATCGATTCGCCCGTCCGCGCCGCACCCTAGAGCCGCGCGCCCCTCGCGCGCAAGCGCCGGGCGCCGGCGGGTCGGATTGCCTGCCTCGCGCCTTCATAGGATGATCCCCGCGGAGCCCCGGCACGCCGGAGGCCGCGTCCGATCTCATGGGCCGCGAAGGAGCACGATGAGAGATCCGTTCAATCCAACCGAGGAGCATGCGGCGCTGCGCCGCACGATGCGCGGCTTCGTCGAGCGCGAGGTCGATCCGCAGGCCGCCGCTCACGACCGCAGCGAATCGTTCAACCTGGCGCTGTTTCGCGAGCTCGGCGCGCTCGGCGTGCTCGGCATCACCGTGCCGGAGAAGTTCGGCGGCGCGGGCATGGACGCCGTCGCAGCGGTCATCGTCCACGAGGAGCTGGCCGCGGCCGACCCCGGCTTCGCGCTCTCCTACCTCGCCCACTCGATGTTGTTCGTCAACAACTTCTACCGCAACGCGAGTGACGCGCAGCGCGCCCGCGTCCTGCCCGACGTCTGCACGGGCAAGAAGATCGGCGGCATGTGCATGAGCGAGCCGTCAGCCGGCACCGACGTGCTCGGCATGAAGACCACCGCCGCCCGCCGGGGGGACGTGTACGTCCTGAACGGCGCCAAGATGTGGATCACCAACGGCGCGATCTCCGACAGCGAGCTCGGTGACGTCTTCCTGGTCTACGCGCGCACCGGCGAGAAGGGCACGCGGGCGCTGTCCCAGTTTCTCGTCGAGAAGGGTGCTAACGGCTTCCGGCTCGGCCAGAAGCTCAAGGACAAGCTCGGCATGCGCGCCTCGACCACCGCCGAGCTGGTCTTCGACCAGTGCGAGGTCCCGGCCGCGAACCTGATCGGCGCCGAGGGCGACGCCGTCTCGCACATGATGCGCAACCTCGAGATCGAGCGCCTGACGCTCGCCGCGATGAGCCTCGGCATCGCCCGGCGCTCGATCGAGGTCATGAACCGCTACGCGAGCGAGCGGCACGCGTTCGGCCAGCCGATCCGCGCGTTCGGCCAGATCCAGGCGCACCTCGCCACGTCCTACGCGGCGTGGATGGCGGGCCGCTCGTACGTCTACCAGACCGCGGCGCACCTCGATCTCGAGAGCGGCGGCCACCGCATCGATTCCGACGGCGTGAAGCTCTACTGCGCGACCATGGCCAAGGAGGTCGCCGACCGCGCGATCCAGGTGCTCGGCGGCTACGGCTACGTCGGCGAGTACCAGGTGGAGCGGCTGTGGCGCGACGCGAAGCTGCTCGAGATCGGCGGCGGCACCGTCGAGGCGCACCAGAAGAACCTGGCCCGCGACCTCGCCCGTCTGAGCGTGCTGGCATGAGGCTCCCGCCGCGCGAGGAGCGCGAGCACCTGCGGCTCGCCGTCGAGCTGTCGAAGACCCCGGTGGCCGAGATCGCGCTGCCCGAGCGGCGGCACGCCGTGGTCGGCGGCTTTCGCCTCCACTACCTCGACTGGGGGGTCGCCGGGCGGCCGCCGATCCTGTTTCTGCACGGCGGAGCGCTGAACGCCCACACCTGGGACGTGGTCTGCCTGGCGCTCCGCGCCGACTATCACTGCTTCGCGCTCGACCAGCGCGGCCACGGCGACAGCGAGTGGTCGCCGGTGATGGACTACGACCCGGAGGCGCACTGCCGCGACATCGCCGGGCTCGCCGACCAGCTCGGCCTCGAGCGCTTCCTGCTCGTCGGGCAGTCGATGGGCGCGCTGAACGCCTTCACCTACGCGTGCGAGCACGGCGAGCGCCTGCGCGGGCTCGTGCTGATCGACGCCGGCCCCAACGTCCGCGCCGGCGGCGCGCGGCGCATCGGCGAGTTCGTCGGCGCCACCGCCGAGATCGATTCGATCGAGGAAGCGATGGCGAAGGCCCTGGAGTTCAATCCGCTGCGCGACCCGCGGCTGCTGCGCCGCGGCCTCCTCTACAACTACCGCAGGCTGCCGAGCGGCAAGTGGGCGCGCAAGCACGACATGCGGCACTGGGTGGGCGTCGACATCGCCGAGCGCGCGGCCCGCCACCGCGAGCGGTGGGGGCAGAGCGCGCGGGTCACCTGTCCGGCGCTCGTCGTCCGCGGCGCGCTCTCCGACGTCTTCCACGACGAGGACGCCGAGAACTTCGTCCGCGCGCTGCCGAACGCGCGCTGGACGCGCATCGAGGGCGCCGGGCACACCGTGCAGGGCGACAACCCCCGCGGGCTTTGCGAGGCGCTGCGCGCGTTTTTCGCCGAGCTGGCGTGAGCGCCCCGGTCGGCGCGCCGCCGCGCGGCGCGCAAAAGGTGCCGCGGCTCAGCCCCGGTGCCGCGGCGCGCCGGGGGCACCAGAGACGTACGCGACGATGTGCTCGATCACCCGCGGTCCGAGATCCGCGAGCTTCTTCTCGCCGAGACCGCGCACTCCGCGCAGCCGCTCCACCGACCCCGGCCGCAGCCGTGCCAGGTCGCGCAGCGTGGCATCGTGGAGGATGACGTACGCCGGCACCCCCCGCTCCGCCGCGATCTCGCGCCGCAGCGCCCGCAAGCTCTCGAACAAGCCTTCATCGACGTCGCGCCACGCGGACTCCTCGAGCCGCGTCTTCGCCGCCTTCCTTCGCCGCAGCTCCGGCAGCTCGACCGTGCGCCGCCCGCGCATCACCTCCCAGGAGGCCGCGTTCAACGTCAGCGTCGGCCGGTCGCTCGTCGTGCGCTCGAGCACGCCGGCGTCGATCATCTGATAGATGACGTTGACGACGGTCTTGCGCGGCAGGTCGCGGAGCAGACCGTGGGTCGAGAGGCGGTCGTGGCCCCAGCGGCGCACCGCATCGCTGTCGGCGCCGACCAGCACGTCGGCCACGTGCGTGATGCCGAAGCCCTGCTCGGTGCGCGCGACGCAGGAGAGGATCTTCTGCGCCAGCACCGTGGCGTCCACCAGGCCCTCGACCTCGCCGAGACAGACGTCGCACGCCCCGCACGCACGCTCGGCGAGGGGCTGGCCGAAGTACGCCGACAGCGCCGCGTGCCGGCAGCGCGCGGAGGTCGCGAAGCGGCGCATCTCCTCGAGCAGGCGCTTGGCGGTCTGCACCGCGCCGGGATCGATCGGCGCGCCGTCCTGCGCCCGCTCCATCAGCGAATGCCAGCGCAGCACGTCGGCCGGCGAGTAGAAGAGCACGCATTCGGCGGGAAGCCCGTCGCGGCCGGCGCGGCCGGTCTCCTGCTGGTAGTGCTCGATCGACTTCGGGGTGGCGGCGTGCACGACGCAGCGCACGTCGCTGCGGTCGATGCCCATGCCGAACGCGACCGTAGCGGCGACGACGTCGATCTCCTCGGCGGCGAAGCGGTCCTGGGTACGGCGGCGCTCGCCCGGCTCCATGCCGGCGTGATAATGCGCGGCGCGCAGGCTCTGCGCCGACAGCCGCTCGGCCATCTCCTCGGCGTCGCGCCGCGAAAGGCAATAGACGATCGCCGCCTCGCCGCGGTGGCGGCCGAGCACGTCGAGCACCTGCGCGCGCAGATCGCTGCGCGGCGCCACGCGATAGACCAGGTTCGGCCGGTCGAAGCTGCCGACCAGGACCCGCGGGTCGGCGAGGCGGAGCTGAGCGACGATGTCGGTGCGCACGCGCTCGGTGGCGGTCGCGGTGTAGGCGTGCAGGCTCGCCGCGGGGAAGTTCTCCCTCAAGCCCGCGAGCTGGCGGTATTCCGGCCGGAAGTCGTGTCCCCACTGGCTGATGCAGTGCGCCTCGTCGATGGCGAAGCTCGCGACTCCGAGCCGGGCGGCGAGCTCGAGGAAGCGCGGCGTGAGCAGGCGCTCCGGCGCGACGAACACGAGATGATGGCGCCCCGCGGCGATCTCGCGCTCGGCCGTGCGAATGCTGCCCGGATCCATGCCGCCGTGCAGGGCCGCGGCCGGGTATCCGCAGGCGCGCAGTCCGTCGACCTGGTCCTTCATCAGCGCGATCAGCGGCGACACCACGACGTCGGTGCGCCGGGCGACGGCGGGCGGCACCTGGTAGCAGAGCGACTTCCCGCCGCCGGTCGGCAACACGACCAGCGAGTCGCGGTGCTCGAGGCCGGCGCGGATCGCCTCCTCCTGGAGGGGACGGAGGCCCTCGAAGCCCCAGTACCGGCGCACCGTCGCGAGCACGTCGTCGCGCCGCCAATCGTCGCCGTCCATGGCGGGCATCATGGCCACCGCCGCGCCCCTGCGCCAGTCCGGCGCGTCGCGCGCCGACGATCCGCTCGCGCCGCGCGCGCCGCTCGATCCTCGCCTCGCCGCAGGTCCGCTCGCCGCCGCTCGCCGGCCCGCCGTATTGCTCTGCCGGTACCACGGATATAGCGTCCGTTCGCGCCGTGGACGATCACGGGCCAGGCGACCGTTCGCGAGGCGCGTAGGAGAGAGACGATGTCCGAGGAGCTGTACGCCACCCCCGAGCACGAGAGCTTCCGCCGCACGGTCCGCAAGTTCGTCGAGGAGCAGCTCGCGCCGCGCGCCCGCGAGTTCGACGAGGCGGGGCGCATCGACAAGAAGCTGTTCCGCAAGATGGGCGAGCTCGGCATGCTCGGCATCCGCTACGAGCCGAGATGGGGCGGCGGCGCCCTCGACTGGTCGTTCACCACCGTGATGTACGAGGAGCTGGTGCGCGCCGACAACGCCGGCGTGGTCATGGGCATCAGCGTGCAGACCGACATGGCGACCCCGTCGCTGCATCAGTTCGGCAGCGACGAGCTGCGGCAGCGCTACCTCGTGCCCGCGGTGAAGGGCGAGATGGTGGCGGCCATCGCCGTGACCGAGCCCGACGCCGGCTCCGACGTCGCTTCGATCAAGACCCGCGCGGTGCGCGACGGCGACCACTGGGTGGTGAACGGATCGAAGATCTACATCACCAACACCGCCAACGCCGACTGGCTGTGTCTGCTCGCGGTCACCGACCCCGCCGCCGGCTACGGCGGATTCTCGCAGATCGTGGTGCCCACCGACGCGCCGGGCTTCAGTTACCGGCTGCTCGACAAGATCGGCAACTGGGGCTCGGACACCGGCCTGATCTTCCTCGAGGACCTGCGCGTGCCGGTGGCGAACACCATCGGCGCGATCGGCCGCGGCTTCCAGCAGCAGATGATGCAGTTCCAGGACGAGCGGCTGGTCGCCTGCGTGTCCTCGTACCCGGGGTCGCTCGCGTTGTGGGAGAAGACGCGGCGGTACTGCGAGGAGCGGAAACTCTTCGGCGGGCGCCTCATCGACATGCAGGTGACCAAGTTCAAGCTCGTCGAGATGCTCACGCAGATCACCGCCGCGCGCGAGCTGACGCATCACTGCGTGCGCAAGCGCATGAAGGGCGAGGACGCGACCGTGGACATCTCGATGGCGAAGCTGTTCTGCGGCCGCACCGCGC
The DNA here is from genome assembly GCA_016189835.1 of Deltaproteobacteria bacterium. GTDB lineage: Bacteria > Desulfobacterota > Binatia > JACPRU01 > JACPRU01 > JACPRU01. The sequence continues at coordinate 2,412 of JACPRU010000002.1, read as the reverse complement.
GTTACGTCGCCGACGAGTGCATGCAGCTCCACGGCGGCTTCGGCTACATGAAGGAGAGCGCGGCGGGGCGGGCGTTCGTGGACTCGCGGCTGATCTCGATCGGCGGCGGGTCGGACGAGACCATGATTCATTACGTGGCGCGGCTGCTGCGGATGTGATCGGGCGATCCCCGGTCCGGGCGCGAAGATCCGGCGGGGGCCGAAGCGATCCGACGGCGGAGCGCACGCGTCGCGGACCGTGGTACCGAACCGGCTTCGGTCAACCGGTACGGCCTGCCTTCCAAGCCTTCGCTTCCTCGATCGTGCGGAAGCGGCGAATCCCCCGCGGGACGGAGCGCTTCGTCGCCAGCTCGGCGAGTCGTTTCATGCGGACGAGGATCGCCGGGTCGCCATCCGGCAGCCACAGGTCTCGCCGAGCCTCTTCGAACGTCCGGAACTTGCGAACACCCATGGTTCAGTCCTCGCCAAGACCGAATTTGATCTTCAAGTCCCGAGCGTCGGCGTGGTCGATCGGGCGGACGGTATCCCTCTTCATGCGATAGAGCATTCGCGGGGTGGCGATCCTGACCGGGACGCCGTCGAGTGCCATGATCTCGAATTCGACGTCGTCGTAGCGGTAGGCGTCGCCGATCCGCGAGACGAAATCGACGGCGAAGTCGTCCGGCGTGCCGTAGCGCACGACGGCATAGTCCCCTGCCAGATCCTCGACCCGGATCTCGTCGATCGCGGGGTCCTGCCACAGACGCTTCAGAGCCGACCGAACGCGTTCCGTGTTGCCGGCGGTCGGCTCGATGAAGAGGTCGATGTCCTCGGTAAAGCGGGGAATGCCGTGGAGGTTCACCGCCTGCCCGCCGAAGAGTACGTAGTTGACGCGTTCTTCGTTCAGGGCCTGCATGAGATCCCGCAGTCTCTCGAAGGCCGTCGGCATGCCTCGGCCGAACGTAGCAGACACGGGAGCAGGGTTGGAACCGCGCCGGGAGACGCGCCGGGAGATGCGCGCCGACGGATGCGCCCGCGCGCGACGCGCCGTCGCGACCGGCCGAGCCCCGGCGATTTTCTTGCTCAGTTGCGGCTGAGCTACGATGGCAGCAGGGGCGAGTTCATCGTCGAAGCGGATTTTCCCGGGCAGGATCCCCGGCGCACCGGCCGAGTGATCGAGGACTACCCGACGGCCAAGCCGCTACCGGCGCGGCTGATTCTCGGATGGATCGGCTCGCGGCCGCTCCATGCGGTTGCTGGTTTCGACGCTGCGAGCCAGACTGAGGAAGTGGTCACCGTGTACGAGCCAGAGCCGGCGAAGTGGGATCAGAACTTCTCGGTCAGGAGGAAGAAGCCATGACCTGCGGAATCTGTGGCGAGACGACGACCGACGGACACGTGACGGTCACGCTCGAGCGCGGCCGCACGGTCGCGGTCTTCCGCGGCGTGCCGGCGCAGGTGTGCCCGCAGTGCGGCGAGGAGTGGGTCGACGGCGAGGATGCCAAGCGGCTCGACGCCGCGCTCGCGAAGCTGGTCGAGGCGGGCGTCCAGGTCGACGTTCGGGACTATGCCGCGGCGGCCTGAGGCTCGAGCGAGCGCGAAGGTGGATCGCCCCGGCAAGGTGATCACGATCTCGCGCGAGCGGGTCGGCTCTCTGCTCGAGAAGCTCGAGATCCGGAAGGAGCTCGTCGCGCTCCGACGCAAGCGCGGCCTCACACAGAAAGACCTTGCCGACCGGATGGGGGTCTCTCAGCCCGTGGTCGCGGAGCTCGAGGCGGGAAGGGCGAGCGACGTGCGGCTGTCGACGATCCTGCGGGCGGCGATGGCGCTCGGGGCGAAAGTGAAGATCTCGCTCGAGGCGAAGGAGTGAATGCTCGGTGCCATAATTGCGGAAAGCCACCGATGTTTTGGCGTGCTCACCCGTCGGGCAGGAGTCGACGGATCGCGGAGCGCAACTCCGCGGGGGAGATCGGCTTGGCGAGATAGGCGGTGCAGCCCGCCTGGAGCGCATTCTGGCGATCCGATGGCATCGCGTGTGCCGTCGTTGCGATGATCGGCACCTCTCGCCAGCGGGGCTCCGAGCGCATCCACCGAGTGAGCATGAGCCCGTCCTCGTCGCCCTCGAGAGATAGGTCCACGAGCACGACCGCGATGTCCGGATGAGCGGCGAGACGGGCGCGCGCCTCCTCGGCGCTGGCGGCGTGCAGCAGGTCGAAGTCGCCGCGCAGGGTCACGGCCAGCAAGCCCTGTGTCAGATCGTCGTCTTCGACCGCCAACACGAGCGGCCTCCGCGTGGCCGCGGTGGGTGCGGGGATCGTCGGCGGGTCTGCGGCGAGTGCGTCGCCGCGCTCGACCGCGCCCGCCGCAGGGGCGAAGCGGATCGTGAAGGTCGTGCCCACGTTCTTCTCGCTCTGGAACGAGATCTCCGCCTGAT
>JACPRU010000054.1 GCA_016189835.1 Deltaproteobacteria bacterium | reverse complement strand
ATGCTGAAGAGCGTGTCCCTCTCCTGAAAAAGGGGTCGGGAGTATTTTTGTTCCACGCACAAAAAGACTCCCGACCCCTTTTTCAGCGACACGCGCAGCCGAGCCACGCCGTGGCCGCGGCCATCGCCGGGCAGTGAAGCACAGCGAGGCCCGGTTGTCGCTCCCGCGGGCTTGCGCTACGAGACCGACGGTGAGCCAACCGCCGCCCGCGGGCGCCGCCGATCCGTCGCGAATCCGCCGCGTCCATCTGATCGCGATCTCCGGCGTGGCGATGACCTCGCTCGCCGGCATGCTCAAGAGCCGCGGCTTCGAGGTCAGCGGGTCGGACCAGAACATCTACCCGCCGGCGAGCACGCTGCTCGAACGACTCGGCATCCCGGTGCGCCTCGGCTACCGCGCGGAGAACCTCGAGCCCGCGCCGGATCTCGTCGTCGTCGGCAACGCGGTGTCGCGCACCAACCCGGAAGTCGCCGCGCTGCTCGAGCGGCGGCTGCCCTACCTGTCGATGCCGCAGGCCATCCGCCGGTTCTTCCTGGCCGGCAAGCGCTCGCTGGTGGTGGCGGGCACGCACGGCAAGACCACGTCGACGGCGATGCTCGCCTGGGTGCTCGAGTGCGCGCGGCGCGAGCCGAGCCTGATGATCGGCGGCGACTCGCTCGATTTCGGCGGCAACTTCCGGCTCGGCCGCGGCGAGGACTTCGTCGTCGAGGGCGACGAGTACGACACGGCGTTCTTCGACAAGGGGCCGAAGTTCCTTCACTACGAGCCGCGCGGTCTGATCCTCACCTCCGTCGAGTTCGATCATGCCGACATCTATCGCGACCTGCGGCAGGTCACCGACGCGTTCGTCGCGCTGCTGAGGATCGTGCCGAGCGAGGCTCCGGTCGTGGTGTGCGCCGACTTCGGCCACGCCGAGGCGGTGGTGCGCGAGGCCGGCCGCGGCGCGGAGCGGTTCGGGCTCGCCGCGAACGCCGATTGGCGGGCCGTTGATCTGCGCGACGAGGACGGCTGGACGCGCTTCTCGGTTCGCTTCGCCGGCCGGGCCGAGGCGGACCTCCGCCTGCGGCTGATGGGCGAGATGAACGCGCGGAACGCGCTCGGCGTCTACGCGCTCTGTCGCCGCCTGGGGCTCCCGGGCGAAGCGATCCGCCCGGGCCTCGAATCGTTCCGCGGCGTGCGCCGCCGCCAGGAGGTGATCCACGAGGGCGCGATCACGGTGATCGACGACTTCGCGCATCATCCGACGGCCATCGCCGCCACGCTCGCCGCGGTGCGCGCGCGCTACGGCGGGCGTAAGCTTTGGGCGGTGTTCGAGCCGCGCTCCAATACCAGCCGCCGGCGCACGTTCCAGCGGGAGTTCGCCGCGGCGCTGTGCGACGCCGACGCGGCGGTGGTGGCCGCGGTGTTCTTCAAGGACACCGACCCGATCCCCGAGAGCGAGCGCCTGTCGGTCGCCGCGGTCGTCGCGGACCTGCGCGGCGCCGGCCGCGAGGCCGAGACGTTCGCCGACGGCGAGGCGATCTTCGCGCACCTGCGCCGCTCGGTGCGCGACGGCGACGTCGTGGTCTTTCTCTCCAACGGGGCCTTCGGCGGGCTGCCCCGGCGGTTCGCCGAAGCCCTGTAGGCGGCGGCAGCCCCCCGCTCGGGCGGGTCCGCGGCGGGGCGGAGCTTCTTCCGTTCAGGCGCCCGGGCTACGCTCGGCCGGAAAACAGCTGGCTGAGCCAGCGCGTCGCATGGGCGGCGCGCGGCAGCGCCCAGAGCAACACGCCGACGGCGCCCGAGATCCGCCACGCCCGATCGAGCAACGCGATCCACGAGTTCTCCGGCGTCCAGTAGACGGTCGCGCTCAGCACCAGGAGGCCGACGAAGGAGGCGGCGAACACGACCATGCAGACCCAGGCGAGCACCCGGCGCGCGCCCGCGAGCCCGCTCGCCGCTCTGTCGTCCTCGACGCTCACGCCCCCTCTCGACGGCCTAGAAAAACCAAACCAAGCCATATAAGCAGCGCCAGACCAGGCCGGCAAGCGACGCCAGGCGCCGCCGCTCGGCACGCGAGATGGATCCCGCCGTACAGCAGGCCGCCGCCGCCCAGCGCCGCCCGACCGTTCACGCACAGCAGCTGACCTGGGTCCTCGCCTGGGCCGTCGTCTTCTGCGACATCGGCACGTCCGTCTACTACGTGCCGGGAATTCTCTACGAGCAGGTCGGGAAGTACGCACCGCTCTTCGTCGCCACGGTGACGATCGGCTTCATCCTGCTCGCCTTCAAGTACGTGGAGATCAGCTGGAGGAACCCCGAGGGCGGCGGCGTCGTCACGGTCGCCAGCAAGGCGTTCAGCCCCCGCTGGGGGGCGCTCGGCGGCATGCTGATCACCGTCGACTACTTTCTCACCTCCTCGATCTCGGCGACCTCCGCGTTCTACTACGTGGGCAGCGTGTTCCCGTACTTCGAGGAGCACGTCGTCGCGTTCTCCTGTCTGGGGATCCTGTCGCTCGCACTGCTCAACATCGTCGGCATTCGCGAGAGCGCGACGGTGGCGCTGTGGATGGCCGTGGCGGCACTCTCGATCGACGCCTGGGTCATCGCCTGCACGCTCGTTCACCTGGGCCCGGCCGAGCTCGGTCGGCTGGTGGCCTCGCTGCGGCACACCGAGGGGCTGTCGCTGCGCGGCGCGCTGATCGGGTTCTCGGGCGCCTGGCTGGCGTTCTCCGGGCTCGAGAGCATCGCGCAGCTCTCGCCGACGATGCGCCCCCCGCTGCACGGCAACATCCGCACCGCGATGTTCGCCGTCATCGCCAGCGTGGCGCTCACCGCGCCGCTGTTGACCCTGTTCGCGATCGGCCTCCTCACCCCGGGCAACGGCGCCGCGACCGAGCGCTTCATCTCCGAGCTCGGCGCGGTGGTCGGCGGCATGACCACCAAGGCCGCCGTGGTACTGACCGCCACCACGCTGCTGATCTTCGCCGCCAACACGGCGATCATCGGCGGCTACCACGTCTTTCTCGCCCTCGCTCACCAGGGCTTCCTCCCCCGCCCGCTGCTGACGCGGAACCGTACGTTCGGCACGCCGCACGTCGCCATCGCCATCACCACCATCGTTCCGGTCGCCGTGGTGATCGCCACGCAGGGCCGCATGGTGCTGCTCGGCGACATGTACGCGTTCGGCCTGCTCGGCGCCTTCGTGCTGTCGTCCGTCGGCCTCGACGTCATGCGCTGGCGCCTGCACCGGCGAGGCGTGAGCTTCTACCTCGGCCTCCTCACCTCGCTGATGGTGCTCACCGCCTGGGGGGTGAACCTGGTCGCCAAGCCGCTGGCGACTCTGTTCGGCGGCAGCGTGACGCTGGTCGGCATGGCGATCGCGCTCGGCATGCGCGAGGGCTGGCTGACCGAGGCGCTGCACCGCGTGAGCTTCATCGGCCGGCTGGCGGCGCGCGCGGCCGCGGAGGCGGAGCGCCGCGCGGGGGAAGGCGAGATCGAGATCGTCAGCCTCGCGCAGGCGAAGGAGCTGCGTCCGCTGTTCCCGAGCCACACGCTGGTGGCGATCCGCGGCAAGGCGTCGACGCTGATCCGCGAGGCGTGCAACCGCGCCAGGGGGCGGGACGAGCTCGCCGTCTATTGCGTCTACGTCGAGGAGGTCCCCGGCTTGTTTCTCACCGACGAGCCGCTCGACCCCAACCCCGACGGCGTGGCGAGCCTGCACCACGCCTTCGAGGAAGCTCGCAAGCTCGGCATCGAGCTGATCCCGATCTGGGCGATCTCCTACAACGCCGCCGAGGCCATCGCGCGCGTCGCCGAGGCACTGAGCGTCGACGGGGTGATGGTCGGCGTCAGCCGGCGAAACGCGCTCTACCGGCTGCTGCGCGGCCAGGTGGTGAAGGGACTGGCGCGGCGGCTGCCGAAGAACTGTCACCTGATTCTGTGCAACTAGATCCCGAGGAGCGAAGGTCATGGAAACGCGCGTGGTTCACTTCTACAGCGAAGACTCGAAGCTCGAAGGCGATTACTTTCTCCCGGCGGGCCGGCGTGGCGGCGAGCGCCGCCCCGCCATCGTGCTCTGTCACGGCTACAGCGGCATTCGCAATCTCGTCTTGCCGGACTACGCGAAGCTCTTCGCCGCGGCCGGATACGTCGTGCTTTCGTTCGACTACCGCGGGTTCGGCGGCAGCGAGGGACCGAAGTGGCGGATCATGGCGCTCGAGCAGATCGACGACATCCGCAACGCCATCACCTGGCTCGAGGCCCAACCCGAGGTGGACGCGCAGAAGATCGGCGTCTGGGGAACCAGCAACGGCGGAGCACACGCGCCCTACGTCGCCGGCGTCGACGCGCGGGTGAAGGCGGCGGTCGGTCAGGTCGGCTACGGCGACGGGCGCCGCCTGCTCATGGACATCCGCAGCGAGGACGAGCGCCGCGCGCTCGAACGGCTGCTCGCCGAGGACCGGCGCCGCCGGGTGTTGACCGGCCAGGGCGGCGCGGCCACTTGCGACGTGCTGCTGGCGAGCCCGCAGACCCGCGCGTTCTTCGCCGAGGCGCTGAAGGCCGCGCCCGAGCTGCACTGCGAGATCCCCTGGGCTTCGGCGGAAAAGACCATGGAGTACCGGCCGATCGACGTCGTCGACCGCATCGCGCCGCGGGCGCTGTTGCTGATCGGCGCCGAGCGGGACGACCTCTGCCGGTTCGACGGCTATCGCGAGCTCTACGAGCGCGCCGGCGAACCGAAGAAGCTCATCGGGCTGCCGATCACGCACTACGAGATCTACACGCCGCCCTGGGTCGCGAAGTCCGCGCAGATGGCGGTCGAGTGGTTCGACCGCTATCTGAAATGACGGCGCGGCGCAGACGGCGCGGCGCCGGTTTGACGCGGGGGGGCGGGTGAACTATCCCGTCGGTCGATGAAGCGGTCGGGTGTCGTGGTCGCGGTGGCGGCCCTCGTCTTGCTGGCGGGCTGCGCTGCGAGGCAGCCGGCGCCGACGCCGATCGGGCTCAAGGTGCCGAGCCCGCCCGAGGCGGTGCCGGGGAGCATCCGCGTCTACGGCGATCATCTCCCGGCGGAGCGCGCGGAGACGAT
>JACPRU010000053.1 GCA_016189835.1 Deltaproteobacteria bacterium | reverse complement strand
GTCAACCGGCCGCTCCGTCAGTTTTCGCTCCTCTGTCCCATGCCGCGCCCGCGCTCCGCCTCGACGACGAGGACCGTTCCCGCCGTCACGAGGAGCGGCAGCGCGACCAGGTTCACGAGGGGAATCGAGCAGACGATGAACGCCCCGGCCCCATAGCCCGCGACCGCCGGCAGGTTTCCGCGGCCCCACCGGATCTTCTCGGCGAATCTCAGCCCGCGACGGTCGAGCGCGTAGCTCGCGGAGTCGAGGGCGAGAAAATGGATCGTGAGAGCCAGCATGGCCACGGCGGCCAGAGGCTGTGCTCCCGGAATGAGCGCGCCGGGAATCGCGATGACAGCCTGCGCAGCGAGAAAAAAGCCGAGGCGCTTCACCTCCTCCAGAGCCGACCTCGCGGCGCCGGCGACGAAGCCCGCGACGCCCGGGCGCCCGACATCGATCACCGAGCCGGTGAGCGTTTCCTCGAGCCGCCGGGAGAGCCGGTCGAGAAACGGCGCCGCGACGACGCCGCCGACGAGCAAGGCGGCGACGACGACGGCGCCAGCCAGGGCACCGAACGCGGCGAGCCCGACGACGACGAGAACGATCCGCAGCGGCGCCACCCAGAGCCATGCGTACCAGGCGGCCGCCTCGGGCCAAGGCAACCATCCCGTCGCGAGCGCATGGATCTCTCCGGCCCAGGCGACGACGATGGCGACGCCGATCGCGAGCGCGGCCGCGGAAACGAGAAGCGGCACGACCGCCGCGGCGCGAACCTTCGGCTCCCGCCGGAGAAGCCCGATGGCTTCGAGGGGCAGGCGAAAACCGGAAACGACGCGAACCAGCGGCACGGCACGACCTCGGTCAGGGGCGGAACGATGGCACGGCCCGAGCGACTGCGCCACGTCCTGCGAACAGCCAGCGAACATCGCTCGACGCCGCGGCGGACGTGGATCTCGTGCGACGGAAGCGACGCCCGACCTTCATCGGCGCCGGCGCGCAGGACCGTTTCGACGTCCTCGCAGGCGCGATCCGGTAGCGGGCCGGAGGTCGTCGAGGAACCACGACGAGGTCCTCGGCAATCGGCGGCTGGCGGTTTCACCCGCCGAGACATTCGCCGTCAGACGGCCGCCTGTTTCGGCTCGATCCTCGGAAAGAAAGCCTCGGGTGAAAGGTGGAAGCGCTCCGAAAGTGCCCTGATCTGCCGCACGTTGAGCTCGCGCTTTCCACGGAGGACCTCCGACACGACGCCCTGGCTGCCGATCCCCGGCAGCTCGCCCTGTGGCAAGCCATGCTGCTCCATCAGGAACTTGAGCATCTCGGCCCCCGAGAGATCGGGAATCTCGTGGTGTTCCTCGTCGTACGCCTCGATCAAGACACCCGGGGTATCGACGAAGCGGTATCGGGGATCCTTGGGGTTGTCGCCGACCTCATCTATCAGATCATTGAGTTGGGCGACGGCCGCGTCATATTCACGCACGTTCCGGATCGCGAGCAGAGGCGCGTAGTCGTCCGGATTCTTGAGAGTTCGAGTGATGGTTCGGCTCCTCATTTGTTCCAGTCTCCTTGGTCGTATTCCTTGTGGGTCAGGACATGGCGGACGAACAGCTTTTGCGTGTTGAAGTGAATCGCGGCGACGAGCCGGTATTTGTTCCCGCCGATGTTGAGCGCGTAGAACTCTTTCTATGGAGCTTGGGGTCGAACGTCGAGGACAAGAGGCTCGTGTCACCTCGGTACGAAACGCAGCCGATGTAGTGCGGAACAGGGGAGATCACTCCTCCAGCTCGGATAGCACCTTGGTCCGGGTAGCCGAATACGACGTAGCCTCCACGAGGCACGTCGGCGGGAAGAAGATCGTGTACATCCGCCACATCGAAGAACTGGGGCTTCAGAGCTTCGAGGAGGTCGACCGCTTCCGGGGCGAGGTCGACGGCTCCGACATCATACATGTCGTCATCCTTGGCCCACACGAGTTTGCCAGCCGAACGAAGCTCGAGAAGCCGATCGCCGGGAAGGAGGATGCCGATCTTGTCTCCGTGATCTTTGCAGGGACTGATCACGTGGCTCGCCGAGAGCAAGAAACGATGGTCGAGCACACGGAAGAGAAAGCCGGAGCCGTGGATCTCGCCGCCTTCGTCGCAGTCGACTACGATGGGACCGTGGCCTTCCAGAGCTTCGGGCTAAGGCCGTCCTTCACCGTTCGAAGGAAGTCGCTCACTCGATGGCCGCGAGGCATGGTGTTCTCGAACCGCTTACATGGCCTCAGGCGTTGGACCTAGATCGCGATCCTCAAGGCGATCTCGCCGAACAGGGCCTCCGGCACCCGGGCCCGGCGGCTTCCGCGACTCTTTGCCACCCGAACCAGGCCGTATCGCTCGAGGATGCGAAGATCCTCTTGCACGTTCTTGAAGTCGCGCTTCAACGTCTTCGCCAGCTCGTAGATCGAGCGGGGCCGCTTCGTTCGCAGCGACCGCAGCAGTGCGAGCCGGCTCGGCGTGAGGAGATTGCGAGCTGCCTCGATGCTCGTGAAATAAACTCCCTCCCGGCGCCTGACGCGACGACCGGTCTCGACCGCGCGAAACGCTTCGCGGAAATCCGCCATCGCCTTATGAGCCGGCTTGATCTTGATGGTCAGCGTCTTGTTCATCTCCGCTCTCCTTTGACCCTGCTCACGTCGGCCTGGAAATCCGAGATCAGCTTGTCCACGTTCTCGAACTCGTAAGGCTCCTCCACTCCCGTCACGTGACGGTGGTGCCCCTTCGGGTGATGGTTGTCGTACAGGACGACGGGTTTCGGGTCATCGTGTCGCACGAAAGCCAGGCGGTACCTTGCCCCGCTCGGATTCCGCTCAGTGATCGGAACCCTCCAGATCGAAAGCTCGGTGATGTCGCCGTACTCGTCGATCACCTTCTCCTTGAGGACCAGCTCCGCCCGCCCCATCCCTGTCGAACATATGGCCTTTAAGACCAGATATCAAACCGTTTCGGCGGCAGCCGCCAGACGAGCCGTGGGTTGGCCGTGACGATGTTTGCCGGTATCGGCGCGGGGGTTGTAGGCTTTACTCCTGGGAGAGGGGGAGCTGGCGCAGCAGGTCGCGAAGCCGAAGCGAGGTGACCGTGGACTTGAAGGAGGGGCGTTGCCCCATCTGCGGGCTCAGGGCGGGAACTGGAGCTACCCCGGCTATGCAGAGCTCGGCATAGCCGGGGCTATGCCGAGATCGGGACTATGCGGAGTTGACGTGGCGGAGCGCATCGTGCGTGCGATCGCGCCGGTGGGTACTGCGCATAGTCACAGGGCCTCGAGGAAGGCGAGGAGGCGGTCGCGTGCACGGAATCGCAGGGGCCTCGGGGTTGGGATCGGCGACGCGGCGCAGGGCAGCTTCCTTCATCGCAAGGTCGGCCTCGATGTAGAGGTGCGTGGTGGCCGGGTCCTCGTGACCAAGCCACAGCGCGATGACCGTGATGTCCACGCCGGACTGGAGGAGGTGCATCGCCGTCGTGTGGCGGTTATGCCGAGCTCGGCATAAGCGGCACAGCTACGCATCGCTCCTGATCCAGGACGGGTGGCCGCTCAAGTACATCCAGGAGCAGCTCGGGAACTCGTCGATCCAGATCACGGCGGTGATCTATCGAGCCCGGGAAACGCCGCGACTCTTCAACAGAAAATGGTCGCACCTGGACTCGAACCAGGGGCCTCCTGCATGTGAGGCAGGCGCTCTAACCAGCTGAGCTATGCGACCCGACGCCGCGAACGCTTCGTCTATCGGCATTCGCGGCGCGGAGCAATACGGCGGCCCGTCGCCGTCGCCGTCGCCGCCGTGGCCACCTGGGGTCACTCGAGGACGAAGATCACGTCCATCTCGACGCGATACTCGGTGATCTTGCCCCCCTCGATCTTCACCTTCTGCGAGGTGATCTCGCCGCCGGTGATGCCGCGCAGGGTCTTGGTGGCGCGCTTGACGGCGGTGTCCACCGCGTCCTGAAACCCCTTCGTCGAGGAAGCGATGACTCGAGACACGCGTGCTACGGCCATGGTCCACCTCCTGGTTGGTCTCAGCTCAAGCCAGCAGTCACTCCCGCCGCGGGCCGGCTGTCAAGGATCGATCAGCACGCCGGGATTCAAGACGCCCCGCGGATCGAGCGCGTGCTTGGCGGCGCGCAGCGCGGCGGCGAAGCGGTCGGGCCGCTGCCGGTCGTACCAGGGGCGGTGGTCCCGTCCGACGGCATGGTGGTGCGTGATGGTGCCGCCGAGGCGGAGGACCTCCTCGGAGGCGGCCTGCTTGATCTCGGCCCACTGCTCGATCTGGCTGCCGTGCCGGCTCGGCGCGAGCACGGTGTAATAAGGCGCGGGTCCGTCCGGATACGCGTGAGTGAAGCGCGCCGTGACGGTTCCGCCGCCGCAGATGCGCCGCAGCGCGTCCCGAGCGGCCGCGGTCACCTCGTGATGGAACCCCTCGAAGCGGTCCCAGGTGATCGCGGTCTCGAAGGTCTCGGTGATGATGCCCATGCCGACCAGGGCATCACGCAGGTACGGGGCGCCGAGGAAGGCTTGGCGCCAGGCGCCGGCGGCGCCGCCGTGGCTGGCGTCTCTCTCGGTGCGCGTCTTGCCCGCGCCTTCGGGAAACGTCCCGCCGTGGTCGGCCGCGCACTCGAGGGCGCGCGACATCCACGCGTCGAGCGAATGGTCGGCGGATTCGAAGGCGAGCAGCAGCACGGTCTCGGCGCCGGCCCCGGCGTTCTCCGTCTCTCCCGGGTCGAGCAGCCGGCAGTTCGCCGGGTAGAGGCCGGCCTGCGCCACCGCCCGCACCGCGCGCGCGCCGCTCGAGAAGTCGGGGAACTGAACGGCCGCCGCGGCGCGGAACTTCGGCCGGTCCTGGAGCCGCATCCAGGCCTCGGTGATGACGCCGAGGATGCCTTCGGAGCCGATGAACATCCGGTCCGGGCTCGGCCCGGCGCCGGAGCCGGGCAGCCGGCGCGATTCGACGATGCCGGTCGGCGTCACCACGCGCAGCGATTCCACGAAATCGTCGATGTGGGTGTAGAGCGTCGCGAAGTGTCCGCCCGAGCGGGTGGCGATCCAGCCGCCGAGCGACGAGACCTCGAAGGACTGGGGAAAGTGGCGCAGCGTCAGGCCGTGCGGGCGGAGCTGGTCCTCGAGCGCGGGCCCGAACGCGCCGGCCTGGATGCGCGCGGCGCGCGAGGAGCGATCGATCTCCAGCACGCGATCGAGCCGCGAGAGGTCGATCGACACCGCGCCGGCGTAGCGCTCGTCGCCGGGCGGCTCGACGCCGCCGACCACGCTCGAGCCGCCGCCGTACGGAATCGCCGCGACGCCGCTCGAGCCGCACCAGTCGAGGACCGCCGATACCTCCGCCTCGCCGCGCGGGAAGGCGACGAGGTCGGGAGGATTCGCGTAGTCGCGGCGGTGAGCGCGCACCACGTCGCGAAACGACTTGCCGTAGGCGTGCCCGGCGCGGTCCTCCGTGCTCTGCGAGCAGATCGCCGCCAGACTCGCCGGCGGCGAGACGCGCGGCGCCCGCAGCGCGAGCTCCTCGATCCGCGGCGGCTCGACGATCTCCAGCGCGCCGCGGCCGAAGCGGGCGGCGAGGTGCGCGGCGATCGCCTCGCGCTGCTCGCGGCTCGGTCCCTGGCCCTCGTATCCCCAGCCCCAGAATTTCCTTCGCGGCTCGGCCATGGCTTCCTGTTGTCTAGAGCCGGCCCGTTTGCAAGTCTCGACCGGCGGAGGTGACTCATGGACGACTTCCAGGGACGAGTGGCGGTGGTCACCGGCGGCGGCAGCGGCATCGGCGCGGCGATGGCCCGCGCCTTTGCGCGGCTGGGATCGAGGATCGTTCTCGCCGACCTCGATCGAGCCGGCATGGACGGCGTCGTCTCGGAAATCGCCGCGGGCGGAGGGCGGGCGATCGGCATCGAATGCGACGTGACCGATCTCCGCGCCGTCGAGCGCCTGGCCGATCGCACCTTCCGTGAGCTCGGTGCGGCGCACATCCTCTGCAACAACGCCGGCGTCGGCATGTTCGGACCGCTCGCCGCGGCCACCGAGAACGACTGGAAGTGGGTGATGAGCGTGAACGTGTGGGGCGTGGTGCACGGCATCCACGCCTTCCTGGCGCGGATGATCGAGCAGAAGCAGGGCGGGCACATCGTCAACACCGCGTCGATGGCAGGCCTCGCCGGCATGCCGGGGCTCGGCGTCTACTGCGCGAGCAAGTTCGCGGTCGTGGGCCTCACCGAATCGCTCGCCCGCGAGCTCAAGGGAACGGGCATCGGCGCCTCGGTGCTCTGTCCGATGATCGTCAACACGCGGATCGACTCGAGCGATCGCAACCGGCCGAAGGAGCTGCAGGACCCCGGAGCGAAGAAGGTCTCGATCAACGACGTCGCGATGACGGTGGCGCGGGTGATCGAGCCCGAAGAGGTGGCCGAGCGGGTGGTGCGCGGCATCCGCGAGAAGGCGCTCTACATCCTCACCCATTCCGAGAGCCGCGACGTCCTGCGGCGGCGCGCGCAGCGCCTCGCCGAGGCCGCCGAGAAGCTGGCTACGGGCTAGCTCCCGAGTGCCCCGCAAGATCGCCGCCGGCTGTCTCGTGCGCGCCCGCTTCGACGGCGAGACCCGCTATCTCGTCGTCCACGCGAGCGGCCGATACAATCGCCACAAGCCCTACTCGATTCCCAAGGGCCTGCTCGAGCCCGGAGAGCTCCCGCAGCAGGCGGCGCTGCGCGAGACGCTCGAAGAGACCGGGCTGTGCTGCCGCATCCTCGAGCCGCTCGGAGAGATCGACTACCAGAAGAGCCGAAAGACCGTGATGGGCTTTCTCGCCGAGGCGCTGAGCCCGGTCTCCTCTCCGGTGCTCGAGCCGGGGGATTGGGAGATCGACCGGGCCGAGTTCCTGCCGCCGGACGAGGCGCGCGCCAAGCTGCATCCCGACCAGCGCGCGTTCATCGACCGCGCGGAGGCTCGAAGCGCCGCCGAACGTCGCCGGTGATCAGGCGGGCGCCGCGCTGCGAGGTGAAGTAGGCCCACGCCCACTCGAGGAGCACGATCGCACGGTTGCGAAAGCCGATCAGGAAGAAGATGTGGACGACGATCCACAAGAGCCAGGCGATCGCGCCCGAGATGCGCAGGAACCCGAAGTCGGCGACCGCCGCGGCCCTGCCGATGGTTGCCAGGTTGCCCCTGTCGAGGTAGCGGAACGGCTCGCTCGATCGTCCCGAAGCCGCACGCAGGATGTTGCGCGCGGCGTGGCGGCCGGCTTGGATCGCTGCCGGCGCCACGCCGGGCAGCGGCCTTGCGGTCTCGTCCAGGCATGCGGCGAGGTCGCCGACCACGAACGCCTCCGGATGGCCGGGGACGGAGAGGTCGGCCTCCACCAGCACGCGCCCGGCGCGGTCGAGCGGCACGCCGAGCGTGCGCGCGAGCGGCGAGGCGGCGACGCCGGCCGCCCACAGCACGGTGCGCGACTCGATCCGCTCGTCGCCGAGGCGGACGCCGTCGGTGCCGACCCCGGTCACCGCCCGGCCGCATCGCACCTCGACGCCGAGCCGCCGCAGCGATGCCAGCGCCCGGGCGGACAGCGACTCGGGAAACGGCGGCAGCACGCGCGGACCGTGCTCGAGCAGCAGGATGCGCGCCTCGCGCGGGTCGATGGCGCGGAAGTCGCTGACTAGCACGTTGCGCGCGATGTCGGCCAGCGCGCCCGCCAGCTCGACTCCGGTCGGGCCGGCGCCGACGATCACGAACGTGAGCAGGCGCCGGCGCTCCGCGGCGTCGGTCTCCCGCTCGGCGCGCTCGAAGGCGAGCAGCATGCGGCGGCGGATCTCGAGCGCGTCCTCGAGGCTCTTCAAGCCCGGGGCGAACGCCTCCCACTCCTCGTGGCCGAAGTACGCGTGGCGCACGCCGGGGGCGAGGATCAGGTAGTCGTATGCGAGCGAGTCTTCGCCGGCGAGGCTCACGCGCCGGGCCCCGAGGTCGACCGCCTCGACCTCGGCGAGCAGCACCCGGGCGTTCGCCTGCCGCCGGAGGATCGAGCGGATCGGATAGGCGATGTCGCCCGGCGACAGGCCCGCCATCGCCACCTGGTAGAGCAGAGGCTGGAAGAGATGATGGTTGCGCCGGTCGATCACCGTGACGCGCAGCGGTGCGCGGTCGAGCGCCTTGGCGGCGTAGAGGCCGCCGAAGCCTCCGCCGACGATGACCACATGGGGCGCGGCTGGCACGGCGCCGGGTTAGCGGCCGCCCGGCGATTCTGCAACAACCAGGGCTCGCCATGATGCCGACGGTCGTCGTCCATCCCCGCGCGGTCGAGCGAGCGCGGCGCGGCCATCCGTGGATCTACCGGAGCGACGTCGTCGAGGTCGGGGCGCGGGCGGGAGACCTGGTTCGGGTGCTCGGCCCGAACGGCCGCGCCGTGGGCGAGGCGCTCTACAGCGATCGCTCACAGATCGCGCTGCGCCTGCTCGTGCGCGGCGAGCGCCACGCCGACCGCGACTGGCTGCGCGAGCGCCTGCAGGCGGCGATCGCGCTGCGCCGCGGGCTCGGGATCGAGGCGACGGCCTACCGGCTGGTGCACGCCGAGGGCGACCTGCTGCCGTCGCTCGTCGTCGACCGCTACGGCGACGTTCTCGTCGTCCAGGCGCTGTCGCAGGGAATGGACCGCCGGCTCGGCGAGGTGGTCGAGCTGCTCGCCGAGGAGCTCGCGCCGGCCGGCATCCTCGCCCGCAACGACGCGCGCGTGCGGGCTCTCGAAGGCCTCGAGCGGAAGGTCGAGGTGCTGCGCGGCGAGGTGCCGCCGCGCCTCGTCGTGCGCGACCGCGACGTCGAATACGAGGTCGACCTGCGCCAGGGCCAGAAGACCGGGCTGTTTCTCGATCAGCGGGAGAACCGCTGGGCGGCCGCGCGCTACGCGCACGGCAGGCTGCTCGACTGCTTCAGCTACGACGGCGGCTTCGCGCTGCAGCTCGCGCGGCGCTGCGACGAGGCCCTCGCCGTCGACATCTCCCCCGAGGCGGCCGCGCGGATCGAGCGCAACGCCGCGCGGAACGCGATCGGCAACCTGCTCGTGCACGTCGCCAACGCGTTCGACTTCCTGCGCGAGGCGGAGCGCCGCGGGGAGCGCTTCGACACGATCGTGCTCGATCCGCCCGCGTTCGCCAAGACCCGCGCCGCGCTCGGCAAGGCCCTCGGCGGCTACAAGGAGATCAACCTGCGGGCGCTCAAGCTGCTCGCTCCGGGCGGCGTGCTCGTCACCTGCAGCTGCTCCTACCACGTGAGCGAGGCGCAGCTCCTCGAGGTGGTGCGCGCCGCCGCGGTCGATGCGCACGCGGCTCTCTCGCTCGTCGAGAAGCGCGTGCAGTCGCCGGACCACCCGGTGTTGCTCGGCGTGCCCGAGACCGACTATTTGAAGTGCCTGATCCTGCGGAAGCTCTGACCGGCGACGGCCGGGCTTGCCGGCGGGGCGAGAAGACGCGAAGATCCGAAGCCTCAGCGGACCATGGTCGTCTGGCGGCGGCTGCGAGGCCACGCGGAGGGAAGACGACATGCCCGTGATGCTGAAGACGGCGCTGCTGCTGATGAGCTCCAACGTCTTCATGACGTTCGCCTGGTACGCGCATCTGCGCAACCTCGAGGACCGGCCCTGGTACGTGGCCGCCCTCGTCAGCTGGTCGATCGCGCTCTTCGAGTACCTGCTGCAGGTGCCGGGAAATCGCATCGGCTATACCCGCCTGACGCTGCCGCAGCTGAAGGTCCTGCAGGAGGTCATCACGCTCTCGGTCTTCGCTCCGTTCGCGGTGCTGTACATGCACCAGCCGATCAAGCTCGACTTCCTGTGGGCCGGCTTGTGCCTGCTCGGGGCGGTCTACTTCATGTTTCGCTGATCGCGACTCGCGGAGG
>JACPRU010000051.1 GCA_016189835.1 Deltaproteobacteria bacterium | reverse complement strand
GGAGCCACGAAGACGAGGCCCGGGCTCGGCCGACGGCTTCGCTTCGGGGGCGAGGAGCGCCGGTCGAGGGCGGTGGGGTTCACGACGCCGCCCGATCCCTTCGCCGCAGCATCCAGCGGCGCTTTTCCAGCAGCTCGTCGACGTCGTGGTCGAGCGCCGCCAACGCCTCGTCGATCGACAGCCGCCGGCGCACCACGGCCTCGCCGTAGCGGTTGATCTGCGCGGCGATCCGCTCCCATTCGGGGATCTTCGGCGTGGCGACGACGTTCTCGAGCTGCACCGCGAACGCCTGCGCGCGCGGGTCGGCGGCAGGCCCGCCCGACTGCCAGGCGCTGCGCCGCGACGGCAGGTCGCCGGTCAGACGGTAGAGCATGCGCTGCTGCGCCGGCTCGCTCAGGAACTCGAGCAGCCGCCAGGCCGCGTCCTTGCGCGGGGATCCGCGGAACATCGCCAGGCTGGCACCCCCGGCGAGCGACGCGCCGGGATAGGGCCCATCGGCGGCGGGCAGCGGCGCGGTCGACCAGCGGTCGCGCAGCGCGGCCGGGAGCCGCGCCGCCAGCTCGCCGATGCTCCACGGGCCGCTCACGAAGGCGGCAAACAGGCCGCGGGCAAAGTCCTGATAGAGGTTGGCGACCTCGGCCTGACCGGCGAGCGGCGCCAGTTCCCCGCGGAAGAAGTCGACGTAGAACGCGAAGGCCTGGCGGAACGCGGCACTCTGGAAGTCGCCGTAGCGGCCGCCGTCGCGGAGCAGGCGGGCGCCGCGTTGCAGGGCCAGGATGACCAGCGGCTGCCACTCGTTTACCGGCAGCAGCATCGCGAAGTCGCCGCCGGCCGCGCGCTGCTTGACCTGCTCGAGCGCGTCGACCCAGCCGCTCCAGGTGCGCGGCGGCGCCGCGTAGCCGGCCGCGGCCAGCAGGTCGGTGCGGTAGAACAACAGACGGGTATCGACGTACCACGGCAGCGCGTAGGTCGCGCCGTCGATCACGTTGGTGTCGAGGATGCCGGCGAAGTAATCGCCGCCGGCGCCCGCCGCCCAGCCGCCGAGACGCTCGTCGAGGGGCTCGAGCGCGTCCAGCGCCACGAACTCCGCCACCCAGGTGTTGCCGACCTGGAAGAGGTCGGGCATCGATTCGCCGACGTAGGCGGTGAGCAGCTTCTCGTGGGCGGCGCTCCACGGGATCTGCTGCAGCCGCACGTGCACCTCGGGGTGGCGGCGCGCGAACTCGGGAAGCATCTGCGCGACCACCTCGCCCTCGCGCCCGAGCGCCCAGAATTCGACGGTCTCGTCGGCCGAAAGGCCGCCGCGGCAGGCCGCGAGCAGCGGCAGCAGCAGGGCCGGGACCAACCGGATCCGTCGCCGGGACGTCGTCGTCGGCGCCATGGCGGTGCCGACTGTAGCTGTCGGCGAGCGGAAGGGAAACGGCGGCGGCGCGCGCGGCGCGGTTCAACCGATGCCGGCCAGCTCGTGCCGGCGCTCGCCGCCGATCGCGAGCGGCACCCCCCTCGCGAGCACGCGCCCCCGTCCGGGCGCGAAGTTCGAGTGAGCCGGCCGCCGGCGGCCGTTCCCGCGGCGCTCAGGGAGTCTCCACGCGCGCCGCCGGCCGTTCGGCGTAATGCTGCGGCTCGCTCTCGAACCGGCGCTGGCAGGCGAGCGAGCAGAAGCGGTAGGAGACGCCCTGGTAGAGCGCGTGGAACGACACCAGCTCGGGATCCACCGGGGTTCCGCACACCACGTCGCGCGGCAGCGAGCGCGGGAAGGGCGCGACGCGCGCAGCGGCAGCGGCGGGCCGGGTCTCCACGGACACCTGGACGGCCAGGCGGTCGACGTCCTCGCGCCGGCAGAGCTGCGTGCCCTCGTGGATCACGGCGGCGGTACCGGCGGCGGTGGCGAGGCGGGCGGCGGCTTCGAGCGATTCGCCGCGCGACAGCGCGTGCACGAAGCCGGCGAGAAAGGAGTCACCGGCGCCGACCTTGCTGTGCACCTCGACGGCGGGCGTCAGCGTGTGGATGACCGACGAGGACGTCACCACCAGGGCGCCCCTCTCGCCGAGCGTCACCGCCACGACCCCCACCCCCGAATCGAGCACCTCGCGAGCGGCCGCGAGGATTTCGGCCTCGCTGCGCAAGCGCCGGCCGACCAGTCGGCCGAGCTCGTCGTCGTTCGGCTTGATGCCGTACGGGCGCGCCTCGATGCCGATCTTCAGCGCGTCGTCGTCGGCGTCGAGGAAGCAACGCGCGCCCCGTCCCTGCAGGGCACGGATCAAGCGCGCATAGAAATCCGCGGGGATGCCGCGCGGCAGGCTGCCGCCGAGCACCCACCACGCGGGCGCCGGGCGATGCGCCAGCACGAGATCGCGCAGCCGCTCGGCCTCTTCGAGGGTGACCCAGGGGCCTGGGGAGCTGATGCGGGTCTGGGTCCCGTCGGAGCGATCCGTGACGATGAAATTGATGCGGGTCTCCTCCCCCACCTCGACGGTCTCGAAGCGAATGCCCCGCTCGTGGAGCAGGGCCCGGACGATGTAGCCGGCGCCGCCGCCGGTGATGCCGAACGCCAGGGTCTCGGCGCCGAGTTCCTTCAGGGCGCGCGACACGTTGATGCCCTTGCCGCCCGGATCCCGCCGGATCTCGCGGGCACGGATGGCGTCGTCCTTGACGAGTCGGTCGATCAGGATATGCTGATCGATCGACGGATTCATGGTGACGGTGGCGATGGTGGCGGGCGTGGCGGGCTTCGAACTCATGAAGCACTGGATAGCCAGAGGTGTGCCAAGCGTGGGCGCAAGCCTGGCCGTGCGCGAATTCCCATTTCCGGGAGGCGCTCGACGAGGGATTCCGAGCCGTGAGATTGGGGCCCGCGGCGAAGTCGCCGGATCGGTAGCCGCCCCCCTCCCTCGCGCCGGGCAGACGAGGACACCGGATGGACTTTGCGATCCCCCCTGAGATTCGCGATCTCTGCGCCAACCTGCGCCGCTTCATGGAGGAGCACGTCTACCCGCTCGAGCGCGGTGAGCCGTGGCGGATGGAGGTCGGAGGCGCGGCCTATCCGCGCGCGATCCGCGCCGTGCAGGAGCGCGCCAAGGCGCTCGGCTACTGGGCGTTCCATCTGCCCGCGGAAGCGGGCGGCGCCGGACTCCCGTTCATGCACTACGTTCACGTGAACGAGATCCTCGGCCGCAGCCCCTACGGGCCGGCCTGCGTCGGTTCGCAGGCCCCCGATTCGGGCAACGCCGAGATCCTCTGGCGCTTCGGCTCCGCCGAGCAGAAGGAGCGATGGCTGCGGCCTCTGGTCGACGGCAAGACCCGCAGCTGCTTCTCGATGACCGAGCCCGAGGTGGCCGGCTCCGATCCGCGCTGGCTGCGCACCACGGCGGTCCGCGACGGCGACCACTACGTGGTGAACGGCCACAAGTGGTTCTCGAGCGGCGCCCATGGCGCCGCCTTCGCGATCGTCATGGCCCGTACCGGCCCCGAGGACGCCGATCCGCATCGCCGCTTCAGCATGATCATCGTTCCCACCGACACCCCGGGCTTCATCATCGAGCGGGGCATTCCGGTGATGGGGGACGACGACAATCACCACGCCGAAGTCCGCTACGAAGACTGCCGAGTGCCCGCGGCGAACGTGCTCGGCGGCGAGGGACGCGGCTTCGCGATCGCCCAGGAGCGCCTCGGCCCGGGGCGGATCCACCACTGCATGCGCTGGATCGGCGTGGCGGAGCGCGCCTTCGAGCAGATGTGCCGCTACGCTACCGAGCGCGAGGTGTTCGGCTCGACGCTCTCCGCGCGAGCCAACATTCAGGACTGGATCGCCGAGGCGCGCGCCGACATTCACGCCTTCCGTTTGATGACGCTGCACGCGGCCTGGAGGATCGACAGCGAGGGGCAGCAAGCCGCCCGCGAGGAGATCTCGCTGATCAAGTTCTTCGGAGCACGCGTGCTGTACGGCGTGGTCGATAAGGCCATCCAGGTGCACGGCGCGGCGGGAGTCTCCGAGGACCTGCCGCTGTCGATGTTCTATCGCCAGGCGCGCCTGGCGCGCATCTACGACGGCCCCGACGAGGTGCACAAGATGGTCGTCGCGCGCCGCGTGCTGGCGCCTTACGAGTCGGCGCGGCTGACCCGGACGGGCGGATAGCGTCCCGGCGCTCGGCCGCTTCCACCCGCGTCTAGACGGAAGTTCCCGCTACTTCAGTCTAGACGGTTCGCTCCCCGCGCCCGCAGAGCAGCTTCATCACGTAGAGACAGCACGACTCGTCGCGCTGGTTGAGGATGCGGCCGTCCCAGGTGAGCACGCCGCGTTGCTCGTCCTTGTTCTCGATCGAGACGACCTCCGCCTCGAGGCGGAGCGTATCGCCGATCTTGACCGGCTTGGTGAAGCGCACGCGGTCCATGCCGTAGAACGCGATGAAGGATCGCGGCAACATCACCCAGGCGCCGAGCCGGAAGGCCAGCGCGCTGCCCACCGACAGCACCAGCATGCCGTGCGCGATGCGCTCGCCGAACGGGGTGGTGGCCGCGTAGGGCACGTCGGTGTGCAGCGGATGCCAATCGCCGGTGAAGGCGGCGAAATTGACGATGTCGCCCTCGGTGATCGTGCGCGCCGGCGTCACCAGCCGCTCGCCGACCGTGTAGTCCTCGAGAACTCGCTTTTCCATCGTTCCTCCCTTCGGCCCGCGGGCGTCAGGCGATGCCGGACACCTTCAGGAAGCGGTCGATCATCGCATTCACCTGATCGGGCACCTCGAGCTGGTGGAAGTGACCCGCGCCGACGGTCTGCCCGATCATCGCCTGGGGGCAGAGCTCCTTCAGGCGGGCGAGGTCGGCGAGCGGCGGCGAGGCGGCCAGGTAGAGGAACGGCACCTGGCACTCGCGCAGCGCGCCCTCCATGTCGGCGCCGACGATGCCGTCCCAGCAGCCGAGCGTCACGTGGTCGGGGGCGGAGGTCATGTCGGCGAGGACGCGCGCCCTGCGCTCCGGGTCGTCGTGCGGGCCGAACAGCGCGTTGTTCAGGAACGCGCGATGCGCCGCTCGCCAGTCCGGGCCGTGAAGCTGCTGGCTGACGGCCGTGAGGTTGGCGGCGAGCGCCGCGGGGAGCGCCATCGGCGAGTCGCACACCACGATCGCGCTCGGCAGGCGAGGGTGACGGGCGGCGAGCGCGAGAGCGGTCATCCCGCCCATGCTGTGGCCGATGACGATCGGCCGGACGAGGCCGAGCTCGCCGCACAGCCACGCGACGTCGTCGGCGAACGCGGGGATCGTGTACGGGCCGCTCGGCTCGTCGCTGTCGCCGTGGCCGCGCAGATCGACCGCGACGACGCGGTGGCGCTTGGCCAGGTGGTCGCGCTGCGGCGCGAAGTAGGTGTGGTTGCAGGTCCAGCCGTGCACCAGCACCACGGGGGGCGAGCCGGCGCCGGTGTCCTGAAACGCCAGCCTCACTCCGTCACGAAGTCGATACTCCATGGATCCTCCTCGGCCTGCCGGCCGAATCTACGATGCCAGGCGCAGCCCGAGCGTCGGGCTCCGCAACCATCCTGCCCGAGCGCGATATCGGCGCGGGCCTCGGCGGTCAAGAAGAGGCAGGGTCGGCTCGATGCAGGCCGGATCGCCCTCGCGGTGGATCGTTCCCGGCCTTCTGGGGTATGTGGGTGTCAGGAGCGTGCGACAGAATGCGAATCGTGTTCGCGTCCTTCCGACCTGGCTACTGTTGGTCGACCCTGGCCGATCTTCGGGAGACGGGCTTCCGACTGTCGGAAGGCGTGACGCTCACCATCGTGGAGGCCGGCGATCAGCACTACAAGCTCGAGGCCCGGGCCGAAGGCGGGGTCGCGAAGAGCTGGGTGTTCGACTCGAGGACGGCTCGAGTGACACCGATCCTGCCGTAGTCCGAGGCTCCTGACGCCTGCTCGAGCTCGATCGCTCACTTGAGGACTGGATCGTGGCCGGCCGCAAGCCGCGGATCGGAATCGCGCTCAGCGCCGGCGGCGCGGCGGCGATGGCCGAGATCGGCGTGATCAGCGAGCTGGTGGCGGCGGGAGTGTCGATCGACGTCGTCGCCGGGACCAGCGCGGGCGCCATGGTGGGGGCGGCCTACGCCGCCGGGCGGCTGCCGGAGTTCTCCGTCACGATGCGCTCGCTCACCCGCCGCCGCGTGCTCGGGCTGTTCGATCCCGCGTGGCCCGGCGTCGGCGGGCTTCTCGAGGGCCGGCGGGCGATGCAGCTCATTCGCCCGCACGTCGGCACAACGATCGAAACGCTGCTGCGGCCCTATGCCGCGGTGGCCGCCGATCTGCGCACCGGCCAGGAGGTGGTGCTGCGCTCCGGCAACGTGCTCGAGGCGATCCGCGCCAGCATCGCCGTCCCCGGCGTGCTCACGCCGCTGCGCGTCGCCGACAGCCTGCTGGTGGACGGCGGGCTGGTGAACCCGTTGCCGGTCAGCGTGGCGCGCTCTCTAGGCGCCGAGCGGGTGATCGCCGTCAGCGTGCTGCCGACGCGCGGCGCGCCGCCGATGCGAGTCCGGCGCGCCGTAGCCCGGCCGCTGCTGGCGCGGCTCCTGGCGGGCGCCGGAGCGCGCCGCGCCGCGGCGCGTGCAGCGTCGCGGCGCAAGGCCGCCGCGCGCTCGCGGGACGAGGCGCTCGGGCTGATCGAGGTGATCCTCGACGCCGTGCGCATCGTCGAGCGGCGCATCGCGGTGGCACGGCTGAGGGACGAGCCGGCGGACTTCCTGATCGAGGTCCCGGTGCCGCGCATCGGCATCTTCGACTTCCAGCGCACCGCCGACATGATCGAGATCGGCCGGGCGGCGGCGCGCGATGCGCTGCCCGAGCTGCGCCGGACGATCGTCCGAGCGGAGCCGCCGCTCTACCGGCGCTGGGTGCGCTGGCGCCGGCGGCGGGACCTCAGAGCGCCTTCACCTCGGTGACCAGCTTGGTGAGCGAGGCCTTGGCGTCCCCGAACAGCATGCGGGTCTTCGGATCGTAGAACAGTTCGTTCTCGATCCCGGCGAAGCCGGGGTTCATCGAGCGCTTCATGACGATGATCGAGCGCGCCTGATCGACGTTCAGGATCGGCATGCCGTAGATCGGCGAGCTCGGGTCGTTGCGGGCCGCGGGGTTGACGACGTCGTTGGCGCCGATCACCACAGCCACGTCGGTGTTGGCGAACTCCTGGTTGATCTCCTCCATGTCGTAGAGCCGGTCGTAGGGCACGTTGGCCTCGGCGAGCAGGACGTTCATGTGTCCCGGCATGCGTCCGGCCACGGGATGGATCGCGTACTTGACTTCGCCGCCCCTGCGCTCGATCAGCTCGGCGAGCTCGCGGACCTGATGCTGCGACTGCGCCACCGCCATCCCGTATCCCGGCACGACGATCACCTTGCGCGCATAGGCGAGCTGGATCGCCGCATCCTCGGCCGAGATCGACTTCGCGACGAGGCCGGTGGCGCTCCTCGCCGAGGCCGCCTGCGGCGTGCCGAAAGCGCCGAACAGTACGTTGGCGAACGAGCGATTCATCGCCTTGCACATCAGCATCGACAGCAGGAAGCCGGAGCCGCCGTCGAGCGCGCCACAGATGATCAAGACGTTGTTGCCGATCGCGAAGCCCGTCGCCGCCGCCGCCAGGCCCGCATACGAGTTGAGCAGCGACACCACCACCGGCATGTCTGCCGCGCCGATCGGCAACACCATCGACACGCCGATCACCAGCGCGAGTCCGATCATGGTGTAGAACGCGGCGGCGCTGGCCGGAAAGGCGATCAGAAAGAGGAACAGACCGATCGCGAGCGCGAATACCGCGACGTTGAACACGTTCTGTCCGCGGAACGTGATCGGCTGGCCGGGGAGCAGCTCCTGCAGCTTGCCGGCCGCCATCAGGCTGCCGGTCACGGTGAGCGAGCCGAACAGCACCTCGAAGCCGAGCGCCGCCATGCGGGCGGGGTCGACGCCGGGAAGCGTGCCGTCGGCGAGCGGCCGGTACGCCGTGTAGTACTCGGCCACGCCGACGAGCGAAGCCGCCGTCGCGCCGAACATGTGCGAGAGGGCGATGCGCTGGGGCATCGCCGTCATCGGCACGCGGGTGCCGAGCGGCCAGCCGATCACGCCGCCGATCACCAGGCCGGCGACGATCCAGTGATACTCGACGATCTGGTGGTGAAACAGCGTGCCGACGATCGCCAGCAGCATGCCGAGCGCGGCTTGCTGCATGCCGCGCCGCGCACTGTCCGGCTTGGTGAGGCTCTTGAGACCGAGGATGAACAGCACCGAGGCGGCGAGATAAGCCGCCTGAATCAAGAGCTCGCGCGGCGATACCGCCGCCGCGAGCCCCGGCGCACCGACCAGCGCGGGCGGCTCGCTCACTCGTTGTCCTTTCGGGGAGCCGCCGGCGCCGCGCCGGCCGGCGGCGGCGCGGCGGCGCGGCGGAACATCTTCAACATGCGGTCGGTGATGATGAACCCGCCCACCACGTTGGTCATGGCGCAGGCGACCGCGACGCAGCCGAGCACGCTGGCCACCGTGCCGTGACCCGAGCCGGCCACGACCAGCGAGCCGACCAGCGAGATCGCCGACATGGCGTTGGTCGCCGACATCAGCGGCGTGTGCAGCAACGGCGGCACGCGGGTGATCACCTGGTAGCCGACGAAGCCGGCGAGCACGAACACGTAGATCTCGACGATCTCGAGCATGGTCTTAGCCGGCGGGTCGTGAGGCGCGTGGTCTCATCTCGTACCGTGGGAGCGTAGCGTATGCCGCACTCGCTCGATCTTGGAAAGGGGGGGGCTTCACGGAGCCACGCGAATCTCGCCGGCGTGGATCACCGCCATCGCGCCCGTGATCTCGTCGGCGACGTCCACGCGCAGCTCGCCGTCGGGCAGCAGGTGCTGAAGCAACGCGAGAATGTTCCGGCTGAGCATCTGGCTCGCGTGCACGGGAATGCTGCTCGGCAGGTTGAGCGGGCCGAGGATGGTGACGCCGCCGACCTGCACGGTCTGACCGGGGCGAGTGATCTCGCAGTTGCCGCCGGTCTCGGCGGCCAGGTCGACGATCACCGCGCCGTGCTTCATGCCGCGGACCATCTCCGCGGTGATCAGCACGGGGGCGCGCCGGCCCGGGATCGCCGCCGTCGAGACCACCAGATCGACGTCCTTCAAGTGCGCGTCGAGCGCCGCGAGCGTCTGCCGGCGCTCGCTCTCGCTCTGCGCCTTGGCATAGCCGCCGCGGTCCTGCGCCTCCTCGGAGGCGATCTCGGCGGCGACGAACCTCGCGCCGAGGCTCTCGACCTGCTCGCGCGCCGCCGCGCGCACGTCGAACGCCGAGACCACCGCGCCGAGCCGGCGTGCGGTGGCGATCGCCTGCAAGCCGGCGACGCCGGCGCCGAGCACGAACGCCTTGGCCGGAGGGATGCTGCCCGCCGCGGTCGTCAACATCGGCAGCAGGCGGGGCAGGGCGGCGGCGCCGAGCAGCACGGCCTTGTATCCGGCGACCGTCGCCTGCGAGGAGAGCACGTCCATCGATTGCGCGCGGGCGATGCGGGGGACGCGCTCGAGGGCGAGCGCGGTCACCCGGCGCCCGGCGAGCGCGGGCCAGAGGTCCGCGCGCTGCGCGACGGGCAGCAAGCTGACGAGCACGCAGCCCGGCTCGAGGCGCGACGCTTCGTCGAGGGTCGGCGGTTGCACCTTCGCCACCAACGCGGCGGCGGCGCAGGCGCGTGACGCGTCGGCGGCGAGTTGTGCCCCCGCCGCCGCGTAGGCGTCGTCGGCGGCGCCGGCGGCGGCGCCGGCGCCGCGCTCGACGACGACCTCCCCGGCCGCTTTGACGAGCTTGCCGACGGCGTCGGGCAGCAGCGCGACGCGGCTCTCGTCCTCGGCGACTTCTCTCAGAACGGCGATCCTCATGGCGGTCGAACGGGGCGTTCTGGCCGAGCCCCGGCGGCGCGATGGCCCAGGGGCGACGATCATGAACGAGCGCAGGGATACTGTCGGAACCCGGCGCGTACCTCAAGATGGGGGGCGCGCGGGGCCCGGCCGCCGGGCGGCTCGCGCGCTACGGCTTCGCGTCGGAATCGCCGAGCTCGCGCTCGAGGAGCTGCGCGAGGCGCTCGACGTTGGCGCGACGGCGGGCGGCCAGGAAGCCGAGGCTCGAAACGACGAAGGGAGTGGCGTAGTTGAGCGCGACCTTCACCCAGGGGACGACGCCCTGCACGATGCGGTCCCCCTGGTTGACCAGCGTCAGCCAGGTGCCGATCACCAACGCGATCGGCCCCGCGGCGGGCAGCGTGGCGCCTTGCAGAAACATGCGTGCCGCCTCCGAATAGCGGGTCCAGGTGAGCGGGCGGGCGCGCGGCGTCATGAATTCTCGACTAGCAGCTTGCGGCGGTTTCCTCGACGGCCGCGCACGTCGGCTCGAGGCCCGCCGCCGCGGGGTAGTGTCTCCCAAACGGAGACACTACCCGTCGCGGCCGGCGCTTGCATCAGCTTTCGAGAAGGATAGACTCGCCGATCCCAATCGTATGGACTACGACAAAGAATCGGTCGAACTGCACGCCAAGCTGCACGGCAAGCTCGGCGTGCGCAGCAAGGTGCCGCTCGCCAGCAAGGACGATCTCAGCCTCGCCTACACTCCGGGCGTCGGTCAGGTCTGCGTCGAGATCGCCCGCGCCCCGAAACGGGTGTTCGAGCTGACGATCAAGTGCAACACGGTGGCCGTGGTCTCCGACGGCTCGGCCATCCTCGGGCTCGGCAACCTCGGCCCCGAGGCGGCGATCCCGGTCATGGAAGGGAAGGCGGTGCTGTTCAAGGAGTTCGCCGGCATCGACGCCTTCCCGATCTGCCTCGCCACGCAAGAGGTCGAGGCGATCGTCACCGCGGTGCGCGCCATCGCCCCGGTGTTCGGCGGCATCAACCTCGAGGACATCTCCGCGCCACGCTGCTTCGAGGTCGAGGCGCGGCTCCAGGACCTCGGCATCCCGGTCTTCCACGACGACCAGCACGGCACGGCGATCGTCACCGTCGCCGCGCTGCTCAACGCGCTCCAGGTCACGCGCAAGAACCTCTCCGAGTGCACGATCGTGTTCAGCGGCAGCGGCGCGGCGGCGATCGCCTGCACGCGGCTGATCCAGAGCTTCGGGCGCATCGGCCATCTGCCGCCGGCCGGCGACATCCTGCTCTGCGATTCGAAGGGCATCGTACATCGCGGGCGCCCCGACTTGAATCCCTACAAGCGCGAGCTGGCCGAGACCACCAACCGCCACGGGCGGAGCGGCAGCCTGGCCGACGCGTTGCGCGGCGCCGACGTGTTCATCGGGCTGTCGCAGTCGAACATCGTCACGCCGGAGATGATCCGCTCGATGAACCCGCAGCCGATCGTCTTCGCGATGGCCAACCCGGTGCCGGAGATCATGCCGTACCTGGCTCACGATGCGGGCGCCGTGGTCGTCGCCACCGGGCGCAGCGACTTCCAGAACCAGATCAACAACGTGCTGGCGTTCCCGGGCGTGTTCCGCGGGGCTCTCGACTGCGGCGCGAAGGTCATCAACGAGGAAATGAAGATCGCCGCCGCGCAGACGTTGGCCGCGATCGTCATCGAGCCGGTGCCCGAGCGCATCCTGCCCGACCCGCTCGACAAGACCGTGGCGTTCCGCATCGGCGAGGCGGTCGCCGACGCGGCCCGCCGTTCGGGCGTCTGTCGGGCGTGAAACAAAAAGGGGTCGGGAGTCTTTTTCCGCGAATGCGGAAAAAGACTCCCGACCCCTTTTCCTGCGTCGCTCAGCCGATCTCGCGGCCGACCACGGAGACGAAGCTCACGCACTTGCCCGGCACGCCGCCGAGGTTGTGGGTGAGGCCGAGCTTGGGATCGCGCAGCTGGCGCGGCCCCGCTTCGCCGCGAAGCTGCAGCCACATCTCGTACATCATGCGCAGCCCCGAGGCGCCGATCGGATGGCCGAAGGACTTGAGGCCGCCGTCCGGGTTGACCGGCAGCTTGCCGTCGAGATCGAAGAAGCCGTCCATCACGTCCTTCCAGGCGGTGCCGCGCGGACTGAAGCCGAGATCTTCGTAGAGCACCAGCTCGGTCGGGGTGAAGCAGTCGTGCACCTCGGCCATGCTGATCTGCTCGCGCGCGTTGGTGATGCCCGCCTGTCGGTAGGCGTCCTCCGCCGAAGCCACCACCTCGCGAAACGTCGTGAAGTCGTAGTCGGGATTCGAGTGCCCGTCGCCCGGGCCGGCGACGAACGACAGCGCCTTGATGTAGATCGGATCCTTGCGGTACTTGTGCGCGTCCTCGGCGCGCACCACGATCGCCGCCGCCGCGCCGTCCGATACCCCCGAGCAGTCCATGATGCCGAGCGGATCGGCGATCTTCGGCGAGTTCTTGATCGCCTCGATCGGCACTTCCTTGCGGAACTGCGCCTTGGGGTTCTTGGCGCCGTTGCGATGGTTCTTCCAGGCGATGCGCGAGAGCACGTCCTTGCCCTTCTCGGGATCGAGTCCGTACTTCTTGAAGTAGGCCGGCGCGAGCAGCGAGAACGAAGCGGGCGCGGTCATGTTGCCGAGCGTGCCGTCGTTGGGCGGGTCGGAGATCACCAGACCGGAGTAGCCCGAGTCCTTGAGCTTCTCGACGCCGATCGCCATGGCCACGTCGTAAGCGCCCGAGGCGACGGCGTAGCAGGCCTGGCGCAGCGCCTCGGAGCCGGTGGCGCAGAAGTTCTCGACGTGCGTGACCGGCCGGTAGTCGATCTTCAGCGGCACCGAGAGCGTCAGCCCGGAGAAGCCCGATCCCAGGGTGCCCAGCCAGTAGGCGTCGACGTCGTTGCGGTCGACGCCGGCCGAGGCGTAGGCGTCGTAGGCGGCCTCGACCAGCAGGTCGTCGGGGCCCTTGTCCCAGTGCTCGCCGAACTGGGTGCAACCCATGCCGACGATCGCCACGCGGTCCTTGATGCCTTTGCTCGCCATTGTCGGGTCCTCCTCGACCGGCCCTAGACTACCTCTTCGGCCTCGCTTTCCAAAAGTAGTTGCGCACGCCGTCGGCGCTGAACAGCTTGCGGAACGTCATCTCGACCTCGTCGCCGATCGCGACCCGATCGGGCTGGCAGTCGGTCATCTCGCAGATGAAGCGGCCGCCGCCCTCGAAGTCGACGACCACGTTGACCGTCGGCGGGTTGAGCGAGAACGCCAGGCGATCGAGCGCCATGGTGGCGACGCGCCCGACGCGGTCGGCGAACGCATAGGGCTCCATCTTGTCCAGCGCACGACAGCGGGCGCACACCCGCTGCGGCGGGAGCTGCGGCGTGCCGCAGGCGGTGCACCGCGAGCCGACCAGCCCGTACTTCCAGTTGGCCGTGCGCAGCATCGGCGGGCCGGCCGGGCGAATCGGATCGGGGCGCCGTGGCGGCTCGGTGGGCAGGATCTCGCGCCACTTGAGATAGCTGCCGTACGAGACGTCGCCCTTCGACTCGATCATGCGGCCGACCGAGCGCGGCTGGCTGTAGCGAGTCGCGGCATCGGTCACGCGCAGCAGCACCGCATCGGCGCCGTCCGCTCCCGACACGACCAGGATCCGCTCCCCGGGCTTGGCCGCGGACAGCGCGGCGGCGAGCATCAGGCCGGGATGGGCCGCGCCGGCCTGCCCGACCGTCAACGCCAGGGGATCGGCGAGCTGGGACGGGTCGAGCTTCATGGCGCGGGCGACCTCGTCGACGGCGCGCGCATTGGGGCTGTCGAGCACGACCTTGGCGAGGTCCTTGGGCGCGACCTTGGCCTTGGCGAGGATCTGCTGCACCGCCTTGCCGAGCAACGGCCCGTAGGCCTGGGTGAGCGCGAAGCGCTCTTCCCAGGTGTGCGCGAAGCGCTCGTCCGGGTTGCGCCAGGTATCGAGAAACTCGCGCGTGAGCGAGACCGTCGCCTCGACCTCGGCGATCACGTTCTCCGAGCCGAGCACGAACGCCACCGCGGCGTCGCCGTTCTGCTGCTCGGCCTTGCCCTCGGGCGCGCCGAGCCGGCAATCGGCGGCCACCGCGAGCGCGTGTCGCGCGCCGCCGCCGACGGTATCGGCCGCTTGCAAGAGCGCGGTCAGCCCCGCGCGCGTGGAGCCGGTGAGATCCGCGGCGCGAATTTCCACCGGCAGCCGTGCGGCCGCGCCGAGGATCGCAGCGTTCAGCTTCTCGGCGTAGGGAGGCGTGGTGGTGGCGAAGTAGAGCGCCTGAACCGCCGCGCCGGGCGCGGCGCGCAGCGCATCGCGCGTCGCCTCGACCGCCATCGACAAGCTGTCCTCGTCGAAGCTGGCGACCGCGCGCTCGCCCTTGCCGGCAGCCACGCCGAGCACCTGCGAGATCGCCGAGCGCTTGAGTCGACGATAGGGAACGTACGAGCCGTAGGAGACGATTCCGATCATGGGCAAGCATCAATGGCCGACGAGGCGGCCGGCGTCAATCGGCGCCCGGTGGGGCTCCCGGTGGGGAGCGGCGCCGCACACGAAAGATTCGCCGGCCTCACCCGTTCGACGCCGGCGTCGTCAGAAACGAAAGACACCGTAGCTCGGGTCGGCAAAGGGCGTGTTCAGCGAGCAGGAGAGGGCGATGGCCAAGGCGTTGCGGGTGTCGACCGGATCGAGCAGGCCGTCGTCCCACAGCTCGGAGGTGCTGTAGTACGCGCTCGAGCGCCGGGTGTACTCCTCGACGATCGGCTCGCGGATCGCCGCGATTTCCTCCGCGCCGAGCGAGCGCCCTTCGCGCTCGAGCTGCCTCACCTTGATCTCGGAGAGCACGCCCGCGGCCTGCTCTCCGCCCATCACCGAGATCTGCCCCTGCGGCCACATGAAGAGGAGGCGCGGGTCGTACGCCCGGCCGCACATGCCGTAGTTGCCGGCGCCGAACGATCCGTTGACGATGACCGTGAACTTCGGCACCACCGAGCCGGTCTGCGCCATGATCATCTTGGCGCCGTCCTTGGTGATGCCGCGCGCCTCGTACTCGCGGCCGACCATGTAGCCGGTGATGTTTTGCAGGAACACGAGCGGCGTGCGGTTGTGGTTGCACAGCTCGATGAAGTGCGCGCCCTTGAGCGAGCTGTCGTTGAACAGCACGCCGTTGTTGGCGAGGATGCCGACCGGGTAGCCCCAGATCCGCGCGAAGCCGCAGACCAGCGTGGTGCCGTAGGCCGGCTGGTACTCGTGAAAGCGGCTGCCGTCGACCAGGCGCGCGATGATCTCCCGCATGTCGAACTGCACTTTGACCTCTCTCGGAACGATCCCGTAGAGCTCCTCGGGATCGTAGGCCGGCGGCTCGGCATCCGCGGTGTCGATGTCGGTCTTGGTGGGGCGGCGGAGCTGCGCGACGACGTCGCGGGCGATGGCGATCGCTTCCGGCTCCGAGGCGGCGGGGTAGTCCGCCGTACCGCTCACCTGGGTGTGCAGGTCGCAGCCGCCGAGCTCGTCGGCGGTCACCACCTCGCCGGTCGCCGCCTTCACCAGCGGCGGCCCGCCGAGGAAGATGGCGCCCGTGCCGCGGACGATCACGGAGTATTCGCTGAGGGCGGGAATGTACGCGCCGCCCGCCGTGCAATGGCCGACGACGATCGCCACCTGCGGCACGCCCATCTTCGACAGCGCGCACTGGTTGCGGAACATCCGCCCCGCGTAATAGCGGTCGGCGAACAGGTCGGCCTGCAGCGGCAGGAAGCCGCCGGCACTGTCGCAGATGTGCACGACCGGCAGGCGGTTCTCGATGGCGATGTCGAGGGCGCGGACGATCTTCTTGACCGACAGCGGGTACCAGGCGCCGCCCTTGACCGAGGCGTCGTCGGCGCGGATCACCACCTCGCGGCCCGCGACCATGCCGATGCCGGTCACTTGACCGGCGCCCGGCACCTCGCCGTCGTAGGCCATGTTGGCGGCCAGCGTGGACAGCTCGAGGAACGGCGTGCCGGGATCGAGCAGCAGCGACAGGCGGTCGCGGACCAGGAGCTTCTTCTGGCGCGTCAGCCGATCGATGTCGCGCTGCGGCCGGCGAAACCGCACCTCTTCCTGACGGCGGCGCAATTCGTCGATCAGCCGCCGGTTGTGCCGCTGGTTCTCGAGGAAGGTCTCGGAGCGGGTGTCGACGTTGGACTGGATGCGGCGCATCGGGGCCTCGCGTCAGGACGAAGGCTCGGGCTCGAGCGAGACGAGCGGCGCCCGGCGATCGAACGTCGAGCCGAGCGGCCGGTGGACGGCGGCGACGACGCCGTCGCGCCAGGCGACGATCGCCGTCTCCATCTTCATGCTCTCGATGACGACCAGCGTCTGGCCCCGCCTCACGGCGTGGCCGGTCTCGACCATCACGCGGACCACCGTGCCGGGCATCGGCGCCTCGGCGGTGTCGGACGCGCCGCCGGACGCGGCGGCGGTCTCGGCCAGTTCGTCGACGCACTCGACGGTCCAGGAGCGCCCGCCGACGTGTACGTGGATGGCGTCGCCACGCACGGCGATCCAGGCGCGGTGCGCCATGCCGTCGACCTCCAGCCGGTACTCGCCGCCGCCGAGCGCGCGCAGCGACGCCGGATGGACGTCCCGGCCGAGCAGCAGCCGGCGGCCTTCGCGGCTCGGCAGCACGAGGACCTCGTGGCGCTGGTCGGCGACCCGCAGGATGCGCCTCATGGGCTCAGTTCCTCCACTCGCCCATCGACGCGTAGGGTTCGGGAACGTCGGCGCCGGCGCTCGGGTCGACCAGCACCGCGGCGGCGAGCAGCGTGACCAGGTCCGGGCCGGCGGCGCCGGGCAGCGCGAGGTCGGCGGCGTGCTGCTCGAGAAAATGGGTGTGCAGGTCGGCGCTCGCGAACGCGGGGTGCCCGAGCACGCGCTCGAGATAGGCGCCGTTGTGCGCGACCCCGAGCAGCACCAGATCGCGCAGCGCCTGGCGCATGCGGGCGATCGCCTGCGCGCGGTCGGCGCCGTGGGCGATCAGCTTGGCGAGCATCGAATCGAACGACGTCGTCACCGCCTGTCCCTCGCACAGCCCGCCGTCGAAGCGCACGCCGGGGCCGCCGGGCGCGCGCAGCAGCGCCACCTCGCCGGTGGTCGGCGTGTGGCCGCTGCCGGGGTCCTCGGCGCACAGGCGGACTTCCAGCGCATGGCCGCGCGCGACCACGTCTTCCTGGCGCAGCGACAGCGGCTCGCCCATGGCGGCGCGCAGCTGCTCGGCGACCAGGTCGATGCCGGTCACCATCTCGGTCACCGGATGCTCGACCTGCAGCCGGGTGTTGACCTCGAGGAAGTAGAACTCCCCGGAGGGCGCGAAGAGGAATTCCACGGTGCCGGCGTTGCGGTACCCGACGGCGCGCGCGATGCCGACCGCCGCCTCGCAGAGGCGACGGCGCTGCGCGGCGGTCAGCACGGGCGCGGGCGCCTCCTCGATGATCTTCTGGAAGCGGCGCTGCACCGAGCACTCGCGCTCGCCGAGGTGGAGGTGGTTGCCGTGCGCGTCGGATAGGATCTGTACCTCGATGTGGCGCGGCCGCTCGACGTAACGCTCGACGTAGACGCGGCCGTCCTGGAAGCTGCGCTCGGCCTCGCGGCGTGCGGTCTCGAGCTCGGCCTCGAGCGCGTCCGGCGAGCGCACGATGCGCATGCCGCGGCCGCCGCCGCCCGCGGCGGCCTTGACGAGCAGCGGGAAGCCGACCTCCCGGGCGGCGCGCAGGAACGCGGTCCGGTCGCTCGAATCGGTCGCCGACGGCGTGATCGGGAAGCCGGCCCGGGCGACGCGCTCGCGGGCGTGGATCTTGTCGCCGAGCAGGCGGATGACCCGCGGCGGGGGGCCGACGAACGTCAGCCCCGCGCGCTCCACCGCCTCGGCGAAGTCGGCGTTCTCGGCGAGGAACCCGTAGCCGGGATGGATCGCGTCGGCGCCGCTCGAGCGCGCCGCAGCGAGGATCGCCGCGACGTCGAGGTAGGCGGCGACCGGCGTCGCCGCGGCGATCTCGCGGGCCTCGTCGGCCTCGCGCACGGCCAGGCTCGCCGCGTCGGCCGCGTGATGGACCACCACGCTCTCCAGACCCATCGTGCGCAGCGTACGCAGGATGCGCACCGCGATCTCGCCGCGGTTGGCGATCAGCACCTTCTTCACGCGCGCTCCGTGCGGCGCGGCCGGCCGCGGCCGAAGCGGCGCTCGAGCCCGGCGATGCGCGCCTCGAGACGCTCGACCGCGCCGGACGGGGACGCCTGCGGGACGATGCCGTGCAAGACGGCGCGCGTGAGCTCGTCGGCGACGCGATCGACGTCGAGGCGGCCGCCGCGAAACACGAAGCGCCACACCACGTGCTCCACCGCTCCGTAGATCATGTGCCGAACCATCGCCGGCTCGATGTCGTCGCGGAGCTCGCCGCTGTCGATTCCGTCCTGCAGCGCCTGGGAAGCGGCACGGGTGTAACGGCGGCCGAGGTTCTCGATCGAGGAATCGTACAGCTCTCCGTCGGGCCGGATCTCGCGGATCAGCAGCCGGCACAGGCCGCGGTCGGCGCTGAACGCCTGGAGGTGGCGGCCGATGAGGAAGCGCAGGCGGTTGGCGGCACCGCGAATGCCGCGGATTCCGGCGTCGACGTCGTCGATCAGCGCCTCGTAGAAGTCGCGCACGACCCGATGGAGGAGATCGCGCTTGCTGTCGAAATGCTTGTAGATCGTGCCCTCGACGACCCCCGCGCGGCGGGCGATCTCGGTGATGGCGGCAGCCTCGTAGCCGCGCTCGGAGAAGACCGTCCGCGCCGCGGCGAGGATCTCGCGCACGCGCTCGGCTTTCGGTCGGCGGCGCGAGCCGGCGCGCCGGCTGCGCTGGGCGCGGGCGGTGGGCGGGCGGGGCGGACGCGCGAGCGGTCTCACTGGTGAGCGGGATTCACTACATTTCGCCGCGCGAGTCAAACGGCCGCGGCCGATCCGGAGACGTTGCTTGACTTCGCGGTCTGCGGGTTGTTTAGGGATGCATCGAGGCGTCGTCACCGTCGCGGGGAGGTTCGGTGAATCCAGTTTGCTTCGATCTCGGCGGGGAGCAGCGAGAAATTCTCGACGCCGCGGACCGCTACGCGCGCGAGCGCCTGTATCCGCTGGCGGCGCGCATGGACGCAGAGGAGTGGTGGCCGGACGTGGAGTTCCGCGCGCTCGGCGAGGCCGGATATCTCGGCATCACGGCTCCGGCCGAATTCGGCGGCGCGGGCCTCGACCTGTTCTCCAGCGGCCTCGTCGCGCAGGCGTTCGCGCGCTGGAATCCGGCGCTGGCGATGTCGTGGGTCGCGCACGAGAACCTCTGCCTGAACAACATCCTGCGCAACGGCGACGACGAGCAGCGCCGGCGCTTCGTGCCCGGGCTCTGCACCGGCTCGTCGATCGGCTGTCTCGGCCTGACCGAGCCGGGGGCGGGCTCCGACGCGCTCGGCAGCATGCGCACGACGGCGCGCCGCGACGGCGACGATTACGTGCTGAACGGACGGAAGCTGTTCATCACCAACGGCCCGGTGGCCGACCTGGCGCTGGTCTACGCCAAGACCGATCTGGCGGCGGGCGCGCACGGCATCTCGGCCTTCGCCGTCGAGACCGACACCCCGGGGTTCGCGGTGGCGCAGAAGCTCGAGAAGATGGGCTTCCGCGGCAGCCCGACCGGGGAGCTGGTATTCGACGAATGTCGCGTGCCGGCGCGCAACCGGATCGGCCTGGAGAACCAGGGCCACCGCGTGGTGATGAGCGGTCTCGATCTCGAGCGGGCGATGGTGGCGCCGCTCGGCGTCGGCATCGCCGAGCGCGCGCTCGCGCTGGCGCTCGAGCATGCCAAGACCCGCGAGCAGTTCGGCAAACCGATCGCGAGCTTCCAGATGGTGCAGTCGCGCCTCGCCGACATGTACACGCTGATCGAAGCGATGCGCGCGCTCAACTTCCGCTGCCTCGCCGCCTGCAACCAGCTGGAGATCGGCGGCGGCGGTCGCGGCGCGATCCACAAGCTGACGGCGGCGACCGTCCTGTACGCCGCGAACGGCCTCAACGCGGTGCTCGACCACGCTCTGCAGATCCACGGTGGCATCGGCTACATCTGGGAATCCGAGATCAACCGATTGTACCGGACGATCAAGCTCCTCGAGATCGGCGCCGGCACGACCGAGGTCCGCAAGTTGATCATCGCCGAGGAGCTGTTGAGGGACGGCGCGTGAGCGCCGCCCGGTCGGCCGCGGTGGCCGAGGCGAATCGCATGCCGGCTGACGATCGCTGAACGGCCGATCGTCGACGTGTCGGGCCGGCCGATGAAGCAGGGCCGGGACGGGAGCAGGGTGCTCGGTGCGCGGGCGACCGGGCTGGAGAGCGTCGAGCAGCGGCTCGGCGTGCCGGGCAGATGCTTGACCGGCGAAAGCGCCGGGGCATATCTGGGTAGAAGCGGAGAAGGTCGAACCGTGAAGGCCGACGGATTGCGCATCGCGGGCTGCGATTTGGGCAAGGCATCGGCGCGCTTCGTGGCCGCGCAAGTGGGCGCGGACGGCGCGCTCGTGATCGAGCACACGCGCTCTCAGCCGCACGACGGCGATCCCATCGGACTCTTTCGAGCATGGTACCGCGAGCAGGGGATCGCCTCGTGCGCGGTGCTCGCCGCGACCGGGGTCCACGCCGACGAACTCCGCGATCCGGTGCTGGTTCTGCCGGAGGACTCGTGCCAGGAAGCGGCGCTCGAGCTGTCGCCCGAGCTCGAGGACGCGCTCAATCTGGTGAGCATCGGTGCGCGCGGCTACGGTGTGCTGAGCCGCAAGCGGGATGTGGCCGGGCGCGGCGGCGCGGCCCCGAAGTACGTCTACCAGTATCTCGAAAACGACAAGTGCTCGTCGGGCACGGGCGAGAACATCCAGAAGATCGTCGATCGCTTCGGCCTCGGCGTCGCCGAAGCCGACGACAAGGCGCTCGCGGCCGGCGAGGGCATCCCGATCACGGCGCGCTGCTCGGTGTTCGCCAAGACCGAGATGACCCACTTCGCCAACCAGGGTAAGCCGACCGGCGAGCTCTTCAAGGGCTATTTCAGTTCGGTGGCGCGCAACACCTATGCGCTGGCGGCGCGCAACCACGTCGACGGGCCGGTCTATCTGATCGGCGGCCCGGCGCGCATCGCTTCGTTCCGGCGGTCGTTCGAGGATCTGCTCGGCGCGCCGGTCAAGATGCCGCCGCATGCCGAGTGCTTCGAGGCGGTGGGCGCTGCGGCCATCGCCGCGTTGCAGGCTCGCGGTGAGGCGCGCGCGCCGCTGCCGGCCGATCCCGCCGAGCTCGTGCGCGCCGGCGGCGACCGTTTCGAGACCCTGCGCCCGGCGAGCGGCTGGCGCGAGCGCGTCACGATCATGCCGACGGCGGCGGTTCCCGCGGGGGCCGCCGCGCGGCCGAGCGTGCTCGGGCTCGACCTCGGCTCGACCGGCGCCAAGGCGGTACTGACCTCGGTCGAAACCGGTGAGGTCGTGCTCGACGTCTACGACCGCACGCGCGGCAACCCGGTCGATGCGGCGCGGCGCCTGGTGCGCGCGATCCTCGACACGACCGACGCCGACGTGCGCGCCATCGGCGTGACGGGATCGGGCCGCGAGGCCGTGGCGACGCTGGTGCGCGCCGTCTACCCCGACAGCGAGCACGTCATCGTGCTGAACGAGATCGTCGCGCACGCGACCGCCGCCACGCGCTGCGACGCGCGCCGCGGCGAGGACCTGTCGGTCATCGAGATCGGCGGCCAGGATGCGAAGTACATCCGCGTGCAGGGCGGGCGGATCGTCGAGAGCGACATGAACAAGGCCTGCAGCGCGGGCACCGGCTCGTTCCTCGAGGAGCAGGCCAATCTCTACGACGTCCGCGACATCGACGAGTTCGTCGCGCTGGCCTCGAGGGCGCAGCGCCCGCCGGATCTCGGCCAGATGTGCACGGTGTTCGTCGCCGACGCCGCCGCGCTCGCCATCAAGGAGGGCTATACCCGGGAGGACATCTTCGCGGGTTTCCAGTATTCGGTGATCCACAATTACATCAACCGCGTCATGGGGCAGCGGACGCTCGGCGAGCGGGTGTTCTTCCAGGGCAAGCCCGCGGCCAACCCGTCGCTCGCCTGGACGCTCGCGGCGGTCACCGGCCGTGAGATCGTGGTGCCGCCGAACCCCGGCGCGATGGGCGCCTGGGGCATCGGCCTGTGTGCCGGGAAACAGCTCGGCGCGGCCGCGCTGCTGGCGGCTCCGCGGCTCGACCTCGCGGGGCTCCTTGCCGCCGACATCACCGAGCGCTCGGAGTTTCGCTGTCGCGACCCCCAGTGCCAGACCCTCTGCCCGATCGAGCGCACGACCATCCAGGTCCGCGACGTCCGGCACAAGGCCTTCTCGGGTG
This sequence comes from Deltaproteobacteria bacterium, assembly GCA_016189835.1. Lineage (GTDB taxonomy): Bacteria > Desulfobacterota > Binatia > JACPRU01 > JACPRU01 > JACPRU01. Next base: position 57,725 of record JACPRU010000051.1, on the reverse strand, counting down.
GCGCCTGCCCGAAGTTCGAGCTGCCCACCAAGAACCAGCCGAAGCTGGCCAAGGAGGCCCCGAACCCCTTCGAGCAGCGCGACGCCCTGCTCGAGAGTTTCGTGCGCCCGCGACCGGGAGCGCCGGTGGTCGCGATCCCCGCGATCAGCGCCGTGGGGCCCCACGTGCCGTGGCTCGCGACCTTCGCCGACGAGCTCGGCTTCGCGGTCCGGCTGCTGCGTTCCGACGGCGGATCGCTCGCGGCCGGCGAGCAGCTCTGCCACAGCTTCGATTCGTGCGGCCCGGTGAAGATCGCGCTCGCGGTCTGCGATGCCGACGTCGATCTGCTGTTGTTCCCGAAGATCTTTCGGGTTGCCGACACCAAGGGCAAGGGCGGGCAAACCTGCGTCGCCGAGCAGGCCATGCCCGAGATGGTCGAAAAGTCGCTGCTCGGGCGCGGCAAGGACGTGCGCGTGGTGCGCCCGCGGTTGTCGTTTCGCGACGGGCTCGCCCACCCCGGGCTGCTCGCCGAGATGCAGCGTGTCGCCGCCGAGCTTGGCGCCGATCCGGCACTCATGGAGCAGGCCATCGCGCGCGCCGCCGCCGCCCAGGCGCGCTTCGAGGACGGGCTCGAGCGCATCGGGCGCGAGGCGCTCGATTACGCGCGCCGCCAGGCGGTGCCGGCCGTGCTGCTGGTCGGCCACATCCACGTGATCTGCGATCCGGCGATCAACGCCGGGATCCCGTACATCCTGCGGCGCAACGGCGCGATGGCGATCCCGGTCGACTGCTTCCCGGTCAACGAGAAGATCCCGCGTCTGCACCGCGCCTACTGGGGCGACGACAACCGCTCGCTGCGCGCGGCGTTGCACGCCCGCGAGCTGCGCGACGTGTTCCCGGTGCTGCTCGCGTCCTTCGGCTGCGGGCCGTCGTCGTTCACCGAGCAGATCTTCCAGGCCCTGATGGAGGGCTACCCGCACACCATTCTCGAGAGCGACGGGCACGGCGGCGAGGCCGGCTTCGTCACGCGCGTCCAGGCGTTCCTGCAGTCGGTGCGCCAGTTCATCGCCGAGGGCGGCGCGCGGGCGCTGCCCGAGAACGCGCGCACGATTTCCTATCTCGACCCCGGCCGCGGCAAGCCGGGCGGCTTTCTCGACCCCGACGCGCGGTACGTCACGCTCAGCATGGCCGACAACATCGGCGCGGCCTTCGCCGCCGTCTACCGCGCGTACGGCTACGATGCCGTGGCGGCGCCCGCCCATACGGAGAGCACGCGCACCTGCGGCAAGGCGGATTGCTCGGGCAAGGAGTGCATGGGCTACCAGCTGATCTGGGGAGCGTTCCGCGACTACCTCGAGAAAAACCCGCCGACCAAGGAGACCCACCTGCTGGCGTTCAACGGTCAGATGTGCCGGGCCGGCGTGTTCGACGTCAAGGACAAGATCTCGCTCGACAAGATGGGTCTGTACGATCTCGTCAGCGAGCAGGGCATGCGTTTCGGCGCCGATCCGCCGATGTCGCTGTTCATCTGGGCGGGCCTGTCGGCCGTCGAGATCCTGCGCCAGTTGTACGTCTACCACTTGCCGGTCGAGCCGCGCGCCGGCGCGTCGCGCGCGCTCTACGAGGAGTCGATCGCCGCCCTGCTCGCGGTCATCGAGCGGCCGCTCGCCGATCCGGCCGACGCGCAACCCGAGATCGCGGCGCGCGCCGACGAAATCGGCGCGGTCTTGCAGGAAGCATCGCGACGCTTCGCGGACATGGAGGCGGCGTGGCAGGGTGCGAAGTCGTTCCGCCGCGTGTTCGTCGCCGGCGAAACCATGACCAAGGGCAACGACCTCGCCAACGGCGGCCTGCTGCTGCGCATGAGCGAGCAGGGCTTGCGGCTGGTGCTCGATCCGCTGACGAATTTCTTCGAATATCTGGCCCGGCGCCATCCTCACCTGCAGTTCGGCCGGGCGACCCCGAAGGCGGTCGCGGATCTCATGGTGTCGCAGCAAGCGGAACTGCGCGGGCGCTACTACCGTGAAGTGCGAGTCTTGCACCCGTGGCTGCCGCAGCCGGCGGTCGAGGAAGCGATCGCCAAGGCCGAGGAGCTGCTCGATCCCGACACCATCGGCGGCACCACGATCGAGATCGGCTCGGCGCTGCAAGCCTGGGACACCGGGCTCTACGACGGCGTCGCGATGGTCGCCTGCTGGGGCTGCGACAACAGCCTCGTGACCGAGGGGCTGCTGCGCCACCGCAAGGACATCCCGTTCTTCTTCTACTACGACGACGGCACGCCGCTCGACGAGCGCCGCGTGCGCAGCTTTTGCTACCGGCTGCACCGCAACGCCGGCCGCGCCGCGGACCCGTACCGGGAGGTGCCGGCGCCCGCCGTTCCCTAGCCGGGGCACGGGCGCCGGCCGTCGCCGCCCGGACCGCGAGCCCGATCGGGGCGCCGCGCCCCGTCGCCGCCGAATCGGCGAGACCGGTAAGCAGCTCCGCGAACGGCACCAGCAGCCAGAGCGCGACGCCACTCGGCCGTTTTTCCCGGGCGCTCGAGGAGGGAGAGCATGAAGGCCATCGCCAACGTCGGCCTGAAAGAGGTCACCGCCGTGTATGGCGGCCAGGAAGGAGACCTGTGGGAGCTCCTCATGGGCCAGCAGATCCACATCGGCGGATTCAAGTCGTCGATGGATCTGGCCGAGCGCGCGGGCATCGGTGCGGGGATGCGCGGCGTCGACCTCTGCTGCTGCAACGGCGCGGGCATGCGCTTCCTCGTCCGCTTCCGCAACGTGGCCTCGATGACCGGCGTCGATGCGACCGAGACGGTGGTCGATCGCGGCCGCCGGCGCTGTCAGGAGGAAGGCGTCCATGACCGCATCCGCTTCGTCCTCGGCGACGTCTGCCATAGCGGCCTCGCCACGGGCAGCGCGGACTTCGTCTGGGGTAAGGACGCCTGGTGCTACGTCACGGACAAGCCCAAGCTCATCGCCGAGGCCGCTCGCGTGGTGAAGCCCGGCGGCACGATCGCCTTCACCGATTGGGTCGAGGGCCCGGCGGGGCTCTCCGATGCGGAGGCGGAGCGCTTCCTGACCTGCATGAAATTCGCCAATCTGCAGGACATCCCCGGCTACTGCCGACTGCTCGAAGAGAACGGCTGCACCGTCGTGGCGGCGGACGACACCGGACGTTTCCCGGCCCACATCGACCTGTATCTCAGCATGGTGGACATGCAGCTGACCTTCGACGCACTCGACATTCTCGGCTACGACATGGATATGCTGCAGACGGTGGCTGGCGAGTTCGCGTTCATTCGAGAATTGGCGCATGCCGGCGAAGTCGCGCAGGGACGCTTCATCGCGCGCCGCGACTAGGCCTCGGCCGCCGTCCATGTCCAGGGCAGGTTTCTTTCGTTGGGCTGCGGCAGGCTGCGAAGTTCGGCAGGCCGTCAGCCTCGAGGCCCGGCCGGCGGTTTGATGGACCGGAGCGGTGAGCCTCACGGCTCGCGAGCGGCGACGCTGGCGCCCAGTGTCGCGATCCTGGCGTCGACTCTGTTCTGGGGCACGCTGTGGATTCCGCTCCGTCATCTGAACGAGGCGGGGCTCGGCGGTCCCTGGGCGACGGCCGCCGGCTTCGCCATCCCGTTGCTGGTCCTGTTCCCGTTTGGGGTGATCCGGCGGCACCCCATCATCGCCGGCGGATGGCCACTCGTGCAGGCGGGCCTTCTCATGGCCGCGTGCATCGCGCTCTATGCCGAAGCGCTGCTGCGCGGCTACGTCGCTCGTGTCATTCTACTCTTCTATCTCGCGCCGGTATGGAGCACGCTGCTGGCGCGGGTCTTTCTTGGCGACCGCATCACCGCCGCCCGAATCGTCACGATCGCTCTGGGGCTGGCTGGGATGTTCGTCGTGTTCGGCGCTGGCAGCGGTGCCCCGGTCCCACGGGTGGCCGGGGACTGGATGGGGCTCGTCTCCGGCTTGCTGTGCGGACTGTCGATGGTGGCTTTGCAGCGAGTCCCGCAGCACGCGTCGGAGTTCGACAAGGTGTTCGTGCAGTTCCTGTTTCTGGGCCTGCTGTTCTTGCTCTTCAGTCTCGTGCCGGGCGGCCGCCCGTGGACGCTGCCGGCGGCGCAAGTCTCGTGGCGCGGCGCGACTTGGCTGCTCGCCTTCGGACTGCTGTGGATGCCGCTGGTCCTCTGGCTGACGATGTTCGGCGCCAGCCGGCTCGATCCCGGTCGGGTGACGGTACTGCTCATGCTCGAGGTCGTCATCGGTCTCGCCTCGGCGAGCCTGTTGACGCAGGAGCCGTTCGGCCGCCGGGAGTTCGTCGGCGCCGTCTTCATCGTGGCGGCGTGTGGGGCGGAGCTTCTCGCTCGTCCGGACGGCGGGAGGCGGACGGCGCAGCGCTTGCCTACACCGGCTTCGCCAGGACCGCGGTGAGTGGTTGACCGCCGAAGTCGGTCCCCTCCAGGCGCGCGCGGTAGCGCACCGAGATGCGCAGGAAGGCGAAACGCCAGCGGTCCGCCTCCCTGCGGAAGCGGTGCTGGTAGGTCCCGATCAACACGCGGTCGTCGGCGACGATCTCGAAGAAGTAGGCGAGCGTGGTCGCTTCGTCGCCACGCAGCTCGACCTGCATGTTGGTGCTGATGTGACCGGTGGAGTAGGGCCCCTCGGCGCCTCCCACCACGGCGCCGACGGCCCGAACGTAGAAGTCGTCGATGATCGAGTCACGGCCGCGGTATCGGCCGTCCAGGCCGGGGCTGATCGGATCGAGGCCGTCCATCTCGAGCACGGCGTCTTTCGTGAAGACGTCGCCGAGCGCCGGCCAGTCGCCGGAGTCGAGTCTCATGCAGTAGTCGCGCCACGTGCTGCGAATCGCCTCCAGGTCCTCGAGACGCTGCACGCGGGCGCTCAGGGTTTCCAGGCTTGCGTCCATCGGCTTCCTCCTGCTCGCTGGTTGACGAGGCGGCAACTATGGCGCGGTGCGCGGCGGGTTCGCAAAGGGCGCTCGGCCCGGTGCGTGAACCGGCCAAGACCGACCGTGGCGGCCGCGCGACGGGCCGCCCGAACCGGTCCGCCAGGCGTCGCGTCGGCGCGGCGTCGGCCTTGACGCAGCCCGGAGGTTTACGTCATCGTCCGCGGACCGGACCGGCCGGGGCGGTGCCTGCCGCCCGGCTGAGGAGAAGCGAGGGTGGCCGATCTCGAGGACGTGAAGGACACCAGGAACTTCCACGTGGGCGTTCCCGAGCGTCGCGAGCCGTTCTTCCTGAAGGGATCGGGCGCGCTCGACTGGGGCATGCAACACCGCCTCGCGCACATCTTCGATCCCGCCTCCGGCCGCACCGTGATGCTGGCCATCGACCACGGTTACTTCCAGGGACCCACCGCGGGCCTCGAGCGCGTCGACGTAGACATCGTCCCGCTGCTGCCGTGGGCGAACGCGCTGATGCTGACGCGCGGCATCTTGCGCGCTAACATTCCGCCCTCGTTCGGCCGCGGCGTCGTGCTGCGGGCGAGCGGCGGCCCGAGCATTCTCAAGGAGCTGTCCAACGAGCAGCTGGCGGTCGACGTCGAGGACGCGGTGCGGCTCGACGTGTCGGCCATGGCCGTGCAGGTGTTCGTCGGCGGCGAGTTCGAGACGCAGTCGATCCACAACCTGACGCGGCTGGTGGATGCCGGCATCCGCGCCGGCATCCCGACGCTCGGCGTGACCGCGGTCGGCAAGAACATGACGCGCGACGCACGCTACTTCCGCCTGGCGTGCCGGATCTGCGCGGAGCTGGGCGCGCACTTCGTGAAGACGTACTACGTGCCCGAGGGCTTCGAGACGGTGACCGCATCGTGCCCGGTGCCGATCGTGATGGCCGGCGGCAAGAAGCTCCCCGAGTTGGAGGCGCTCGCCATGGCCCACCGCGCGGTGTCGGAAGGTGCGGCGGGCGTCGACATGGGGCGCAACATCTTCCAGTCCGAGGCGCCCGCCGCCATGATCCGGGCGGTCGGCGCGGTCGTGCACCAGCTCATGAAGCCCGAGCAGGCCCACGACCTCTACCAGACCCTCCGCCACGAAAAGCGGGACGTCCGCGTTGCCGTCTAGGAGAGCGGGTCCGGGGCCGGGGGGCCGGATGATCGCAGGGCCCGACGAGAACGCCCGTCAGCGGCTGGGGGCGCTCGGCGCGGGCTGACGGGCGCGGCACATGGACACGCGATGGTCGGATGGCGACGCGGCGCGCGCCGTCGCCGCCTGGGCACCCCGCTGGGGCGAGGACCTGGCGCTGCGCACGTACACGAGCCGCCTCCTCGGCGCCGACGACCGGCTCGTGCTGCACGGCGGAGGAAACACGTCGGTCAAGGGGACGTTCACGAACCGCCTCGGCGATCCCGTCCCGGCGATCTTCGTCAAGGCTTCGGGGCACGACCTGGCGGCGATCGAGCCCGAGGGGCATCCGGGGCTCGACCTCGGTTACCTGCGGCGGCTGCGCGCGCTGAGCGCGCTCGACGACGCGGCGATGGCGAACGAGCTGCGCACGCACCTCTTCGACGCCCGCAGCGCCACGCCGTCGCTCGAGACGCTCGCGCACGCCTTCGTGCCCGAGAAGTTCCTCGACCACACGCACGCCGACGCGATCCTCGCGCTCACCAACCAGGCCGGCGGCGAGCGGGTGGCGCGCGACGCGCTCGGAGACGACGTCGTGGTCCTTGGCTACGTGCGGCCGGGTTTTCAGCTCGCGCGGGCCGTGGCCGACGCGTACGAGGCGCACCCGGGGCGGCGGGGCATGGTGTGGATGCGCCACGGCCTCATGACCTGGGGCCCGACCGCGCGGGCCTCGTACGAGACCATGATCGAGATCGTGACGCGCGCGGAGGCGTATCTCACTCGGCGGGCGGCGGGTCGCCTCGCGGTGTCCGCGCGGACGGCGGTCGAGACCGCGACGGCGCGCGTCGCCGCCATCGCCCCCGTCGTACGGGGGGCGCTCGCGTGGCCCACCGGCGATCCCGACCGGCGGCACCGGCGGGTCGTCGTGCGGCCGCTGGTCACGCCCGACGTGCTCGCCTTCGTGGACGGGGCACATGGCCGCGAGCTGGCGCTCACGCCGCCGCTCACCTCGGACCACCTCATCCGGACCAAGGCCCTGCCGCTGTGGCTCGACGATCCGCGGTGGAACGACCCGCTGCGGCTGGCGGCGCAGGTGCGCGAGGCCGTGGGGCGCTACGACGTCGCGTACCAGGCTTACCTCGAGCGCCACGCCGCGCGCATCCCCGAGGGGCTCGACCGTTTCGACGCGCTGCCGCGCGTGGTGCTCGCGCCGGGCCTGGGCGCGCTCTGCGCCGGCGGGGACGCCGGGGCAGCCACGATCGCGCGCGACGTCACGGCGCACACGATCGCGGTGAAGACGGCGGTGGCGGCGGTCGGAGTCTACGAGGGGCTTCCGGAGGCCGAGCTGTTCGACATGGAGTACCACACCTTCCAGCAAGCCAAGCTCGGCGCCGGCGAGCCGCCGCTCCCCGGGCACGTCACGCTGGTCACGGGCGCCGCGGGCGCGATCGGCTCGGGCATCGCGCAGGCGCTGCTCGCGGAGGGAAGCCACGTCGCCGTGACGGATCTGCCGGGCGTCGCGCTCGACGGCCTCGTCGCGGAGCTGCGGGCCGCGTTCGGCGTGCGGGTCTTGGGTGTGCCGCTCGACGTCACCGACGCACGCTCGGTCGTCGAGGCGTTTCGCACCGTCGCCCTCGAGTGGGGTGGCGCCGACCTGGTGGTGGTCAACGCCGGTCTCGCGCACGTGGCGGGGCTCCCGGACCTCGACCTCGAGGCGTTCCGGCGGCTCGAGCGGGTGAACGTCGAGGGGGCGCTGCTGGTGATGGCCGAGGCGGCGCGGCACTTCCGGCTGCAGGCGACGGGCGGCGACATCGTGATGGTCTCGACCAAGAACGTGTTCGCTCCCGGCGCGCAGTTCGGCGCCTACAGCGCCACCAAGGCGGCGGCCCACCAGCTGGCGCGGATCGCCAGCCTCGAGCTGGCCGAGCACGACGTCCGCGTGAACATGGTCGCGCCGGATGCCGTCTTCTCCCACGGGGGGCGCCGCTCGGGCTTGTGGGCGGCGATCGGCCCCGAACGGATGCGCGCCCGTGGCCTCGACGAGGCGGGGCTCGAGGAGTACTACCGCGGCCGCAACCTGCTGAAGGCGCGCGTCACGGCCGAGCACGTGGCCCGCGCCGTGCTGTTCTTCGCCACGCGCCAGACGCCGACCACGGGCGCGACGATCCCGGTGGACGGCGGGCTGCCCGACGCGACGCCGCGGTAGCGCGGGGAGTCGCCGATCGCCGCCGGCGAGAATCACGCGGGTTGGCCCGGGCCGCGGCGCTCTCGCGCCGGCTCGAACGCAGGAGGGTGATGGCGCGGAGTCGCGGTTGGTCCCGCCGGCGGCCCCGCGGCCGCGGACGGGGCTGTCGCTGCGCGTCAGGCAGCGGCGTGGAGCGGCGGCCGGCGGTCCCGCCACGGCAGAGCCGTCTCGAGCTGAGCCGCGAGCTGCAGCAGCGTCGCCTCGTCGCCCCAGCGGCCGATGAAGTGGGAACCGATGGGCAGCCCGGCCGGGTGGCCCTCTCCCGGCGGGCTCTGCGACAGCGGCAGCGAGATGGCCGGCTGCCCGGTCGTGTTGATCGGCGAGGTGAAGGTGTTCGTGCCCAAGACGAGGTGGAGATAGGCGTCGAGGGTGAGATCGCCGCGGCTGTTCGCGAGCACGCCGAGCGGCGGCGGCAGGCAGGTCCAGGTCGGGGTGAGCATGACGTCGTACCGCTCGAAGAACGTGCCCGCCGCGCGGCACAGAGCCGCGACTGCGCTATCGGCGGCGGCGAGATCCGCCGCGCTCAGCCGACAGCCCAGCTCGTAAGCCTCCAGCGTGCAGGGCTCGACCGTGCCGGCGTCGATCGTCCGGCCGGTGAGCGCCGCGAGCTGCCTGCAGCCGGCGGCGCAGAAGCTCGCCCAGACCACGCGGCAGGCCGCGTGGTACTGCTCGAAGTCGAACGTGAACCGCGCCTCCTCGACGCGATGACCGAGACCCTCGAGCACCCGCGCGACGGCGGTGACCGCGTCCCGCACTACGGGGTCGACCCGCGCGTGCGCCGACCAGGGCGTCACGTTGAGCGCGAGCCGCAGCGGTCGCGGCGTCGTCGCGATCGCCTCGAGGTAGGGCCGCGGCGGCCGAGCGATGGCGTAGAACGCGCCGGTTTCCGGGCCCTCGACCGCATCGAGCAGCGCGGCACTGTCGCGGATGGTGCGGCTGAAGGCGAACTCGATCCCCCAGCCGGACAGCAGCTGCGAGTAGTCCGGGCCGACCGGCGTGCGCCCGCGCGTCGGCTTCAGGCCGACGATGCCGCAGGCGCTCGCCGGAACGCGGTTCGAGCCGCCGCCGTCGTTGGCGTGCGCCACTGGGACGATGCCGGTCGCGACCGCGGCGGCCGATCCGCCCGACGAGCCGCCGGGCGTGCGGGCGGTGTCCCAGGGGTTGCGCGTCGGCCCGTGCAGCAGCGGCTCGGTGCTCGGGGAAAAGCCGAACTCGGCGGTGGTCGTGCGCCCGAGGATGTTGAGGCCGGCGGCGCGAAAGCGACGCACCAGTTCGGTGTCGTGCGGCGCGGTGAGCCCGGCGGCGAGGCGCGAACCGAGTTCGTAGCGCTGGCCGGCCTCGTGACTCACCAGATCCTTGAGCAGGAACGGCACGCCCGCGAACGGGCCGGAGGGATGGACGCCCGGCCCCGGGGCGGCCGCGCGGCCGGGATAGGTCTCGATGATTGCGTTGACGCGGGGGTTGACGTGTTCGGCCGCGGCGAGCATGGCCTCGGCTGCGTCCGTGGCGCTGATCTCTCCGGCGCGCACGAGCGCGGCGAGACTCAGCGCGTCCCGGGCGGCGTATTCAGCGACGTTCATGGCGGCTCCGCGGACTGCCGCGTGGGACTACATCGGCCGCGATTGCTCGCACGCTCCACTACCGTTTTGGCTGTTACAATACACTAGGTGCCGGGCCTCACGGGCGGAACGACCTTCTGCGACGGGGGAACGAAGGTCTCGGTCTTCGGCCGGGGGAGGTGAGTGATCTTGGCCAACGCCTCCTTGACGAGGAGCTTCACCCGAGGGTCGCCCTCGCCGTCGCCGAGCCGCTTCAAGTCGTCGCGGATCGTCAGGTCGCCGATCTCGCCGAGCGCGTAAACGCCGGTGCCGCGCACGTCGGCGCTCTGCTCCTGCGCGACGAAATCGAGAATCGAGCGGCTGGCGCTCGGATCGCCGATCTTACCGAGCGCGCTCAGGATGTGCTGGCGCATCGCGAGCGGGGCGCCGCGCCAAAACAGCTTCCGCACCAGTACCGGCGTGGCGTCCGAGGCGCGCCGTAGCCCGAGATAGTCGATCGCCTTGGCCTGGATCCGCGGGTCGGGATCGTCGAGCGCCTTCAAGAGGTGGGTGATCGCCCGTGAATCCGCGCTGCGGCCGAGGTCGTCCATGACCTCGAGCCGGCGCTGCGCGTCCTCGGACGCGAGCACGCGCACCCACTGATCGAGGCTCTCGCCGTTGCGCTGGTGGCGGTGGCGCGCCTCCGGCGTGTCCGAGCGAGGCCCCTGGCCCGGCGCCGTGCCGAACTGCGCCCGGGCGGGCGCCGCGGCCAGCAGGAGCGCGAAGACCGACCATGGGACCGCGCGCCGAATCATGAAGATCCGATGCCGGATCGCGGCCGTCATTGCAACGCCGGCCGCAGCGTCGCGCGCGGTGGTCAGCGCTTCGGTCCAGAACGGCAGCGCACGGAGCCTCGCCGAGGACTCGGCGTCCGGCTCCGGCCACGCCAAGGACTCGGGCACGTACCCCTCGTGCGTATCGATGAATACGCTCGGGGGAGCCGGCTTCGACCCGTCGCGGCTGCGGCACGAGTGTTTCCCGGGGTTGGGGCGCGCGTCCTCTACTCGCGGCCGAGGACACCGAGGCAGTAGAGCATCTCCTCGCCGAGGTACAGGCGACTTCCGATGCTGTCGACCAGCTCGCGCTCGAGCACGCCGTTCGACGGCACGTCGAAGCTGCGGGGAATCACCTGCACGAGGCCGGGGCCGGCGATGAAGGCCTCGCTGCGGTCCACCGCGGTGATGCGGGTGGAGACGTCGAAGCGGGTCTCGTCGTCGCCGAGGCGGGCCACCTCGATCGCGTACTCGACGAGGTATTCGCTCAAGCGCTGCAGCCCCATGCGGCGCGCCTTGTCGAGCTCCGCGATGCGCCGTAGCTCGCGCTCGATCTCCTCGGGGCGGACGCGGCTGGTGCGCCGCCGGGTCAGGTGGATCCGGCCCTCGCGCTCGTCCTCATCGGCGATCGTCAAGCGCTGCTCGTCGATCACCGCGTGGGTCGCCCGCCAGACCTCCGGGCTCGTGGCCTTCAGGAGCCGCTGCTGGCGGCGGCTCGGCTCCGGGCGCTGCGGCCCGCTCGACGGCAGGCACGAGCAGAGCAGTGCCAGCAGGACCAGTAGCGCGGCCACGGTCGGTGGTCAGTCCTTGACGAAGAGCACCTTGGTGCGCGCGAACGCCGCCGATTCGCGCCGCGCGCCGCCGTCCTCGTCGGCCGCGGGCACCTGCGCCGCGACGACGGCGAGCCGCTGGTCCGGCATCGGATGACTGGAGAGCAGCCGCTCGAGCAGCACCGGCTCGGCGCGCCGCTCGTCCTCGATGTGGCGCAACATGGCGAGCATTCCCCTGCGGCCGTAGCCCGCCGAGTCCATCAGCTCCAGACCGAGCGAATCGGCCTCGGTCTCCATGCCGCGGCTGTAGCGCAGGACGCCGAGGATGTAGCCGAGGCGCGTGCCCTCGAGCGCGGCGGGCGAGATGCCGCCGACGGCAGACAGCGCGACGAACATCGCCAGCTGGGAGACCTGCAACGCGGTCATCTGCTCGGTGGCATGGCGGGCCGCGACGTGGCTCATCTCGTGGGCGATCACGGCGGCGACTTCGTCCTCGGTCTCGGCGATCTCGATCAGGCCCATGTTCAGATACACCGGGCCGCCGGGCAGCGAGAAGGCGTTGATCTCCGAGCTGTCCACCACGCGGAACGTGAAGGGATAGAGCTTGAACTCGGGGCGGGCGGCGTGCGCGAGCAGGCGCTGGCCGATCCCCTGGACCAGCTGCGTGAGCGCGTGATGGCGCAGCAGCGTCACCTCCTTGTCGATCTCCTTGGACATCTCCCGGCCCATGCCGACCTCCTGGTCGACGGAGTACATGTCGGGCTGGTAGCGATTGAGTCCGCTGGTGCGAAAGCAACCGGTGGCGCCGGCGAGCGTCAAGGCCAGCAGGACGATTCGCTTCATGGAGATCCCTCCGCGAGGGTCAGGCTGCGGATGTACGACGGGTAGAGGCCGAGGTAGGCTCCGGCCGGCAGGTCGACCTCGAGGAGCGGAGTTTCGAGCGTGCCGGCGAGCGTATCGCCCTTGCGGGTGATCACCTGGCTCTTCTTGCCCTCTTCGGCGAACTCCACGCGGGCCACGTCCGCGAGCGGCAGCTCCACGGTCTGGCTGCCGACGCGCAGGCGCAGCCCGCGAGTGCGCGGCGCCGCGCTGTACGAGTCCCCGTTGCGCATCAGCAGCCGCGCCGGGCCGCTGCGGTCCCCCGCGTCGCCGGAGTCGAGACGAAAGCCGATGGCCTCGATCTTCTCCTTGCGCAGGTGCTGGCGGCCGCCGGCGCCGTCGAGCGCGATGTCGTCGTCGAGCAGCAGGCCGCTGAACGTGTCGCCGTTGCCGAGCACGATCTTCGCCGTGCCCTTCGCCATGTCGTCGAACTGCAGGGAGGCGAGCGCCGCGCGCGGCAGCTCGACGAGGCCGTAAGGAGCGCGCAGGCGGAATCGCGCGGTCGCCACCGCCCCGTAGATCGTCTCGCCGCGGCGCAGCTTGACGAGATCCTCGCCACGCCGGCCGCGCACCTGTCGGGCGAGGCGCAGCCGGCCTTCCTTCACGACGTCCTCGGGCAGGCGCGCGCTCCACAGATTCCAGTCGCCCTCGCTGGCGCGCTGGAAGGCGAGCGTCCGGCCATCCGACGCCCACGACGGGTGGGCGGCGGGAGCCGCGACCGCGATCTCGGTCGGCACGCTGCCGTCGGCGTTGGCGATCCACAGCGTGGCGTCGCGGCTGCGACCCTCGCCCGGCCATCGCGTGAACGCGATCTTGGTGCCGTCGGGCGACCAGGCGGGCCGGGTGTCGTTGCTCGGGCCCGTCACCAGGGGGGCGAGTTTCTCGTCGGGCAGCGACACCGTGTAGAGGTCGAAGTTCCCGTTCACGTCGCTCGCCAACGCGATCCGGTGCCCCTGCGGGTGCCACGCGGGGAACACCTCGTTGGCGGCGGTGAACGTCACCTTGCGCTTGCCGCTGCCGTCGGCGTTCATGATCCACAGATCGAAGTTGCCGCCGTCCTTGGGCAGGGCGACGTAAGCGAGGCGGCTTCCGTCGGGAGACCAGCAGGGATGGTCCTCGAGCCCCGGATCATCGGTGAGCGGGAGCGGATTCTTGCCGTCGGCATCCATCAGCCAGACGTCGCGCGATCCGTTGGCCTCCGAGACGAACGCGATCCGCGAGCCGTCGGGAGAGAACACCGGGTGATACTCTTCGGCGGCGCCGTCCGACAGCCGGCGCTCGTTCCTGCCGTCGCGATCGATGATCCAGATCTTGCGGGTCGGCAACGCGTCGCCCTTCTGCGCCGGGCGCCGGGCGTGGAAGACGATGCGCCGGCCGTCCGGGGACCACGACGGCATCGCGTCGAGACCGGGGCCCTTCGTCAACCGACGGAACTCGCTCACCGGCTCGCCCTCGGCGGGGGGCGCCGGGTCGCCGCGGGCCGACGGGTCCGTGGGCAGCGCCGCCACCGCGGCGACGACGAAGACCGCGAGCTTCACGACGATCGACGATTCTAGACCCCGGTCGGCGGTGCGGGAAGAGGCGCAGGCGGCCGGTAGACCCGCTACCAGGCGGCCTCTGGCTCGCTCCGGCTCGTGCCTGCCGCCGAGCTCGGCCGGCGGCGGGTTCCCCGAGCCGATGCTCAGCGCGGCACAGCCGCAACCAAACGGTGGTCGCGTACTGCGGCCTCGTATCTCATCTCTTCGTGCAAGACAGCGAAGTCGCGTCCTGGTAGCCTCAGGGCAGCTGCGCGAGCGCGTAGCGCAACGCCTCGACCACCTGCCAGACGAGCACCGCCGTGTACCCGAGGACGAGCGCGCTGGCCACCCACTTGCGGCGCGCGTCGAGCGCGGGCGAGCGCCAGATCAGGGGCAGGCCGAGCGGACCGAGGACCAACAGCGTCAGCAGCGCGATGCCGAGTGGCCGGTAGTACCAGGGAATCGCGCGGCCGGTTTCGTCCACGGCTCAGTAGCGGCGGATGACGTGCTCGGCGAACTCCCGGAACACGGTGCGCGCCTCGGCCATCGGCGGCAACAGCCCGGTCTCGCGCAGCCCCGCCTTCTCCAGCGCGCGGATCCGCGCGATCAGCTCGTCCGGCTCGCCGATCAGCATGGATGCGCGGATGGTCTTGGCGGTCACGAAGCGACGCTCCTCGGGCATCAGGAACGTGCAGTGACCGTTGTGGCGTTGCAGGTAGCGCTTCTCCGGCGGCGTCTCCATCTTGTCGACGTAAGCGCAGTACGGCTCCCACACCTCTTCGAAGCCGCGCGGGATCGCGTCCTCGCTCTTCGTCAGCTTGACGATCTCGTAGGTGAAGTGCAGCACGGCGGCGACCTGCGAGCCGCACTGGTCGATCACCCGCTCCGAGTCGACCTTCTCACCCGGCCTCAGCACCACCGCGCTGGTCAGGGCGGCGGTGTGGAACGGTGCCGGCAGCGCGCGGCCGACCCGCTTCGCGCCCTCTTGCACGGTCGCGAGGTGGGCGGCGAGCGGCCGTGGATCGTCGTTGGCGACCGTCACCAGACCGTCGCCGAACTCCCCGACCGTGCGCAGCGCCAGCGGCCCGTTGGCGGCGATGTAGATCGGGATCGGGTGGGCGAGGTCGAGGAAGCCGAGGTCCTGGTGGAGGAAGCGGATGGTACGGGTCACGCCGTTCAGCGTGTACTCGACCTCCTCGCCGGCGAGCAGCGCCTTCACCACGCGAAGATACTCGCGGAAGGCGCGGATCTTCATCGGGTCCATGCCCATGACGCGCATCGCCGTGTGGCCCGTGCCGATGCCCAGGAACACGCGCCCCGGGGCAATGCGGGCGATCGAGGCGATGGAGTGCGCCGTCACCGGCGCGATGCGCGTGCCGGGAATCGCCACGCCGGTGCCGAGCTTGATGCGCCGGGTGTTGGCCGCCGCCAGCGCCAGCGTGGCGTAACAGTCGGACCAGATCATCTGCGAGTCGGGGATCCAGGCGCGGTCGTATCCCAGGTTCTCGGCGTACTGGACGAGCTGCCAGTCGTCGATCTTGGTGGCGACGAAGATTCCGAATTCCATGTGTCCCCCCGGCCGCGACGGTCCCCGGGCTACTCGTAGCGCAGCGCCAGGATCGGGTCCAGCCGAGACGCCTTGCGGGCCGGGTAAAAGCCGAAGAAGACGCCGACGGCCCCCGAGAAGAGGATCGAGCCGACGATCGCCGTCGGCGAGACGAGGGTCGGCCAATCCGCGAAGAACGAGATCGCCCGCGCGCTGCCGACGCCGAGCAGCGCGCCCGCCAGCCCGCCGGCCATGCTGAGGGTGATGGCCTCGACCAGGAACTGCAGCAGGATGTGGCGCGACTTGGCGCCGACCGCCATGCGGATGCCGATCTCGCGGGTGCGCTCGGTCACCGACACCAGCAGGATGTTCATGATGCCGATGCCGCCGACCAGCAGCGAGATCGACGCCACCGAGAGCAGCAGCGCGGTCATCACCTGCGCGGCCGATTCGCGAGCCTGGGCGACGTCGGCGAGATTGCGGACGGTGAAGTCCGCGTCCTGCCTGGGTGCGATGCGGTGGCGCTCGCGCAGCAGCGCGACCACCTCGGTCTCGGCCTGGGGAATGGCCTCGGCCGAGCGTGCCGCGGCGAAGATCATGTCCACGGTGCCGACGAACTTGGTGCCGAGCACCCGGCGCACGGCCGTGTGGAACGGCATCAGCACCACGTCGTCCTGATCCTGGCCGTATCCCGCCTGTCCCCTGGCTTCGAGCACGCCGATCACGGTGAAGGGCACGTCGAGGATGCGGATCCCGGCGCCGACGGGGTCCTCGCCCTCGTCGAAGAGCTGCCCGACGACGGTCCGGCCGAGCACCGCAACGCGACTCGCCGCGGCGTCGTCACGCCGGGTGAAGAAGCTGCCCGCGGCGACGTTCCAGTTGCGCACCCGCGGATACTCCGCCGTGGTGCCCTGGGCCACGGTGGACCAGTTGCGGTTGCCGTAGACCACCTGCACGCCCTGGCGCCGGAAGTAGGTGACCTGGCCGATCGAGACGCACTCGCGCTGGATCGCCTCGGCGTCCTGCACGGTGCGCGTCGTGACGCCCCCCCCCCCCGAGCGCACCCCTCCCGCCGTCGAGGCGCCCGGCAGGACCATCAGCAGATTCGTGCCGAGGCTCTCGATCTGCCGCTGCACGGCGAGGTTCGCGCCCTGGCCGACGCTCACCATGGCGATCACCGCGGCGACGCCGATGATGATGCCGAGCATGGTGAGGGCCGAGCGCAGCTTGTTGCGCCGCAGCGCGCGCAGGGCCGCGTGCAGGGTCATGCGCAGCAGCTTCATGACGGCGCCCCGGCCGGGCCGGCCGCGGCGGGTGCGCTCTGCGACGCGTGGCGGACGTCCGAGATCACGCGCCCGTCACGAAACGTGACGACGCGCCCGGCGTAGGCGACGATGTCCGCCTCGTGCGTGACCAGCACGACGGTGATGCCCTGCGCACGGTTGAGCCGCTGGAACACCTCGAGAATCTCGACCGAGGTGCGGGTGTCGAGGTTGCCGGTCGGCTCGTCGGCGAGAATCAGCGACGGCCGGTTGACCAGCGCGCGGGCGATGGCCACCCGCTGCTGCTGGCCGCCGGAGAGCTGGCTCGGCAGGTGATGCTCCCGGTCGCGCAGGCCGACGATCTCCAGCGCCCGGCGGGCGCGGTCGCGGTGCTCGTCGAACGGCAGATCGCTGTAGAAGAGCGGCAGCTCGACGTTTTCCAGCGCGGTCGTTCGGGCGATCAGGTGAAAGCTCTGGAAGACGAAGCCGAGCTTGCGGTTGCGGATCTCGGCACGGTCGTCGGCCGTGAGCGTGGAGACGTCCACGCCGTCGAGACGGTAGCGGCCGCGCGTCGGACGATCGAGGCAGCCGATCAGGTTCATGAACGTCGACTTTCCCGAGCCCGACGCGCCGGTCACGGCCACGAACTCTCCGCGGTCGATGGCGAGGCTCACGCCGGCGAGCGCGGTGACGGGGACGTCGCCGAGCGGATAGACCTTCCACACGTCCTCGAGCTCGATGAGCGGGCCGGCCATGGCCTCAGGGAAAGCGCCGGCCGCCGCCCAGGAAGGAGGGCGGTCGTTGAGCGCCGCCGGCCGGCACCGGCTCGGCCTGCCGGTAGCCGACCACGACCAGATCCCCCTCGCGGAGATCGCCCGAGAGGATCTCGGCGTGGCTCTCGTCTTGAACCCCGATCCGCGCCGGCACGCGCTGCAGCCCGCCGCGAGCGTCGAGCCGCCACACGGCGGCGGAGGGCGCGGACGGCCTGGCGGAGCTCTCGCCGGACGGGCGCGCGGGGGGGGCGCCGCGCTCCGGGCGGAAGCGCAGCGCGCGCAGCGGAACGCGCAGCGCCCCGTCGGCTCGTGCCGTGGTGACGGCGACCGTCGCGGTCATGCCGGGCCGCAGCTCGAGCTTCGGATTGTCGACCGCGACGACCACGTCGTAGGTGATGACGTTCTGCACGTTGATCGGCGCGTTGCGTACCTGGACGACCGTGCCCGAAAAGTCGCGCTCGGGATAGGCGTCGACGCGGAAGGTGGCGGCTTGGCCGGTGGCCACGGCGCCGATGTCGGACTCGCTGACGTTGGCATCGACCTGCATCTCGGTGAGGTCCTGGGCGATCAGGAAGAGCGTCGGCGTTTGAAAGCTCGCCGCGACGGTCTGTCCGACATCGACGTTGCGCGAAACCACCACGCCGTCGACCGGCGAGGTGATGTTGGTGTAAGCGAGGTTGATCTTCGCGGCCTCGAGGTCGGCGCGTGCCTGCTCGACCGCCGCCTCGTCGAGCGCGAGCTGGGCGGCGGCCTGGTCGCGCTCGTTCCGGGCGACGTCGAGGTCGTTCTGGGAAACGAGCTGGCGCTCGAGGAGCTGGCGGTTGCGCGCGTAGTTGAGGTCCTGGAACCTCAGGTCCGCCCGGTCCTTGAGCACCTTGGCGCGGGCGTTGGCGACCCCCGCCTGCGCCGCGGCGACCTTGACCTGGAACGGCGCCGGATCGATCTTCGCCACCAGCTGCCCCCGGGTGACGCGCGAGTTGAAATCCGCGTAGATCGCCTGGATCGGGCCGGAGACGTAGGTGCCCACCTGGACGCTGGTCACCGGGTTCACCGTGCCGCTGGCGGTCACGGTGGACGCCACGGTGCCGCGGCTCACGGCCTCCGTCCGGTAGCCGTCGCCGTCGCGGTCCTGGGAGCGGAAAACCGCGTAGCCGCCGGCGGCGAGCACCAGCGCGCCCACCGCCGCGCCGATCCATCGCAACGAGATCTTCATCGGGAGGGGGCGGCTCCGCGGTTCGCGGCGTCCTCATCCAGGCTCTGCGCGGTCGCCTGCTCGAGCGCCGCGACCGCCGTCTTGAAGTTGGAGAGCGCCTGCACGTGGTTGCCTTGCGCGGTGGCGAGCGAAGCCTGCGCGTCGGTCAGCTCGATGATGTTGCCCACACCCGTTGCGTACCGTCCCTCGGCGAGCGCGAGATTCTCGCGCGCCTGCTGCCGGCCCTTGTCCGAGACGCGGATCGCCTCGAGCGCCTGCGCGAGGTCGAGCACTGCCTGGCGCACCTGCAGGCCGATCTGCTGGCGAAGGCTCCGTTCCTTGGACCTGAGGCCGGCGAGGTTCGCTCTGGCCTCGCCGATCTGGGCGGTCGTGAGGCCGCCGTTGAAGAGCGAGAGATTGACGCTCGCGCCGACGTTCCAGCTCGATTGCAGCGGGTAGTCCGGCCCGCTGTACGCGTAGCTCGCGTCGCCGGTGAGGTTCGGCAGGTAGCTCTTCTGCAGCGCGGCGATCTGCTCGGTGAGCGCTTGCTGCTGCAGGCGCTGGCTGACGAGCTCGGGCCGACGGTCGTAGGCGAGCGCGAGCGCCGTGGCTTCGTCGATCTGCACGTCGTGGACGTCGAGCGTGTCGACGACGTCGAAATCGAGGGGCCCGTCGAGGCCGAGCGCGTTGCGCAGGCTCTCGCGCGCGACCGACGCGTTGCGGCGAGCCGTCACCCGGGCGAGCTCGGCGCCGGCGAGCTGGACCTGCGCTTGCGTGACGTCGAAGCGGGTCGCCAAGCCGACGTCGAGGCGCGCCTGGGCGAGGTCGAGGTGCTTCTGGTCCTGGCGAACGTTGTTCTCGGCGACGTCGAGTAGGCGATCGGCGGTCAACAAGCTGAAATAGGACCGCTTGACGTTGAACAGCACCGTCTCGCGGGCCGTCTCCTGGTCGGCCCGCAACGACTCCTCGGTCGCCCGTGCGGCGCGGATCGCGTCGAGGCTCTGCCCGAAGTCGAACAGGATCTGCGAGAGGTTGACGCCCGCCGAATAGAAGTTGAAGGTCTGCGAGCGGTTCGCGTTCTGCGCCGCGATCTGCGCCCCGGTTCGCGCCGTGGCGCTGGTGCGGCGTCGGTCGACGCCGTAGGCGGCGTCGATCTGCGGCAGCGCGCCGGCGACCGCTTGCCAGGTGCGCTGCCGCGCGGCGTCGGCCGAAGCCTCGGCGGCCCTCAGGTCCGGGTGGTGGGCGACGGCGATCGCCGCACATTCGGCGAGGGTCTTTCGCGGCGGCGGGTCGCCGCGCGCCGCCGCCGTCGTCGCCGCCAGCAGGAGAATCGCGAGACTCGTGGTCCGGTGCATCCGCCTCGTCCGCGGCTCGAGAACTGGCCCGTTCGTCATCGATCGACTCGCCGCAGTGGCCGTGCTGCGGCGGCTTCGGCGGCGCCGCTCAGGCGCGCGCGCCGACCAAGGCTCGCATGGCATCGGTGACGCCGTCGACGGTCAGCGGGAACATCGGAAAGAGCCGGCGCACGACGCGGGTCGTCTGCCAGCGATCCCACTGCGGCGCGGGCTCGGGGTTGATCCATACCGAGCGCTCGAAATGCCCGGCGATGCGTTGCAGCCAGACCACGCCGGGAGTCTCGGTGGTCGTTCGCGGGTCGATGCCGCCGTAGTTGTCGAGCAGTTCGGCCGGGTGCATCGCGCCGTCGCCGATCACCGCCGCCTTCCAGTGCGAGTCGAGGCGGCGCAGCACGTCCGCCGTCGGCACCGCATCGGCGCGTGTCATGCGCGCGGTGCGGTAGACGTGGTCGTAGACGCAGTTGTGGAAATAGTAGGGCTGGAACTCCCGCAAGCCGTGGTCCTCGTGCAGCGCGGTGAGCAGCTGGCTCACCGGCTCGTAGAACGGGTCCATGGTGCCGCCGACGTCCATCAGCAGGAGCAGCCGCACGTTGTTCCGCCGCGGCGGCCGGAACACCAGCTCGATCTCGCCCGCGTTGCGGCACGTCTCGTCGATGGTCTCGTCGAGGTCGAGCTCCGATGCCAGGCCGAGCCGCGTGAGCTGGCGCAGTCGGCGCAGCGAGACCTTGAGGCTGCGGACGTCGAGGATCCGGTCGGTGCGGTAGTCGCGGAACAGACGCTGCTCGGCCACCTTCATCGCCGAGCGCCCGCCGCCGCGCCCGCCGACGCGGATGCCGGTGGAATGCTGGCCGCCGTGTCCGAACGGCGAGCGGCCGCCGGTGCCCACCCAGCGGTCGCCGCCGTCGTGGCGCTCGGTCTGCTTCTCGAGCGTTTCGAGAAAGCGGCGCATGAGCTCGTCCTGCGACAATTGCTCGAGCGCGGCGAGCTCCTCGGCGGAGAGGTTTGGGAAGTTCTTCGGATCGCGCAGCCAATCGAGGATCTCGGCCGTGACCTGGTCGCCGAAGGCACCTTCCACGCCCTTGAAGACGCGGGCGAAGACCCGGTCGTAGGCGTCGAAGTAGGTCTCGCTCTTCACCAGGCAGGCTCGCCCGAGGTGATAGAAGCGCAGCAGGCTCGATCCGTGCAGGCCCTCCTCGAGCGCGCGCAGAAACGTCTTCCATTCGTGGATGGAGAGCGGGACGCCGTCCGCGCGCAGGCCGTAGAAGAGGTCGAGAAACATGCGGATCAGCTCGGCGCGGCGCCCGTCACTGGTTGTACCGCGGGCCGAGGTCGGCCCACCGCTTGGGGAACTTGCCGCCCTGTTGGTCGAATCGGGTGACCCCGTCGACGTCCTGCTCCTTCTTGAGCAGCGCGCCGACGAACGGGATGTGCGCCTCGAGCTGGTCGCGGGCGATGCCCGATCGCAGCAGCGCGCTGATCCAATCCACGAGCTCCGAGGTCGAGGGCTTCTTGCGCAGCTCGGGCTGCTCGCGCAGCCAGTAGAACTTGATCAGCACCTGATCGAGGAGCTGGGCGTCGAGGTGCGGATGATGCACGGCGATGATCTGGCGCATCAGCGCCACGTCGGGAAACTCGATGTAGTGGAAGATGCAGCGGCGCAGGAACGCGTCGGGGAGCTCCTTCTCGTTGTTCGAGGTGATCAGCACGACCGGCCGGTGCCGGGCGATGATCTCCTGGCTGGTCTCGAGGATGCTGAAGCGCATCTCGTCGAGCTCGCGCAGCAGGTCGTTCGGAAACTCGAGATCGGCCTTGTCGACCTCGTCGATCAACAGCACCTGGCGCTCGGCGGCCGCGAACGCTTCGCCGAGGGGACCGAGCTTGATGTAGCGGCCGATGTCGGCGACGTTGCCGGTGCCGAAGCGGCTGTCGTTCAGGCGCTGCACCGTGTCGTAGACGTAAAGCCCATCGGCCGCCTTGGTGGTCGACTTGATGTGCCAGGAGAGCATCGGCATGCCGAGCCCCTCGGCCACGTGGCTCGCGAGCACGGTCTTGCCCGTGCCCGGCTCTCCCTTGAGGAGCAATGGGCGCTCCAGGGCGATCGCGCAGTTCACCGCGTCGACGAGCGGACCGGAGGCGATGTAGCCCGCGGTACCGTTGAAGCGAAGGAATCCGTTGGTCTTGCTCATGGGGGGAAAGGATTATCTGCCGCCCGCCGACCGTTCAAGCGGTACGACGACGCGGCTTGGGCCGGGGCGGCGAGCCCGGCCGGAGCCGCGCCGTCGGCGCGCCCGCCGGGCGGCATCTCCGGTGCCGGCCGAACGGGCGTGGTTTTTCCGCGTTGCGCGCCGCGTCGCCTCGGTCTTCGTCGCTCCCGCCCCTGTGGTAAGGGGAGGCCCCCGGCAAGCCACCGGGCAAGGGAGGGCATGCGGATGGCGCTGAAGGACAGGTCCGCGGTCGTGACCGGCGGAGCGTCCGGGATCGGCAGAGCGATCTGTCGCCGGCTGGCTCGCGACGGCTGCAACGTGGCGATCTGGGACCGCGACATCTCGGCGGCCCGGCGCGTGCCCAGGAGGTCTCCGAACTCGGCCGTCGCACGCTGGCGGTCGAGGTGGACGTGGCGAGCTTCGCCGACGCGCAGCGGGCGGCGGAGCGGGTGCGTCGCGAGCTCGGCCGGGGACGATCCTGGTGAACGACGCGGGGTACGGCGGGGTCGTTCCCCTGGCGGAGATGAGCGAGGTACAGTGGGACCGGATGATCACCGTGCATCTCAAGCGGACGTTCAACTGACCGACCCCGAGGTCAACGTGATGCTGTTCCGGGTCCTGCAGGAGGCGGTGCTGAACGTCGCAAGCACGCCGGCGCGCGGAGCCTGGCGGTGGTGCTGAGCTGCGTGAACGGCCACGAGGTGTGCCTGACGGTCCGCGACGACGGCGTGGGCTTCGACCCGCACGCCCTGCCGCGCGGCCACTACGGCCTGCTGCACATGAAGGAGCGGGCCGAGGCGTGCGGCGGCAAGTTGTCGATCCGGGGGCGGCCGGAGGGCGCCATGGAGGTCCGCGTCACCGTGGCGAAGGAGGGCAGGGAGGCATGAAGCGCACGCGGGTATTCCTGCTCGACGATCACACGGTGCTGCGCCAGGCGGTGCGCATGATGCTCGCGGCGGAACCCGACATCGAGATCGCCGGCGAAGCCGGCGACGGCGCGGAGGGCATCGCCGGCATCGCTCATACTCTCCCCGACGTCGCCATCGTCGATCTGAAGATGCCGGGGATGGGCGGCCTGCGGGCGATCCCCGAGATCCGGCGCGTCGCCCCGCAGGCGGCGATCGTCGTGTTCACGATGTACAACAACCCCGTGTACGTCTACGCGGCGATGCACGCCGGGGCCAGCGGCTACGTGCTGAAGAGCGCCAGCCGGGAGGAGCTGCTGCGCGCCATCCGCGCCGTCAGGCAGGGGGCCGGATTCCTGCAGGCCGAGGTCACCAAGCCGCTGCTGCGCCGGCTGGTGCTCGACGCCCGTCTCGAGGCGGAACGGAGCAATCTCACGCTGCGCGAGATCGAGATTCTCGAGTTCGTGTCCGAGGGCAAGAGCAACAAGGAGATCGCGAGCCTGCTGGCGATCTCGGACGAGACGGTGAAGACGCACCTGAAGCGCCTCTACGAGAAGCTCGGCGCGTCGGACCGCGCGCAGGCCGTGGCCATCGCCTTGCGGCAGAACCTCATCGAGTAGGCCGAGTGGTCGACGTCGACAACGTCGACCGCGTGCTCGGGACGCTCCAGCGCGCGGTCCGGCGATGGAAGCCGCCGGTGGTGGGCCGCTATCGTCGGGATCCCTACGAGACCCTGGTCTCCTGCCTGCTCAGCCTGCGCACCAAGGACGCGACGACGGCCGAGGCCTCGGTGCGGCTGTTCCGCGTCGCGCGCACGCCGCAGGCGATGCTGCGGGTGCCGCGGCGCCGCCTCGAGCGGCTCATCTACCCGGTGGGGTTCTATCGCACCAAGGCGCGCACCCTGCGCGAGGTCTCGCGCGCGCTGATCGCGCGCCACGGCGGTCGAGTGCCCGGTGACCTCGACGAGCTGCTGAAGCTCAAGGGCGTGGGGCGCAAGACCGCGAACCTGGTCGTCACGCTGGCGTTCGGCCGCTACGGGATCTGCGTCGATACGCACGTGCACCGCATCTGCAACCGCTGGGGATTCGTGCGCACCCGCTCGCCGCACGGGACCGAGGCGCAGCTCAGAGAGCGGCTGCCGCGCCGCCACTGGCGGACGATCAACGACCTGCTGGTGGCGTTCGGCCAGAACCTCTGCCACCCGACGTCACCCTGGTGCAGCCGCTGTCCGGTCGCCGCGCAATGCGGTCGGGTCGGCGTCGGTCGGTCCCGCTGACGGGACGCCGCTCGGCGGGCTGCGAGCACCGATCCCACCGGGGACCGAGAGACCGCCGCTGCGCGGTCAGCCGCGGAGCGGCGCGCGGTCGGCACCGCGGCCGTCGGTCGCGCGGATCGCGGTCAGCGCGCCGAGGCGCTCCTTCCAGCGCGAGAGAAACAGCGTGCGGTTGGCCGCCTCGTGGGTCCAGCGGCCGTCGCTGACGCAAGCATGGTGGAGCAGCACGCTCGACGCGCAGTACAGCACCTCGTGGCCGGCCTCGCGGACGCGCAGACAGAGATCGATGTCCTCGTAGCCGTTGCGGAAGCGCTCGTCGAAGCCGCCGCAGCGCTCGAAGACGATTCTGCGGATCAGCAGGCAGGCGCCGGTGACCGCCGGCACCGGGCGGCTGCGGCAAACCGCGGGATCGTCGGCGGCGGCGAGCTCGAGACGGTGAACCGGAACCCCCTCGGCGGTGAACTCCACCCCGGCGTGCTGGATCTCGCCGGTCTCGGGGAAGAGCAGCTTGGCGCCGACGATGCCGATGGTCCGGTCGCTCTCCGCCGCGGCGACCATGGATTCGAGCCAGCCCCCCTGGGGCACCGTGTCGTTGTTGAGAAAGAGCAAATAGCGGCCACGCGCAGCCGCAGCGCCCGCGTTGCAGGCGGCGGCGAAACCCCGATTCGCCCCATGCTCGAGCACGCGCAACCCCCGGATCGCGCGCAGCGCTTCGGCGGTGCCGTCCGAAGAGCCGTCGTCGACGACCAGGACCTCGTAGCCCGCGCCCGTGTTGGCACGCAGCGCAGTCAGGCACTGCAGCGTCAGCTCGAGCCGATTGAACACCGGAACGATGACCGAGACGGCGGGGTCGGTTGCCGCGGGGAACGCGAGCGCCGCCGCGACGCGCGCCGCCGCGACGGTGGTGCGCGAGAGGTCCGCCGCGAGCGGGGCGACGGCGCAGCGGCGAATGCGCAATGGCAGCTCTGCGGGCAGGTCGCTGGCAAGACGAAAATCCGCGCCGTTGACGGCCCGGCAGAAGCGGCCGTCGTCGATCTCGAACCGGCATTGCACCCAGTCGCCGCTCGGCGCGATCACCACGCTGGGGGTTCGCTTGAACGCTCCCGGACGATCGGGAACGACCTGCACCGATCGGTCGCTCGAGTCGTACTCCAGCCAGACCGCGTGAGGCGCCTCGGCGAAGATCTCGACGGTCACGCGCAATGCGCGATTCGCCAAGCCATGGGGGCGACGCAGAGCGAAGTATGCCTGGGCCGAACCCAGCGGATTACGGGCCTCGCGACAAGGCGCTCCCGCCGCGCAGGCCTGCCGCAGCAGTCCGTCGAACATCTCCAGGGGCTCGATGCCACCGTCCGCCGGCCGATCGGCATGCCAGCTCCACTCGGGCACCGGCGGCGCGGGCGAAACGGGCTCGGCCATAGCGACGCGCTCCCATAGCACTCGCCCGGCTTCCGTCCAAACCGGCAGGGGGCCCCTAATCGGGAGGTAACGCCGAACGGCGGCATGCCCGCCGCGCTCATCTGGTCGAGGAATTCCTTGGCTTTCGGATGAAGCGGCATGGACGATCCTCCGGTGGGCGGATCACTTCGCCGCCGGCGTGGCGTTCCAGATGTCGCGGTGGAGCTTCCAGGTCCCGTCCTTCACGCGCTTCCACATCACGACGTACTTGCCGGTCGCGGTCTGCGCTTCCTTTCCCTCCGGCGCGACCGTCATGGCGTAGGTGCCGGTCTCGACGGCCACGTCGCCGGCCTGCTCGACGTCGATGGTGTCGAGCGAGGCGGTCTTCACGCCCGCGGCGAACGAGGCCTTCCAGAAGTCCTCGACTCCGGCGTTGCCGCGGATCATCGCCTGGTCGGGGGGCAGGAGGATGGCGTCCTTGGTGTAGAGGTCGCGGATCGCCGCGGCGTCGCGCTGCTCGACGGCCTTGCCGTACCGCGCGTTGACCGCGGCGAGCGCTTGCTTGGTTTCGGCGACCCCGGCGCCTTCCTTCGATTCGGCCCGCGTGGCGAGCGGCGCGAGACAGAGCACGACGGACACGGCGCAGACGAGCAGTCGGTTCATCGGCGGTTCTCCTTCGGCGAGCGACGAACGCTGGAATCCACCGCCGCCGCACGATAAGCGTTGCCTGCTCATAGCGAAAAGCCGGAGCGCGTGACAATGAGCGAGAAGATCGAGACCTTGCTGCAGGAAGCCAGCCGATTCGAGCCGGCGCCGGAGTGGGTGGCGAACGCGCTGGTGC
Source organism: Deltaproteobacteria bacterium (assembly GCA_016189835.1). Classification (GTDB taxonomy): domain Bacteria; phylum Desulfobacterota; class Binatia; order JACPRU01; family JACPRU01; genus JACPRU01. Next base: position 31,137 of record JACPRU010000051.1, on the reverse strand, counting down.
GCGACCCCGATCGCCACTACCGCCGGAGCGTCGACGACCTCGCCGGGTACTGGCAAGAGATCGCCCGGGAATTCGAGTGGATGGCGCCGTGGCGCGCGGTGCTCGAGTGGAAGTACCCCGACGCCAAGTGGTTCGTCGGCGCGCGCTGCAACATCACCGAGAACTGCCTGGACCGCCACCTGCGCGGCGATCGCAAGAACAAGCTCGCGCTGCTGTGGCTCGGCGAGGACGGGGAGGAGCGCGCGTTCACTTTCGGGAGGCTCCACCGCGAGGTCTGCAAGCTGGGCTCGGCCCTGCGCCAACTCGGCGTCCGCAAAGGGGATCGCGTCGCCATCTACATGCCGCTCACGCCGGAGGGAATCGTCGCCATGCTGGCGTGCGCGCGCATCGGCGCCGTCCACAGCGTGATCTACGCGGGCCTCGGCTCGGGCGCCGTTCGCGACCGGGTCGGCGACGCGGGCGCCAAGGTGGTGATCGCCAGCGACGTCGGCTACCGACGCGGCAAGGTCGTCGACTTGAAGGGCATCCTCGACGAGGCCCTGGCGCAGACGCCGACGGTCGAGCGGGTGATCCTCCACCGGCGCGCGGAGCCGAAGATCGCTCTCGGCGCACGGGAGATCGACTTCGAGGACCTACTGGCGAGCGGGTCGACGAACTGCGCCCCGGAGCCGATGGACAGCGAGGACTGGTTGTTCATCCTCTACACGTCCGGATCGACGGGCAAGCCGAAGGGCTGCGCCTACGTGCACGGCGGCTACATGGTCGGGGCCACGCATCTCTGGAAGCTGCTCTGCGACGTGCACGAGGACGACGTCTACTGGTGCACCTCGGACATCGGCTGGATCGTCGGCCATTCGGTGATGGTCTATGGCCCGTGGTGCAACGGCACGACGGTCGTCGCCCGCGAAGGGGCCCCGGATTTCCCGCATGCGGGAATCGTCTGGGAGACGATCGAGCGATGCGGCGTCACCAAGATGTTCACCGCGCCGACCGCGCTGCGCATGTTCATGCGCCTCGGGACGGAGTGGCCGGCCAAGTACGATCTTTCGACGCTGCGGCTGCTCGCCTGCGCCGGCGAGCCGCTGAACCCCGAGGCGCTGCGCTGGGCGCATCGCCACGTCATGCAGGGCCGGGGCCCGGTGCTCGACAACTGGTGGCAGACGGAGACGGCGGCACCGGTGATCGGCACCTGGCCGGCGATGACGGCCAAGGCGGGAAAGGTCGGCAAGCCGTTCCCCGGCTACCGTGCCGAGGTGCTCGACCGCGACGGCCAGCCCGTAGCGCCGAACACCGGCGGCCTGCTCTGCCTGCGCGGGCCTTGGCCGCAGATGTTTCGCACGGTGTGGGGCGCTCACGAGCGCTACGAGCAGTACTTCCGCCAGATTCCCGGGGTCTACGTCGCCGGGGACGTCGCCACCGTCGACGAGGACGGCTACCTCGCGGTGCTCGGTCGAGCCGACGACGTCCTGAACGTCGCCGGGCACCGCATCGGCACGGCCGACGTGGAATCGACCCTCGTCAGCCATCCCTCCGTCGGCGAAGCGGCGGTGATCGGCAAGCCGGACCCCATCAAGGGCGAGGTGATCAAGGCGTTCGTTCTGTTGCGCAGCGGCTTCACGCCGAGCGACGCGCTGCGGGCCGAGCTCGTCGAGCACGTGCGGCGGCTGCTCGGGCCGATTGCCGCGCCGGCCGAGCTCGAGTTCGCCGCCAAGCTGCCGAAGACCCGCTCGGGGAAGATCCTGCGGCGCGTTTTGAAAGCGCAGGAGCTGGGAACCGACCCCGGAGACCTCAGCACGATCGAGGAGTGAATCGAATGGCGGCCGCAACCCCTCGGGCGCCGGAGGAGGGCGCCGGGCCACAGCGGCGCGCAGCACCGAGCGGGCGGCTGACTGCCGCGCTCGGCGCCGCGCTCTGGCTCGGCGCCTTCGGTGCCATCGCCGCGGCGGCGATCCCGGCAGGCCCGCCGGCCGGGCCGAAGTTCACGCGGCTTTCCCGGGAGGCGCGGGTGGGGCAGGCGCAGCCGGCGGCAGCGGCCGCGGCGGCCGACCGGGCCGCGATCGAGGCGCTGCGCCGCGCGCAGATCACGCACAGCCTGGCGACCGGCGCGGCCCTCGACGACCTCGATCGGCGGATCCGCGAGATCGTCGCCCGGTTGCAGCTCCTCGGCGGCTGTCTGATCCTGCTGCTGCTGGGCATCTTCTTCTGGCTGCTCGAGATCTCGCGCCGGATCCCGGAGCCACGCGCGTCGGCGGCCGGGGCGTCCTCCCCGGCCGCGGCACCTCCGTCACGCCGAGCGCGCTAGCGCGGGATCGAGCTCGGTGAGGGCGCGCTCGGCGCGCTCGGCATGGCGGCGCAGACCGAGCTCGGCGAAGACCTCGCGGGCGGCGCGCAGGTGGCGATCCCGCGCGATCGGATCGGCCGACCAGGTCGCCAGTCGACCGAGCCCGAGGTGGGCGTGTGCGGCCATCGAGCGCAGCCCGACCTCCCGCGCCACCGCGCCCGCTTGCTCGAAGCACTCGGCGGCTTCGCGGTGATGCTCGGAGCCGAGACGGGACAGCACGTCTCCCAGCGCGAGGCGGGCGTGCATCTCGCGCAAGCGTCCGCCGGCTCGGTCGAGCGCCAGGCGCGCGACCCGTTCCGCGAGGGCGACCTCGCCGGCGCCGAGCAGCACGTCGACGATGACGCCCACGTCCAACGAGAGGTTGCTCGCCATCGCGAAGCCGTCCTCGATCGGCTTCAGGTAGCGAGCCGGCGCGAACGGCTCTGCGAGCTCGTGGCGGGCGCCGAGCGCGATCGCGGAGGCGGCTCGGAGGGTGGCGACGTTGCCGATGACCTGCGCGATCTCCAGCGATTGATCGGCCCAGCGCATCGCCTCGGCGTATTCGCCGCGCCGGTAATGCAGCTGGGCGAGTACCGCCGCCATCCCGGAGCGCGCCGTGCGGTTGTTCGCTTGCACGGCGAGATCGTGAATGGCGAGGGTCCCCTGGAGCGCGGGCAGCGGATCGTCGGCGCCGAAAACGGCGACGAGGGTGCGCATCCACAGGGCGCCGAAATAGAAGTCCGTCAGCCGCTCGCGGTGTCCCTGTCGCTCGAGCGCATCGATCAGCCGCTCCGCGATCTTCCGGGCACGCTCGATCTGCCCGTCGATCAGGTAGCTGAAGGCGAGCGCGCGGGAGATGCCGAGCGAAACGTCCTTCAGGTCGTTGGTCTCGGCGAGCTCGTAGCCGCTCTCCACCAGGGCCAGGCCCTCGGCGAAGCGCTCGCGGCTGTCGCTCATGGCGATCATGCCGTGATAGGCGCGAAAGCTCGCCGCCGTCTGAACGTCGCCGAGCGCATCGGCGAGATCGCGGCCGACGCGGGCCGCGTTCTCGACGTCGAGCGCGTCGGGGGCGACGTAGACGACCGCCATACGGCAGAGGTCGAGCGCGGCCCGCAAGACGAGGCGGCGGAATCCGTCGTCGACCTCCGCGCCCTCGGCGAGCGAGCTGTGGCCCACCTCCCAGGCTTGGCGGTAGAGGTCGATGGCGGTGGGATACGAGGGCAGGCTCTCGGCGTGGCGTGCCGCCGCGAGCAGCGTGTCCAGGGCCTTGCGGCGATTGTCGCTGCGCGCGAAATGATGCGCCAGCAAGGCGAAGCGCTCGGCGTTTCCGTCGCCCGGCTCGGATTCGAGCAACAAGCCGATGCGCTCGTGAAGCTGTCGGCGCTCCTTCAGCAGCAGGCCGTCGTACGCGACTTCCTGGGTCAGGCTCTCGCCGAACCGGAACTCGTCGTCCGACAGCACGTTCTTGCGGTGCAGGATCCCGCGATTCTCGAGCACGCCGAGCACCGCCGAAACGTCGATGCCCTCGCCTTCGAGCAGGCGGGCGAGCTGCGCGCCGCGAAACTGCCGGCCGAGCACCGAGGCGACCTGGATGGCTCGCTTGGCCGGGCCGCCCAAGCGGTCGAGCCGCGCGGCGATCACCTCGCGCACCGTGCCGGGGATCAGCACCTCCTCGATCGGCCGGGTGAGCACCGCGCGGCCGTCGGTCACCACCACGTAGCCCTCCTCGAGCAGCGCGCGGGTGATCTCCTCGGTGAAGAACGGGCTGCCCTCCGCCTTGGTGAGGATGCGCGCTTCGAGATCTTCCGGGAGCGGCGCGTCGGCGACCGCGCGAATGATCGTGCGCGCCTCGTCCTGCGACAGCGGCCGCAGCGAGAGCTGGGTGAAGGCGACCTGAGCGCGCCAGGCGGCGCGGAAGTCGGGCCGGTGGGTGAAGATCATCATCACCCGCGCGCGCGCCAGCTCGGCGACCGAGAGCTCCAGGAGCTCGCGGGACGCGTCGTCGATCCAGTGGAGGTCCTCGATCACCATCACGACGGGCGTCCGCTCGCTCAGCCGAACGACGAGGTCGGCCAGAGCATGGAACGTCTCGCGCTTGATCTCGTCGGCCGGCAGGTCGGTCGGCGGAGCCGCGGAGACCGAGAGCATGCGGCAGAGGAAGGGATGGATCGCCCCGAGCCGCGGGTCGAAATCCCGAACCTTGGCGGCGACCTTCTCGCAGGCGACTTCCGGCGGATCGTTGCCGGAGATCGCGAAATATTGCTTGAGCATGACCACGAAGGGCGAGTAAGGGACTTTCTGCTTGAGCGCCGAGCAGCGGCCTTCGAAGAAGACCACCGGCTCGGCGGCCAGCGCCTCGCGAAACTCGAACAGCAGGCGCGACTTGCCGCTGCCCGCCTCGCCGATCACGGTGACGACCTGGGGGAGGCTGCCGCGCACGCGCGCGAAGCAATCGGCGAGCTGCGAGAGCTCCTGCTCGCGACCGACCAGAGGAGTCAATCCCCGCGCCCGGGCGGCGCCGAGGGCGGTGGTGATCTCGCTGCGGCCGAGCACCTCGTAGGCGGTGACCGGCTCGCTCTTGCCCCTCACGGTGAAGGGTTCCACGGCTCTCAGGTGGAAGAACCCGTGCACGAGACGGACGGTCGCTTCGCTCGCCAGGATCGACCCGGGCGCCGCCAGGGACTGCAGGCGGGCGGCGAGATTGGTGGTGTCGCCGATCGCCGTGTAGTCCATCTTGAGATCGTTGCCGACCGTGCCGACCACCACCGGGCCGGTGTGAATGCCGATGCGCGCGCGCAGCTCGAAGCCGCGACGAGCGCCGAGCTGGCGGTTGAAGGCGTCGAGCGCGGCCCGGATTTCGCACGCCGCCCGCACGGCGCGATACGGGGCGTCCTCGTGCGCCACCGGGGCGCCGAACAAGGCCATCATGCCGTCGCCGGCGAGCTGATTGACGATGCCCTCGAAGCGGTAGATCTCGTGGAATGCCAGCTCGAGGTACTGATCGAGCAGATCGCGATACTCCTCCGGGTCCAGACGCTCGGCGATCGCCGTCGAGCCGACCAGGTCGCAGAACAGCACCGTCACGAGCTTGCGTTCGCCGGCGAGGGTTCCCTGAATGCCGCGGATCTTCTGCGCGAGATCGCGGGGGATGTGGCGCGTGAGGCGGCCGAGGCGATCGCTCGGCGTGCCGGCGTTCGGCGCCGACGCGCCGGCGTCGGGATCAGTCCCGGCGGGAGGCGGCGCGGCGGCGTCGGAGCGCAGCGCGGTGCCGCACTCCGGGCAGAAGCGGAACTCCGGGCGAATCGGCGCGCCGCAGGTCGGACAGGCCGCCTCCACCCGCGTCCCGCACACGTGGCAGAACTTGGCCCCGGAGACCAGTTCCGCGTTGCAGCCCCGGCAGCGCATGGAGCAGGGTTTCTTCCCGCATCGGCAGAGTCAAGAGCCGGCGCCGGGCCGGGGCGGGCTCAGGACCGCGCCGCGAACACGAGATGCAGGCCGGCGGGCAGATCGCCGGGCTCGAGCGCGGCGCTGCGGGCAGAGAATTCCGGCAAGCATTGCTGGTAGGCGGCGTCCAGACGCAGCTCGTGACCCTGCGCTCCGGGCCGGAACATGCTCATCGACTCGGCGGCGAGCTCGGGCAGATCCTTGTACTGGCCGCGCTCGAGAAGAATTTGCGCGGTGAGCGCGTACATCAGCAGGCCGCCGGGGATCGCGCCGAGCGCGGTGGTCGCCATCGCCGGGTAGCAGAGCCGCACGGTGCGCGCCGCGAACCGTGCGCGGATCTCCGACACCGTCCGGCGCTGCAGCTGCTTGGCGCCGGCGAGCGGCCCCATCGCATAGACCGGATCGTCCGGCGGATAGTCGTAGTCGCAGAACGCGACGATGCTCTCGTCGCGGGCGAGCAGGCCGGCCGCGGCGAGCGCTTCCGCCCACGGCAGCGACGAGGTCCCCATGAAGCGGTTCGTGCGCTCGACGTCGGCCTCGGTGGCGACCTCGACGTCGACGAGTCCGAGCCGGCGCAGGTTCCGCGGGCTGGAGAAGTCGGGGACTTGGAGGACCGGATGAAAGGCGACGTCGAGATCCTTGACCCGGGCGGGTCCGTGCTGCGCGTAGCGTTTGGTCGCCCCGGCGGCGATGCCGTTCACCAGGTGCACGGCGCGGTGCCGCGAGCGCAGCGCGGCCACGACGGCCTCGATGGTCGAGGGCTTGGTCGCGTCCTCGTTCCAGAATTCGGCGACGAGGCGCGCCTGCGCGGCCGCCTCGCGAAGCGCCTGCACGTGAAAGCAGCCGATCTGCAGCTTCTCGCTGTCGAAGTGGACGCCGTAGACCGCGGCCCGTTCGCCGAACAGGAGCTGGATCGCCAGCGCACGGGTGATGCCGTTCGATCCGCCGAGGATCAGCACCGCGACATCGCCGGCGATGCGCGTTCCCTGGGGCCGGACGGCGGCGCGCTGCCGATCGAGCAGCTCGGCGGCCGTCGACCGTCCGTGGGCGGAGAGCGATGCGGCGAGCGCGCGCCGGTCCAAGCCGCCGAGCGGAAGTTTCTTGAAAACCTCCAAGCTCATGGCCGGTTCCTATCCCGCGGGCCGCGGCTCGCCAACTCGCGCCTTCGGGTGGGGCAGCGGCTCGCGCGATTCTGTGGTAGCGATGACCGCAGCGGGAGGTTCTGATGGCAACGAGGCATTCCTTTCACGCTCGACTGGTCTGGGCCGCAGGGGCCGAGGGCGTCGCCGCCGGAAACCACCGCGTCGAGTTCGGCGGCCGGCCGCCGATCGAGGTGTCCGCGGCGCCGCAGTACCGCGGCGATCCGAGCAAGCTGAATCCCGAGGAGCTGTTCCTGGCCTCGCTCGCTTCCTGTCAGATGCTGACGTATCTCTCGTTCGCCAACCGCGCCGGCATCCAGGTGCTCGCGTACGAAGACAGTGCCGAGGCGACGCTGACGATCGCCGAGCGCAGGATGCGGATCACCGACGTGCAGTTGCGCCCGCGCATCACCATCGCCGCCAACGCCGACGAAGCGAAGGCGCGGGCGCTGGTCGAGGCCGCCCACGACGGCTGCTTCATTGCCAATTCGGTCGCTTGCGCGGTGAGCACGGCAGCGGAGATCGTGCGCGCGGGATCCTGAGAGAGCGCGCCGGAGTGCGCCAACCGACCACGACGGCGGCGGAGGAGGGCGCGACGGCGCTCGTCGGCGCCGCCGTGCGACCGTCGCCGGTTTCCCGCGGCTTCGCCGCGGCAGGCCGCCACGGCGCGACCGCCTACGGCTGGCCGGTAGCGGGCACAAACCGCACCGGGAAGACCTCGCGGGTGACCACGCTGCCGTCGGCGCGCTTCTCGAGCAGCACCAGATCCTGGACGGCGAGCGGGTCGCCGAGCGGCAGGATCGCGCGGCCGCCCGGCTTCAGCTGCTTCAGCAGCTCCTCGGGAAGCCGGGGCACGGCGGCGGTGATCACCATGGCGTCGAACGGGGCTTCTTCCGGCCAGCCGCGGAAGCCGTCGCCGGCGCGCACGGTCACGTTGTCGTAGCCGAGCCCGCGCAGCGTCCGGCGGGCGCGCTCGGCGAGCGCCGGCTGGATCTCCACCGTCCACACGCGGGCGCACAGCAACGACGCCACCGCCGCCTGGTAGGCCGAGCCGGTGCCGAGCTCGAAGACGCGGTCTGTCGGCGACAGGCGAAGCAGCTCGGTCATCTTCGCGACCACGTAGGGCTGGGAGATCGTCTGGCCTTCGCCGATCGGCAACGGGCCGTCGTCGTAGGCCGAGGCCTGCCACTCCGCGGGCACGAAGCGGTGGCGCGGCACCGAACGCATGGCGGCGAGCACGCGGGGATCGGCGACGCCGCGCGCGGCGATCTGCTGCTCCACCATTTCTTCCCGCTCCGCTCGCCGGTCGTCGCTGGAGTGTCCGAGCAGGGCGGCGAGCGCGACGCCGGCGGCGATCGCGACCACGGGGCGGGGTCGCCGCAGCGAGCGTCGGCGATCGGCGCGGTCAGGAAGCAAGCGACTCGGTCGGGCACCGCCGCCCGAGGATGCCGCGGCGGAAGTGCCGATTCGGCAGTTGTGATTTCAGGTACACCCATGCCGACGATCCGAGCTGACGCAGGAAGCGCGGTTCCTCGAGCACCATCCGTGCGATGCCCCGCAGCACGTCCAGTCGGCTGTAGAAGATCGAATAGAGGCGATGGAACTGCGTCTCCAGAGCCGCCTCCGACAGGCCGCTCGGCACGAACACGAAGTTCATGGCATTCATGCGCTCCCAATCCTCGGTGAACGCGCCGTGCGCCCGGATCGTCGGGTAGGCCGGCGTTCCCGGGTACGGCGTGAACTTCGTGATCTGGCAGAGGTCGAGCTCCACGACCCGCAGGAACTCGGCGGTTTCCTCGAGGGTCTCGAACGTCTCGGTGGGATGGCCGATCATCAGATAGCCCTTCGCGCGGATGCCGGCGGCCCGCGTCATGCGCAGCGTCTCGCGCATGCGCGGAAGCCGAACCTCGCGCTTGACGACGTCGAGGATCCGCTGGGATCCCGACTCGATGCCGTAGGCGATCTGCCAGCAGCCGGCGCGCTTCATCAAGCGCAGGGTCTCGAAGTCGAGCAGATTGGGATGGCTGTTGCAGCTCCAAGTGAAGTCGAGCCCGGCGGCCAGGAAGCCCTCGCAGATCTCGACCACGCGCTGGCGCTTCACGGTGAAGAGGTCGTCGTAGAAGATGATGTGGCGAACGCCGAGATCGACGAGATGGCGGCAGTGGCGCAGCACCGATTCGGTGGAGTGATAGCGGCCGAGCTTTCCCGACGTGGAGCGGTCGCAGAAGGAGCACGAGAACGGACAGCCGCGACTGGTCACCAACGTGGCCACGGGAGACCGGCGGTAGCTGAGCAGCGAGGGATGGAAGCGGTGAGGAAATCCGCGGACCAGATCCCAAGCCGGCCGGGGCAGCGCGTCGAGATCGGTGATGTAGGGCGCCCGGCGGTTGGCGACGACCTCCTCGCCTCGCCGATGCACGAGCCCCGCGCAGTCACCGACTCCCCCGCCGTCGCCGAGGCGGGCGAGGAACTCGAAGAACGACAGTTCGCCTTCGCCGATCATGCCGTAGTCGAGAGCGGGGAACGCGGCGAGCGTGCGCTCCGGGACGGCGCTCACGTGCGCCCCGCCGACGACGGTGATGGTTTGCGGCGCGGCCGCCTTCACGCGCTGCGCGATGCGGTCGGCGTTGGCGATCGAGACGGTCGTCGCCGAGAAGCCGACGACGTCGGGAGCGAAGGCGAGCAGGCCGGTGGCGATGCGATCGGGGGACTCGCCGCTTCCTTTGGCGTCGAAGATGCGCACCTCGTAGCCGCGGGCGCGCGCCACGGCGGCGAGCATGAGCATGCCGAATCCCGGGATCGATTCTTCGCTCTGGCGCAGGCGATCCATGCTGCGGTCCCAGAACACGTAAGGCGGCTCGACGAGCGCGACCCTGCGGATGCTGCCGCGAGCGCTCATGCCCAGAGCTATAGGCCAACGGGCGGGACCTGCCAAGGCGGCGCCGATCGAGGGATCGCGGACGCCGCAAGATCGAGGAAGCCGCGTTTCCATTCCAGGGCGTTCCCGCTAGAAGCGCGCTGTGCCCGCCGACCTTTCCCAGCCGCAACGGCCCTGGAAGCTGGCCGCCAAGCTGGCGGTCAGCCTCGGGCTCCTGCTCTATCTCCTGCGGCGTGTCGATTTCGCGGAGATCGCCCGGTTCGTCGGCCACCTCGATCTCGGGCGGTTCGCCTTCGCGGTGGCGCTGTACGTCGCGGGACAGGTGGTCTCGGCGCTCAAATGGAGGCGGCTGGCGAGCGCCGTCGGATTCGGCGGCAGCGCCGCCTCGTTCGTCGGGTACTACTTCATCGGCGTGTTCTTCAACGCCTTCGGCTTCGGCACGGTGGGCGGGGACGTGGTCCGCGCGCTCTATCTGGCGGGATCGGGGGGACGGCACGCCCTGGCGGTGAATACCGTGGTCGCCGACCGCGTGAGCGGCCTCGTCGTGCTGCTGGGCGTCGCATTGGTCGCGCTCGGCGTGCTTCACCACTACGAGCTGCCCGCGGCGCTCTACTGGGGGGTGATCGCACTGTCGGGCGCGCTGCTCGGCGGATGGCGGGTGCTGCCGCGGCTGTTGCCCCGGGTGCTGAGGCGCGACAGCCGTCTGCGCCGCCTGATCGAGCAGGATCTGGCGCCCTACTGGGACGATTATCGACTGCTCGCCGAGGTGAGCCTGCTGTCGCTCTGCTTTCACCTCTCCCAGGTCGGCGTGCTCGTCGTGCTCGTCTCCGCGCTCGGCTTGGCGGTGCCCTGGTCGTACTGCTTCATCCTCGGGCCTCTGGTGAACATCCTGGCGGCGATCCCGGTGAGCCTGAACGGCCTCGGCGTGCGGGAAGGCGGCTACGTGTTCTTCCTCGCCCACATCGGCGTCTCTCGCGAATCGGCGATCGCCTTCGCGCTCGCCTGGTTCGTGGTGGTGATGCTGTCCGGGTTGGTGGGAGGAGCGGTCTACGTCGCGCATGGCCCGGCCCCGCGCGGCCGTCGGCGCTGAGCGCGTCGACGCTCGCGCGGCACGGATCCGCGCCCAGGGAACGCGGCGGAAGTCAAGAGCGGCGAACGCTGCGCCGAGCCGCATGGCACAAGGACGGGAGGAAGAAACGCTTGACAAAATTTCGACCGCTTCCTAATGTCCGCGAAACTTTTTGGAGGGAGGGTGGGCCACATGACCAAATCGCAGTTCGTGGCGAAGCTGGCGGAGCAGTCGGGGTTGTCGAAGAAGCAGGCGGACACCGTCCTCACCGAGATGGTCGGCATGATCATCGGCGCGGTGAAGAAGGGAGATTCGGTCAAGATCCCGAACCTCGGCGCCTGGAAGAAGCGAAAGACCAGCGCCCGCATGGGACGCAACCCGCAGACCGGAGAGCCCATCAAGATCCCCGCGCGTGTCAAGGTTCGTTTCAGCGTCGCCAAGAGCTTCAAGGAAGCCGTGCTCGGAGCGAAGAAGTAACACGGTCTTCGCACGGGTCGACCGGACCAGGCGCGGCGCTCGACAGATTCCGCCCACGCCGAGCGCGACAGCGCCCGGAAGGCGCCGTTGAGTCGAGGGATGCGGGCGGACTGGTCGAATCCCGTACGCTACCGACCCTTGTCCGCGCGCACGGGCCGGGGTCCCGTTGCGTAATCTCCTCTACCTTTCCCTCGCTGCGCTACTAGCGCTGCAGTGGCTCGTGTTGCGGGCCACGCACCTTGCCGCGGGCGCCATGCTGCTCGAGACGGTCGCGGCCGGCGCGGCCATCTTCGGCTCGGCGTTTCTGCTGTCGTGGGCCGCGGAGGCCGCCCAGGTGGACATCCCTCGCGCGCTGGCGATGGCCTTCCTGGCGCTGATCGCGGTGCTGCCGGAGTACGCGGTGGACATGTACTTCGCCTGGCAAGCGCCGCACCGCGAGGGGTACACCGCTTTCGCGACGGCGAACATGACGGGCGGAAACCGCCTGCTGATCGGTCTCGGCTGGGCGACCGTGGTGGGGACCGCCTGGCTGAGGACGCGTGCCCGCACGTTCGCGCTCGACCGCTCGCAGTCGGTGGAAGTGTTCTTCCTGGTGGTCGCGACGCTCTATTCGTTCGTGATTCCCTGGAAGCAGACGATCAGCCTGTGGGACTCCGCCGTGCTGGTGTCGCTGTTCGTGGCCTACATGATCCTCGCCGCACGGGCCGAGCACGAGGAGCCGGAGCTGGGCGGCCCCGCCGAGTGGATCGCCGCTCTGCCGGTCGCGCGGCGACGCGCGGTCGTCGTGTTCCTGTTCGCCTACTCGGCAACGGCCATCCTGGCCGCCGCCGAGCCGTTCGCGGAAGGTCTGGTCGCGAACGGGCGCCGGTTCGGCATCGAGGAGTTCCTGCTCGTTCAGTGGCTCGCGCCGCTCGCCTCCGAGTCGCCCGAGTTCATCATCTGCATCCTGTTCGCCTGGCAGGGCAAGTCGAGCGCGGGAATCAGCGCGCTGGTTTCGTCCGCGGTGAACCAGTGGACGCTGCTGATCGGCATGCTGCCGATGGTCTACAGCCTGTCGGCCGGGGCGCCGCTCGCCATGCCGCTCGACGAGCGTCAGATCGAGGAGATGCTGCTGACCACGGCGCAGTCGGCGTTCGCCGTCACGGTGATCGCCGACCTTCGCTTCAGTGTTCGCGAAGCCGCCGTGCTGCTGGTGCTGTTCGCCTGCCAGCTGGTGTTCACCGACGCCGCCGTACGCTACGCGCTGTCCGGCCTCTACCTGTCGATGACCGTGTGGATCCTGGTGACGGGCGGCGCCGACAAGCGCCGGGCCCTGCGCGCGCTGCCCGAGTTCGTGCTCGGCCGCGGCGGCTGATCGCCCCGGTCCCTCAGCCGAGTGCGCCCGCGGCGGCCAGCGCGTCGATCTCCGCGGGCCCGTAGGCGAGCACGCGCTCGAGGACGTCGCGGGTGTGCTCGCCGAGGCATGGGGCTGGGGACTCGACCGTGCAGGGGGTCGCCGACATCCGCCACGGAATTCCCGCGTGATGCCGGGGGCCGACCTCCGGGTGCGGCAGATCGACGAAGAAGCCGCGCCGCGCGAGGTGCGGATCCTCGGCGAGATCCTGGTTGGTCATCGTGGTGAAGGCCGCCACGCCGGCCGCCTGCAGCCGGCGCGTCACCTCGTCCGGCGCCAGGCTGCGCGTCCACTGGTGGATACGCTCCTCGAGCCCGTCCTCGTTTCGCTTGCGCTCCGCGAGGGTCGCGAAGCGCGGGTCCGCGGCGAGCGCCGGATCTTCCATCGCCGAGCACAGCGCGCGCCACTCGGTTTCGTCGCCGACGACGATCGAGACCCAGCGGTCTTCACCGGCGCAGCGGAACACGCCGTGCGGAGCCATCCGGGGGTGACGATTGCCGTCGCGGGACGGATCGATTCCGTTCATCTCGTGGTCGAGCAACGCGTCGGGCAGCAGGCTCGCGGAGGCCTCCCACAGCGAAACGTCGATGAACTGCCCCTCCCCGGTGCGTCGACGGTGGTGCAGCGCCGCCAGCACGGCCAGGGCCGCGTGCAGGCCCGCCGTCGGATCCCCGTAGGAGATTCCCACGTGCATGGGCGGCCCGCCGGCGTAGCCGGTGACGGCGGAGAACCCGGCGAGCGGAACCGTCGCCGGCCCGTAGGAGACGAACTCCTTCTCCGGGCCGCTTCGTCCGTAGCCGGAGATCGATACCATCACCACGTCGGGCTTGAGCCGTCGGATGTCGTCGTAGCCGAGGCCCATGCGCTCCATCACACCGGCGGCGAAGTTCTCCGCCACCACGTCGCTGCGCTCGATCAGGCGCCGGGCGATCTCGATGCCGCGCGGATTCTTGAGGTTCAGGCTCAGAGAGCGCTTGCCCTGATTGTACTGATTGAAGTAACCGCTGCGGTTCAGCCCCGGCTCGAGGTCGGCGAACGGCGGCAGCAGGCGGGTCACGCACGGGCGCTGCGGCGTCTCGACGCGGATGACCTCGGCTCCGAGGTGGGCGAGCTGGAGCGTGCAGAACGGTCCGGCCCAGACCCAGGTGAAGTCCGCCACGCGGATTCCGGCGAGCGGCTTGTGGCTCATGAGCGAGCGCCCTCGGCGAACACCTCGGCCGTGTGTTGGCCGAGCAGCGGCGCCGGCCGGCGGAGCGCCCACGGGGTTCTCGTCAGGTGGTAGGGCGCTCCGGGCATGCGATGGCGGCCGGCGTGGGGATGCGCGAAGGAGACGAAGAAGCCGCGGGCGGCGAGATGCTCGGAGGACAGCAGGTCGCCCATCGTCGAGACGGGAGCGATCGGCACGCGACGACGCTGCAGCATGCCGTAGAGCTCGGCGACGGTCTGCCCGGCCATCCAGTCGGCGATCAGGGGCTTCAACGCGTCCCAGTGGGCGGCGCGCTGCAAGCGGTCGGCGAACATCTCCACCCCGGCCCAGGCGGGGTCGCCCATCACCTCGACGAAGGTCTTCCACTGATGCTCCTCGACGGCGCACAGAAACACCCAGCCGTCTCGGCACGCGAAGAAGTCGAGCGGTTGGATCGGCTTGTAGCCGAGCCGCGAAGTGATCAGCCGGCAGTACGGCCAGAAGGGATAGGTGAGCTCGAGGATGGTCACCAGGCACTCTTGGACCGAGATCTCCACGTGCTGTCCGGTTCCCGACCCGTCCCGCGCATACAGGGCGCCGAGCGACGCGATCGCGGCGTTCAGGCCGGCCTGGAACATCGCCTGGTAGCCGAACGTGCGCAGCGGAGGAAGAGCGTCGGTGCCCGGCCCGCCGCCGTTCAGGCACGCGATGCCGCCGGCGTTCCAGAGATTCAAGTCGTACGCCTTGTAGTCGCGATACGGGCCGGAGAGACCGAAGGGAGAGATCGAGGCGGCCACCAGGCGCGGGCGGCCGCGCAGAACGCCCTCGGGATCGAGCCCGTAGCCGGCGAGCTTGGCGGGCTCGACGTCGTGCAGCAACAGGTCGGCGCCGTCGAGGAGCCGGCCGAAGCGCGTGCGATCGGATCCGGCATCGAGATCGAGCACGACGCCGCGCTTGTTGGCGTTGAGATAGAGGAAGAGGCCACTGGCCTCGGGATCGGGCCGGCCGCCGGGGAATGGGCCGAGGCGGCGGGTCACGTCCCCGCCCGGCGACTCGACCTTGACCACGTCGGCGCCGAGGTCGGCGAGAAGCTTCGCCGCGTGGGCCGCCGCCAGGCCCGAGCCCACCTCGACGACGCGAAGATGCGCCAGCGCTCCAGCGTCCAAGGCGCGCTCCTTAACACAGGGGCGCCCGGCCACCAATCGCTCGTGCCGCGCGGCCGTCCTCAGTGCGTCCCGCCTGCGTTGCCAAGCGCGCGGGCCTCGGTTAGGAACGGCCGCGGAATGGCGGTGTTCGAGTATCAGCGGCGCGTGCGCTACGCCGACACGGATCAATTCCAGGCCGCGCATCACTCGCGTGCCCTGCTGTGGTTCGAAGAGGCGCGGACCGAGTTACTGCGGGCGCTGGGGCGGCCGTATCAGGAGTTCGAGCGCGCCGGGTTCTTCTTCCCGGTGCGCGAGGCGTCGTGCCGGTATCGCTCCCTCGCGCGCTTCGACATGCTGCTCGCCGTGGCGATCGATTCGGTCGAGGTGCGGGGCGCGAGCCTGCGCTTCGACTATCGAGTCACCTGCGGCCGGGAGGCGATCGTCGAGGGCTATACGGTGCACGCGTGCGTCGATCGCGCCGGCAAGGTCGTCCGCCTCCCCGCCGACTTGCGGGAGATCTTCGCCCGAGCCTGAGGCGCACCGGGAGTCCGTCCGGCTGATCGGCCGAGGGGCGCGATCGCTCGGAGGGGCTCCGGCTAGCCGCCGAGCTGATACATGTCGCGGCGCTCGGTCGATTCGCCGCGGTCGAGCTTGTGGCCGACGGGCTTCGCCGTCACCGCCCGCAGCAGAATGTCGCGAACCACGGGGATTCCGCCCCCCGAGCGGATGGCCCGCTTGACGTCGAGCTCGTCGTCGTTGAGCAGGCACAGGTGAAAGCGCCCGTCGGCGGTGAGTCGCATGCGGTTGCAGCTCCCGCAGTACGGCTCGCTGACCGGGCTGATGAAACCGATCACGCCTCTCGCGCGCGGCAGTCGGAAATTCTTCGACTCGTCGGAGGGGTTTTGCGAAGCCAGCGGCGTCAGGGCTCCGAGCGCCTGTTCGATCCGCCGCCTCGTGTCGCGATTGGAGACGAACTGCCGCCGCGCGACGGCCGCCGCCTCGTCGACCCCGAGCGGCATCAGCTCGATGAAACGCACGTGCCAGTCGCGCTCGAGGGTGAGCGCGGCGAGCTCCACGACGTCCTGGTCGTTGTAGTCTCGCACCACGACCGTGTTCAGCTTGAGCGGCGTCAGCCCGGCGGCCTCGGCGGCCCGGATGCCGTCCCAGATCCTCGCCAGATCGCCCCAGCGCATGATCTGCCGCACGCGCTCGGGGTTGAGGGTGTCGATGTGGATGTTCACCCGTCGCAGGCCGGCGCGCTTCAGATCGGGCGCGAGCTGCGGGAGCAGGATTCCGTTGGTCGTCATGGCGATGTCGCCCATGCCGGAGACCGACGCCAGCCGCGATACGATCTCGACGAGATCGGTACGTAGCGTGGGCTCGCCTCCGGTCAGGCGTACGCGGCGGAATCCGGCGGCGACGGCCGCGCGGCCCACCGTCTCGATCTCCGCCGCGGTCAGCAGCTCGGCGGAAGGAGCGAACCGCAGGCCCGTCAAGGGCATGCAGTAGATGCACCGCAAGTTGCAGTGATCGATCAGCGAGATCCGCAGGTAGTCGATCTCTCGCCCGAAGCGATCCGTCGGCATGCGTAACGCGCTCTCTCAGCGCGGCACAGCCGCAACCAAACGGTGGTCGCGTACTGAGGCCTCGTATCTCATATCTTCGTGCAAGACAGCGAAGTCGCGTCCTAGGAGATCAGCACACCCGATCGCGCATGTCCGCGACCAGGGACTGCAGGAAGTCACGGTACGGAGAGTCGGGGAGTGATGCAAGAGAGGCGGTCGCCGTGCGGGTGTAGCGCAGAGCCTCCTGGCGGACCCGTTCGAGGGCGCCGCTGGTGCGGATCTCCGCGAGGCCGGCGTGGATCTCGCCGTCCGTCGGGCTCTCCAGGCGCCAGGCGCGCATCAGCGAAGGACTGCGCGGCAGCGCCAGGACGATCGGCAGCGAAGGGTTACCGTCGCGCAGGTCGATCCCGACGGGCTTGCCGGTCTGCGCCGGATCGCCGTCGACATCCAGCAGATCGTCGATCACCTGGAAGGCGAGACCGATCGCGGTGCCGCAGCGTCCGAGCTCTTCCACCACGTCGCGGCGGGCGCCGGCGATGTGACCCGCGATGCGAGCACCGGCGTGGAACAAGCACGCCGTCTTGCGCCGGATGATCTCGTAATAGTCCTCGACGGTAACGTCGGCGTTGCGGCGCAGGCGCGCCTGCATGATCTCCCCCTCGGTGAGCGCGACGCACGCTTCGGACGCCCACCGGACGACCGTCTCCTCGAACCGTCCGCAGATCTCGAAGGCCCGCGAGAACAGGAAGTCGCCGGTCACCAGCGTGTCGGGAGCGCCGAACCGGAGATAGGCGGACGCGCGGCCGCGGCGGACCTCCCCACCGTCGATGATGTCGTCGTGGAGGAGCGTGGCGGAGTGGATCAGCTCGAGCGCGGCGCCGAGATCGATCATGTCGCCGGGGTCCTCGCCGCCGCAGGCGCGGAACACCGACATCGCCACCAGCGGCCGCACCCGTTTGCCGCCCGCGCCGATCAGATGGAGAGCGATCTCGGTCAGGCGGGGCTCCCGCGAGCGGATCGTCTCCTGAATCTTGCGCTCGATCGCCGCCATGTCGGCCGTCAGCAGGTCGCCCGCGGCGTGGCTTTCCGCGACCGAGGATTTCGAGGCACTGTTCACCGTGGGTCCGTGGAAGGCGTGAGATATCGGCCAAAGGTACATCAAAGTCAACGCAGCTGCGGCTCGCCGAAGCGGTCGGAGAGCGGCCGGCGGACCGGAGCGCGATTGAGTTTTCGCCGCGCGTGCGGTAAGCCTGGCGGTCACTTTCGTGCCTCTGCGAGATGAGATCTTCGCGCGCCTCGAACAGGTGGCGTTTCCGGGCTTCCGCTACGGCATCGTCCGCTACGGGCTGGTGCGCGACGTGCGAGTCGAGGCGGGCGAAGTGGTGGTGGAGCTGATCGCCGCCAGCCGCCGCCGCGAGGTGGCGCAGGCGATCGCCCAGCGGGTGCAGGAGGCGGTCGCCACGATCCCGCAGGTTCGCTCGGTGCGGGTCGCGACCGCGGGCGACGCGGCGCCGCCACCGCATGCACACGCCGAGGGGAGAGCGGACGTCCCCGGCGTGCGGCGGATTCTGGCGGTGTCCAGCGCCAAGGGGGGCGTCGGCAAGTCGACGGTGGCCGTCAATCTCGCGGTGTCGCTCCGGCAAGCCGGCGCGAAGGTGGCCTTGATGGATGCCGACGTCTACGGACCGTCGGCACCGCTGTTGTTCGGCATCGACGCGCGCCCGCGGCCGGTGGGCGGGAAGATCGCCCCGATCGAGCGCTACGGCATCGACGTGATGTCGATGGGATTCTTTCTCGACGACAGCTCGCCGGTGATTTGGCGCGGCCCGATGGTGATGGGGCTGATCCGGCAGTTCCTGCGCGACATCGAGTGGGGCGAGCAGGATTACCTGGTCGTCGACATGCCGCCCGGGACCGGAGACGCGGCGCTGACCCTTGCCCAGCAGGTGCCGCTGGCGGGCGCGGTGATCGTGACGACGCCGCAGGAAGTGGCGCTCGCCGACGTCGAGAGGGGGATCGCGATGTTCCGCCAGTTGCACGTTCCCGTGCTCGGTCTCGTCGAGAACATGAGCTACTACGAGTGCCCGGATTGCGGGGAGCGGGAGGAGATGTTCGGCGCGGGCGGCGCCGACTCGCTGGCGCGCCAATTCGGCGTCGACGTGCTCGCCCGCCTGCCGCTGATGACCGAGGTTCGCGAGAGCGGTGACGCCGGTCGGCCGATCACCATCGCCGCGCCGGACCACGCGGTCAGCAAGTCCTTCGCGGAGCTCGCCCGGTTGCTCGATCAGGCGCTTGCCGGCGCCGTGTAAGCGTGGCCCGCCGCGGCGCGGGCCGTGCTTTACAAGGGAGCGGGCGTTCCTTATAGATTCTGTCTTTAACTGCGTTTTATCCAAACCAGGGGTGGGATCGGGTCATGCCTAAAGTCCGTCTCGGAATCGTGGGGGTGGGGAACTGCGCCTCGAGCCTGCTGCAGGGCATCGAGTACTACCGAGACGGGGAGGGTCCGAAGCACGGCACCGGCGCGGGACTGATGCATCTCGACCTGGCCGGCTATCGTCCCGGCGACATCCAGGTCGTGTGCGCGTTCGACATCGACGAGCGCAAGGTCGGCAAGCCGCTCGAGGTCGCCGCGCTCGCCCCGCCGAACTGCACGCAGCAGATCTACCCGAAGCTGCCGAGCTACAAGGTTCGCGTCGAGATGGGGCCGATGCTCGACGGCTTCTCGGAGCACCTGCTGGAGTACCCGCCCGAGCAACGCTTCGTGCCTTCCTCCGCGCCGGCGGTCGACGTCGCCCAGGTTCTGCGTGCCACCAGGCCCGACGTGGTGGTCAGCTACCTCCCCGTCGGCAGCCAGCGGGCGGCCGAGCACTATGCGCGAGCCTGCCTCGACGAGGGAGTGAGCTTCATCAACTGCATGCCGACGTTCATCGTTTCCAACCCGGAGTGGGCCGAGCAGTTCGCGCGCAAGAAGATTCCCGTCGTCGGCGACGACATCAAGTCGCAGCTCGGCGCGACCATCGTCCACCGCTCGCTCGCCAAGCTGTTCGCGGACCGCGGCATCCAGATCGAGCGCATGTACCAGCTCAATACCGGCGGCAACACGGATTTCCTCAACATGCTCAACCGCGAACGGCTCGGCTTCAAGAAACTGTCGAAGACCGAGGCGGTGCAGTCGAATCTCCCCGAGCGCATGGACAGCCAGAACGTGCACATCGGACCGAGCGACTACGTGCCGTGGCAGAAGGACAACAAGGTCTGTTTTCTCCGCATCGAGGGTCGCGGCTTCGGCGGCGCGAAGATCGAGCTCGAGGCGCGCCTGTCGGTCGAGGACAGTCCGAACTCGGCGGGAGTGGCGATCGACGCCATCCGTTGCTGCAAGCTGGCGCGTGACCGCGGCATCGGGGGCCCGTTGCTCGGCGTTTCATCCTATTTCATGAAGCATCCGCCCCGGCAGGTCTCGGACGACATCGCGCGCGACGAGGTCGAGAGCTTCATTCGCGGCGACGGTCCAGGCTGAGCGAGCCATCCGCCCTTCTCGGGCCGTGCGCGCCGCTTGAAGCGTCTAACGCGAATAGCCCTGAGCCTCGCGCTCTCGGCGGTGTTTCTGTGGATCGCCGTACGCGACGTGTCGTGGGGGGAGACCTCGGCGGCGCTGGCGTCGGCGAGGATGCTCTACCTGCTGCCGATCCTGCTGGCGGCGGGCGTCTCGTTGTACTTCCGTGCGCTGCGCTGGGGGGTGCTGCTCTTGCCGCTCGCGCCGGTCAGTCGACGATCGCTGTTCGCAGCGACCGCCATGGGCTTCGCCGCCAACATGCTGCTGCCGTTGCGCGCCGGCGAGGTGCTGCGTCCGCTCGTGCTGGCGCGCAAGGAGGGGCTGCCGCTCGCCCCGACCGTGGCGACCGTCGCCGTGGAGCGACTGTTCGACATGGCCACGTTGGTGCTCTTCTTCGGCGTGGCCACGCTCGCGCTGCCCTTGCCGCCGGAATGGCAGCGATACGGTTGGCTGTTTCTCGCCACGTTCGTGGCGTTTCTCGTCGTGCTGGTCGTGCTGCAGCATTTCCCCGGTCGCGCGGTGGAGCTGCTCGCCGCCGTTCTGCGGCCGGCCCCCGCGCGGCTCGCCGGTCCGCTGCTGCATGCGGTGCGGCAATTCGCCGACGGTCTCGGCAGCCTGCGCAGCGCGGCGGCGGTCGGTCTGGCGATGCTCTATTCGTTGGCGGTGTGGCTGACCCTGGCGCTCACCTTCGGGTTGGGCCTGTCGGCGCTCGACCTGCCGGTGCCGTGGGTGCGGGGGGCGCTGTCGCTCACCTCGATCGTGGCGATCGCGGTGGCGATTCCCGGAGGCCCGGGCTTCATCGGCATGTTCCAGGTCGGTTGCGAGGTCGGCCTCGCCGTGTACGGCGTCGGCAAGAGCGTATCCTTCAGCTACTCGGTGCTGGTCCACGTGATGCAGTTCGCCAGCACGGTTCTCCTTGGGCTATACTTCTTCCTGCGAGAGAGCTTCACGTTGAAGGAGATTCGTGCCGAGGCCGGTGAGAGCTGGAGAGATGCCGGTGCTTCATGACAAGACCGTGGTGCTCGGGCTTTCGGGCGGCATCGCCTGTTACAAGGCCGCCGAGCTGGTGCGCGCGCTCGTCAAGCAAGGCGTCACGGTGCGGGTGGTGCTCACCCGCGGCGCCGCGCAGTTCATCACGTCGCTCACGCTGCAGACGCTGTCCGGCCACCCCGTGGCGATCGACACCTTCGACCTGACGCAGGAATCCGAGATCGGCCACATCCGTCTGGCGGACTCCGCGGACGTGCTGGTGATCGCGCCGGCGACCGCCAACGTGATCGCCAAGCTGGCGCACGGGATCGCCGACGACCTGCTGACCACGGTGGCCCTGGCGACGCGGGCGCCGATCGTGGTCGCGCCGGCGATGAACGTCAACATGTACCGCAATCCCGTCGTGCAGGCGAACCTGGCGAAGCTTCGCCAGCTCGGCATGCACCTCGTCGATCCCGAGGCCGGCTGGCTGGCGTGCGGCTACGAAGGAGAGGGGCGGCTCGCTTCCGAAGCGTCCCTGCTCGAGGGAATCAAGACGGCGCTCACGCCGCAGGTGATGGCGGGCGAGCGCGTTCTGGTGACCGCGGGACCGACCCGCGAAGCGATCGACCCGGTGCGATTCATCTCGAACCGCTCGTCGGGAAAGATGGGCTTCGCCGTCGCCGCCGCCGCCCGGCGTCACGGAGCGTCGGTGGTGCTGGTGACCGGCCCCACGGCGTTGGAAGCTCCTCTGGGGGTGGAGCGGATCGCGGTGACGACGGCGAGCGAGATGCGCGACGCGGTGCTCGCGCGTGAGCCGTGGGCAAGTGTCGTCGTGATGACCGCCGCCGTCGCGGATTATCGCGCGGCCCACCCCGCCCGCCACAAGATCAAGAAGGGCAACGGCTCGTTGTCGCTGGCGCTCGAACAGACCGAGGACATCCTCTCCGAGGTCGGTGCCCGGCGGCGCGCCGATCGCCTGCTGGTCGGCTTCGCCGCGGAAACCGAGCACGGCATCGAGCACGCACGCCGCAAGCTGCGCGAGAAGCGCCTCGACCTGATCGTGCTGAACGACGTGAGTCAGACGGATGCGGGATTCGACGTGGACACGAATCGCGTGTGGCTGATCAGCGCCGAGGGCGAGGCGGAAGGCTGGCCGCTGCTCGACAAGGAGGTCGTCGCCGAGCGTCTGATGGAGCGGGTGGCGAGCCTGCGGAGCTCGGCGTCGGGGCCGGCGGAGCCCAAGGCCGGGGCGCGGGCGCGGCGGGAGCGAGTCGCGGAGCCGTGATCGCACGCGAGCCGGGCACGGTCGCCGCCCGGGTGGATCCAGGCTCGAGTCCCCCGGCCGAGGCCCGCGGCTCCGGTGGACTAGGATTCGCGATCGGAGGCGCGCTGGTGCCGGGCGGCCGACGCGAGTGACTCGACGAAGCGCTGGCGCAGCTCCTCGATCGGCAGCCGACGGCGGCGCAGCTCGCGGAGCTTCCTGCGCACGTCCTTGGCGTGTCGCAGGTTCTCGTGGCCGGTCGGGTCGTGGCGCAGGACGAGCGCCTGGTCGCCGTTCTCGAGCAAGTCGTGGATGGCGGCGATGCACAGCCCATTGTATCGTCCGATCTCGCCGGCGCTCAGGGTGAAGCGCGAGCGCGCCGTGATCCGGCGCAGCGCGGCTTGCCATCGGTAGAGGTGCTGCAGCGCGACCATGGACTCGAAGATCCGCTTGTTGGCGCGGAACGACAGCAGCGTCTTGCCGACGACGCGCTCGACCAGCGCGTCGCACTCGGGAAATCGACGGCCGGCAACACCGCGCAGCAGGGCGCGGTGGCTGTCCTCGAGGTGGGCGTCGAACCGCGCCTCCCAGTAGACGTGTCTGCGGGCGCGGCTCGGAAAGCTGGCGACGAGCTGCGTCGGCACGTAGAAGTTGTGCGAATAGGTGTCCGAGGTGAGATGGGACAGGTAGCCGTAAGCGAACGCTCGCTGCGGCGCGGAGCGAGCCTCGTCCAGGATCTTCCAGCCGACGCGCCAGCTGTGGCAGTGCGTGTAGATCGAGTGGGTGTAGCGCTTGACCTGGACGATGTCGGCGGCGATGCAGCCGTAGAAGTACTCCCAGCGATGGCTGGCGAGGAGTTGTTGTAGCGCGGCGGGGAGGTTGCTAGCTTTCCGCAAGACCTCGGCGCCGTGGTAAAGGTGAGTGACGGGGCCCCACGCCCAGGCCGAGTCGGGCAGGGCGAGCACGATCAGCATGGCAGCGCCGAGCGCGAGCCAAGGCATCCGCGGCCAACGTACAATGTCCGATTCCACGCCTCAAGAGCGCTTGCGTGAAGCCCTGCGCGGCCTGCGGGCGTTCGTCGAGGAGGCGCGCGAATCGTTCGTCGAGGGGTTTCCCCGCGCCGGCACCGCGCACCTCGCCGCCGCGCGCGCGAGCGCGGGCGCGACGGTCGGTGGGCGCTCGGCCGAGGCCCCGAGCGAGCTTGCGGTCGTACGCGAGGAGATCGGCGACTGCCGCCGGTGCAAGCTCTGCGAGCGGCGCACGCAGATCGTCTTCGGCGTCGGCAACCCGCATGCGGAGCTGCTGTTCGTCGGCGAGGGGCCCGGCGAGGACGAGGACCGCATGGGCGAGCCGTTCGTCGGACGAGCGGGGCAGCTCCTCACCGACATCATCACGCGCGGCATGGGCTTGCAGAGAAGCGAGGTGTACATCGCCAACGTGGTGAAGTGCCGACCGCCGGGAAACCGCAACCCGGAGCCCGATGAGATCGCCGCCTGCCAGCCGTTCCTGTTCCGGCAGATCGACGTGATCTCGCCGAAGGTGATCGTTGCGCTCGGCAAGTTCGCGGCGCAGACCTTGCTCGGCACGGTGACGCCGATCAGCAAGCTGCGCGGCCGTTGGTTCGAGTTTCGCGGCCGCAAGCTGATGCCCACGTTCCACCCTTCCTATATCCTGCGCAATCCGGCCGACAAGAAACTCGTCTGGGAGGACGTTCAGCTCGTCATGCAGGAGCTCGGCCTGCCGTTGCCGAAGAGCGCGAAGCCCCGCGCCTGAGGCGCTCGGCTTTCCCGGCGGATGAACCTCGACGAGTTCGACTTCGATCTGCCGCCGGAGCGGATCGCCCAGCGGCCGCTACCGGAGCGCGGCTCGGCACGCCTGATGATCGTCGATCGCGCGGCGGCGAGTCCGGCGCATTCCTCTTTCGAGCGCTTGCCGGAGTATCTGCGCCCCGGCGACCTGTTGGTCCGCAACGACACGCGGGTGATCCCGGCGCGGCTGCGGGGCGAGCGCAGCGGCGGCGGTGCGGTCGAGGTGCTGCTGCTGCGCTGCGAGCGCGCCGACGCGGACGGAGAAGTCTGGTCCTGCCTCGCCCGCCCCGCCCGCCGGCTGCGCCGTGGCGGCTCGGCGGAGCTTCGCGGCGGAATCGTCGCGACTTGGCTCGACGACGGCGCCGGCGGGGCGATCCGCAGCGTACGGCTCGCCGCCCCCCGTCCGGTGATCGAGTTGCTCGACGCGGTCGGCGAGGTGCCGCTGCCGCCGTACATCGACCGAGCGGCGGACGAGAGCGACGCCGAGGCGTATCAGACGGTCTATGCGCGCTCGTGCGGTGCCGTCGCGGCGCCGACCGCCGGTCTTCACTTCACGCTCGAGACGATCGATCACCTGCGCTCGCGCGAGGTGGAGATCGTCGACCTGACGTTGCACGTGGGGCCCGGAACGTTCCTGCCGGTCCGCACGGCGCGGGTCGAAGACCATCACATGGCGCCGGAGCGGGTCGAGGTGCCGCCGGCCACGGCGGCGCGCATCGCCGAGGCCAAGCGCGAGGGACGGCGAGTGGTCGCGGTCGGCACGACCACCGTCCGCGCCCTCGAGGCGGCCGCCGCGGAGCTTCTCGCCGGCCGCGGCTTTCGCGGCGAGGTTTCGCTGTTCATCGTCCCGGGCCACGAGTTTCGCGTCGTCGAGGCGCTGATCACGAACTTCCACCTGCCGCGCTCGACGCTGCTGGTGTTGGTGGCGGCGTTCGCGGGCAGGGAGCGAATCCTCGCGGCGTATCGGGAGGCCGTGGCGCGGCAGTACCGCTTCTACAGCTACGGTGACGCCATGCTGATCGTATGAGCGGCGCCCGGCCCTTCTTCGAGGTGCTCGCCGCCGATCCGTCGAGTCGAGCGCGGCGCGGTCGCCTCCATACCGCGCGAGGCGCGGTGGACACGCCGGCGTTCATGCCGGTCGCCACCGGCGGGGCGGTGAAAGGGGCGACACCCGAGGACCTGCGGCGCCTCGGGGCTCAGCTGCTGCTCGCCAACGCCTATCACCTCTCCTTACGGCCCGGCATCGAGGCGGTGCACGAGCTCGGAGGGCTGTCGCGCTTCATGGGATGGGACGGGCCGGTTCTCACCGACAGCGGCGGCTTCC
The DNA here is from genome assembly GCA_016189835.1 of Deltaproteobacteria bacterium. GTDB lineage: Bacteria > Desulfobacterota > Binatia > JACPRU01 > JACPRU01 > JACPRU01. The sequence goes on along the minus strand of JACPRU010000051.1, from coordinate 5,603 downwards.
AGGTCTTCAGCCTCGCGCAGCTCGTCGAGCGGAACGACGACGGAGTGCGCATCCGCTCTCACCTCGACGGCTCTCTGCAGTCGCTGACGCCCGAGCGCGTGGTCGAGATCGAGCAGAGGCTCGGGGTCGACGTCCTGATGCCGCTCGACGACTGCGCCCCGTATCCGTCCGAGCCGGGCAGGCTCGAGGAGTCGGTGACCCGGACCGCGCGATGGCTCGAGCGATCGCGCGCCGCCTGGAGCGGCCAGGGGGCGCTGTTCGGCATCGTGCAGGGCGGCGTGGTCGCAGCGCTGCGCGAACGCAGCGCCGAGCTGTCGGTGGCGCTCGACCTGCCGGGATACGCCGTCGGCGGGTTGTCGGTCGGCGAACCGCGGGAGCTGTTCTACGAGACGGCGTCGGCCGGCGCGGATCGCCTGCCGCGAGAGCGCCCCCGCTATCTCATGGGCGCCGGCACCCCGCAGGACCTGATTCGGCTCGTGTCGATGGGCTACGATCTCTTCGATTGCGTGCTGCCGACGCGCAACGCGCGCAACGGAACACTGTTCACCTCGCGGGGACGGCTGAACATCCGCAACGCCCGGTTCGCCCGCGACCCGGGTCCCGTCGACCCGCGCTGTCCCTGCCCGGTGTGCGCGCGCTTCAGCCGCGGCTACCTCCGTCACCTCGCGGTGTCGGGAGAGATCCTCTCGGCGATCCTCAACACGGTGCACAATCTCGCGTACTACCTCGGCCTCGTGGCCGGGTTGCGGCGAGCCCTTGAGCAGGGGCGCTTTCCGGAATACACATCGCGGATACTCTGCGAGCTCGCCGGAGGAGAAGGGGAGAGAGAATGAAGGAGCTGGTGCTCGCCCAGATGGCGGGGCCGGAAGGCCCGTCGGCCTTCGGGCCGCTCATCATGATGCTCGCCATCTTCGGCATCTTCTACTTCATCGTGCTGCGGCCGCAGCAGAAGCGGGAGCGGGACAAGGAGACTTTCCGCGCGAAGCTCAAGAAGGGCGACGAGGTGCTCGCCGCCGGCGGATTGTACGCGCGCGTCGTCGACCTGAAGGGGCCGGTGGCGTGGGTGGAGCTGGCGAGCAACGTCCGCGTCAAGGTCGATCGCCGCAGCATCGAGCCGGCGCCGCAGCGCTCCGTCAAGGCCGAGGACAAGGAAGGCGCCCCGTCATGACGCGCAACCTCCTCTACCGGTCGTTGCTCGTGCTGGGCGCGACGTTGGCGGCGTTGCTCTATCTCGTGCCGACCGTCGTTCGCTCGCTTCCGTCCTGGTGGAGATCCTTCCTTCCCGACCAGGCAATCCGCCTCGGCCTCGACTTGCAGGGGGGTATGCACCTCGTTCTCGAGGTGCAGACCGAAAAGGCGCTGGAGTTCAGCGTCGACCGTTCGGCGGAAGACCTCAAGCGCGAGCTGCAGAGCGCGCGGGTAGCGGTCGGCGGCGTGAGCCGCGACGGCAGCCGGGCGATCGTGATCGACCTCGCCGAAGGGGGCAAAGCGGAGGACGTGGCCGGGGTGGTGAAGGACCGCTTTCCGACGCTACAGCGCGTGACGGCGGACGTGCCCGCCGGTCGGCTTCGCTTCGTCGTGACCGCGAAGGAAATCGAGCGCATCCAGGAATTCGCCGTCGAGCAGTCTCTGGAGACGGTGCGCAACCGCATCGACCAGCTCGGTCTCTCCGAGCCGCTCATCCAGCGCAGCGGCAGCGATTCCATCCTGGTGCAGCTTCCCGGCGAGACCGATCCGGATCGCGCCAAGAGCATCATCGGCAAGACGGCGATTCTCGAGTTCAAGCTGCTGGCCGAGAACAAATCCGTGGAGAGCGCGCTCGGCGGCGAGGATCCCTGTCGTCTACGGGATCCGGAGCGGGGCCAGTCGCTCGCCCGCGCCACCGCGCGCGCCGGGGCGGGCTCCGAGGTCCTCTGCGGCATGGAGACCGAGCCGCTCTCGGGACGGAGCCGGCCGATCGCTCATCTCCTGGAGAAGAAGACGCTGATGACGGGGGAGGTCATCGCCGATGCCCGGCCGCGACCGGACAGCAACGTCCCGGGGAACTACTTGGTCGAGCTGAGCTTCAACGCGCGCGGCGCGAACCTGTTCGAAGACCTCACGGCCAAGAACGTCGGACGGCGGCTGGCGATCGTGCTCGACAACACCGTGTATTCGGCGCCGCGCATCCAGGAGCGGATCGCCGGCGGCCGCGCCGTCATCACCGGCAGCTTCGACATCCGCGACGCACGCGACCTGACGATCGTGCTGCGCGCCGGCGCGCTGCCTGCGCCGGTGACGATCGCCGAGGAGCGCACCGTCGGCCCCTCGCTCGGCCGGGACTCCATCCGGCAGGGGATGCTGTCGTTCGCGGTCGGCAGCGTGCTGGTGATTCTCTTCATGGCCGTCTACTACCGCGGCGCGGGCGTGCTCGCCGACGCGGCGCTGCTGATCAACGTGCTGTACATGCTGGCCGGCCTGGCTGCGTTCGGAGCCACGCTGACGCTCCCCGGAATCGCCGGCATCGTGCTCACGATGGGTATCGCCGTGGACGCCAACGTGCTGATCAACGAGCGCATCCGCGAAGAGACCCGGCTCGGCAAGACCGTGAGGGCGGCGGTCGACGCCGGTTACGAGCGGGCCTTCCCGGCGATCATCGACACCCACGTGACCACGTTCCTGTCGGGATTGATCCTCTTCCAGTTCGGATCCGGCCCGGTGAAAGGGTTCGCCGTCACGCTCTGCATCGGTCTGGTCACCACGATCTTCACGGCCTACTTCTGCACCCGCGTCTGGCACGACATCCGCGTCCAGGTGCACAAGATCCGCGCGGTGAGCATCTGAAGGGACGTCGCTCCATGTTCGAACTCATCCGGCCCGGAACCAACATCGACTTCGTGGGCTATCGTTTCTACGCGGTGACGGTGTCGATCGTCGTGATCGTGCTCGGCGCGGTGTCGCTGGCGGTGCGCGGAGTGAACTACGGCATCGACTTCGCGGGTGGGACGCTGATTCACGTCAAGTTTCACCAAGCGGTGTCCATCAACGACATCCGCTCGGCGCTGGAGAGCATCGCGGCGAAGGACGTCACGGTGCAGGACTTCGGGAGCGGCGGCTCGAACGAGTTCATCGTGCGCATGCTGGAGTCCGATCCCGAGTTGAAGCGCGGCCTGCCGCAACAGATCAGCAACACGCTCTCCGGACGCTTTCGCGGCAAGAGCGACTTCGAGGTGCTGCGCATCGAGACCGTCGGCCCGCGCGTCGGAAAGGATTTGCGGCAGCGCGCGGTGCTCGCCGTGCTGGCGGCCACGGTGGTCATGGGGGTGTACATCGCCGTTCGCTTCGAGCCGCGGTTCGGCGTCGGCGCCGCCGTGGCGCTGCTGCACGACGTGATGGTGGCGGTCGCGGCGTTGTCGTTCACCGGCATGGAGTTCGACCTCACGACGGTGGCCGCGCTGCTCACGCTCGTCGGCTATTCCGTCAACGACACGGTGATCGTGTCGGACCGGATTCGCGAGAACATGCGCAAGAGCCGCCGCGAGCCTCTGGCCGCGGTGATGAACCGCAGCATCAACGAGACGCTCAGCCGGACGATCCTGACCGGCGGAACGGTGTTCCTGGTCGTGCTGGCGCTGTTCTTTCTCGGCGGCGAGATCATCCACGGATTCGCGTTCACGCTGCTGGTCGGCGTGCTCGTGGGGACCTACTCGTCGGTCTACGTGGCGAGCCCGATCGTGCTGTACATGGATTTCAAGCCTCGGACGCGCGCCAAGGCCGCGGCGTAGCTCCGGTCCGAGGCGCGGCACGGGCGGCAGCGGATGTCGCGAGCGAGTCGCCGCTGGACGCTTGCCGCCGACGAGCCGAGCGCGCGAACGCGGCTCGAGCGCGAGCTCGGCATCGGCGCGTTGCTCGCCCAGCTGCTGGCCAACCGGGGACTGACGGAGCCGGCCCGGGCGGCGAGCTTCCTCGACGCATCGCTGGCTCGCAGCCTGCGGTCACCGATGCTCTTCGCCGAGATGCCTCGTGCGGCGGAGCGGCTGGTCGACGCCGTGCGGCGGCGCGAGCGAATCGCCGTGTACGGCGACTACGACGTGGACGGCATCACCGCGAGCACGCAGCTCCTGCTGTTTCTCCGCGACCTCGGCTGCGAGCCGATCGTGCACATTCCGCATCGCCTCCGCGACGGCTACGGTTTGCGGGCCAGCGGGCTTCGCGAGCTCGCCGCGCGTGGAGCGCGGCTGGTCGTCACCGCGGACTGCGGCGCCGCCGCCCACGCCGAGATCGCCGAGGCGGCGCGCCTCGGGTTGGAGATCATCGTGTGCGATCACCACCAGAATCCCGCGCTTCGCCCGCCGGCGCTCGCGGTGCTGAATCCCGTGGTGTTCCAAGCGGGGTTCCCGTTCGCCGGGCTCAGTGCGGCCGGCGTGGTGTTCTACCTGCTGATGGGCGTGCGCATGCGCCTGCGGGAGAGCGGCGCCGCGGTGCCGGATCTGCGCCGGCTGCTCGATCTGGTGGCGCTCGGCACCGTGGCCGATCTCGTGCCCCTGCTCGAGGAGAACCGCGTGCTGGTCAAGCACGGTTTGCGCGAGATCGCCCGCGGGCGGCGGGTCGGCCTGCGGGCGCTGCACGAGGTGGTCGGCGGCGGCGCGATCACGGTCGACACCCTGAGCTTCCGGCTCGGGCCGCGATTGAACGCGAGCGGGCGGCTCGCCGACGCCTCGCTCGCGGTCGAGCTGCTGGCCTGCGACGACCCGGGCCGCGCGCGTCGGCTCGCGGAGGAGTTGGACGGACAGAACCGCTCGCGGCGCAGCATCGAGGAGGCGACCGTCGAGGAGGCCGAGCGAATGATTGACGCGCTCGAGGATCGTCAAAGCCGGCGCAGTTACGTTCTGGCTTCCGAAGGATGGCATGCGGGGGTGGTCGGGATCGTCGCCGCCCGGCTCGTCGAACGTCACTATCGGCCGGTGGTGCTGCTGGCGCTCGAGGGCGAGATCGCGCGCGGGTCCGCGCGAGGGATTCCGTCGCTGCATTTGTTCGAGGCGCTCGAGCGCTGCGCCGACGTCCTCGAGCGGTTCGGCGGGCACCGCATGGCGGCCGGCTTGACGCTGCGGAGCGCTCGATTGCCGGAATTCGCCGGACGCTTCGAACGGGTGATCGCGGCGGCGGCACCGGCGAGCGCGTTCGTTCCCGAGCTGCGGGTCGATGCGCGGCTCGACCTCGAATCGATCACGGCGGCGACCCTCGACGAGCTCGATCGTCTCGAGCCCTGTGGCCAGGCGAACCCGCGGCCGCTGTTTGTCTGCGAGCAGGTCGAGGTGCTGTCGAGTCGCGTCGTCGGCGCGCGACATCTCAAGCTCGGCGTGCGTCGCCGCGGCGGCCGTAAGAGTTTCGACGCGATCGGCTTTCGCCTGGCTGAGCAGTTGCCCGAGCCGGGTAGTGTGATCGATGTTGTATTCACGCCCGAGATCAACCAGTGGAAAGGCGAGCAGCGGCTCCAGTTGGTGCTCCGCGACCTGAGAAAATCGCCCGCTATATCAGCTACTTGAGAATAATTCCGCGGGTCCCGGCAGGTTTCTTGACCGGAGTAACACGCGGTGTTAGGAATCGGCGTTGACGATGTGTTG
>JACPRU010000050.1 GCA_016189835.1 Deltaproteobacteria bacterium | reverse complement strand
TGGAGCTACTACGAGGGCTTCACCTCCGATCCCTACAACCGCAAGGACAACGACCTCACCTCGCGCCGGGATTTTCCCGGCTACGACGCGGTCACGAATCCGGCGACCGTTCGGCGGATCGAGGAGCGGTGGCAGAACGACAACCTCTACGCGGCGACGTTTTTCGTGGTGCCGAGCCCCGGCGTGTTCTCTGCCGACGCGCTCGCCGCCAAGGCGGGCGGCCCGGCCAAGCTCGACGAGTACCTGCGCTTCGCCGCCTCGGCTCCCATGGTCGTGTCGGTCGGCCCCGGTTTCGAGGAGTCGTTCGGCCGCTTTCACGCCGCCACCGCGGCCGAGCTCGGCGGCCTCGAGCAGGTCGTCGAGCTGCTGCGCAGCCGCACCAGGAAGCCGGTGATGGTCGGTCACGGCGGCGCGTGGAGCCGCTTCGAGTTCGAGAAGGTCCCGTTCTTCGACGTCTACGATCCCGAGACCGAGCCGCTGTTCCCGGCGAACCTGCACACCGACCTGCAACCGCTGCTCGATGGCGGGCAGAAAGTCATCTGGCTGCGCCCGCAGATGTACGAGTCGGTGCCCTACGAGCGCTGGCGCTTCCACGTGCTCGTCGAGCTGATGCGCGGCGCGCGCGGCTGGCAGCTCGCGCACGGCCCCGGGGATGCCAGCACGCTGCGCGGGCTGCACGGCGAGGTCGAGGCGTTGCGGCCGGTCCTCGAATCCGCGGCGCCGGCGCCCGCGGTCGAGACCGCTCCGCCGATCGAGCACTGGTCGCGGGTGCATGACGGCAAGACCTACGTGATCGCCGCGACCACGCACGCGCAGACGCTGGGCCGTTGGCGCCGGTCGAGCGAGCGCACGCCGGAGGGCCGCGCGGCGCGCGTTTCGGATGCGCCGTCGGAGATCCCCGCGGAGAACGCGCTCGACCGCATCGTCAACAGCGCGCACGCGCACTGGATCGCCCACGCGCTCGACTCGCTGCCGGTCCCGCTCCGCGCGGAAGCGGGCGCGCGGCTTGAGCAATCGGTGAGGCTCGATCCCGCCGCGCCACCGCGAAGCCTCGCGCTGCTCATCAAGATCGACGGGCGATGGCGGCCGGCGACGTGGGGCCCGCTCGATCTCGCGGCGCAAGCCGGCGATCCGAGCTTCGGCTACTGGTTCCTGCGCCACTTCTACCGCAACGCCGTCGGCTTCATCGGCTACGACTTGAAGGGCCTGACCGCGGCGCTCGCCTACGTACCGACCCAAGCGGCGCCGATCGGCCCGTTGCCGCGGCCGGGAGAATGGACGCGCCTCGAGGCGCCGGTCGAGGCGTTTGCCGCCGCCGGCCGGTCGATCGAGGGAATCGGGTTTCTTCACGACGGCGGGCGAGTCTTCTGGGGAAGCTCATCGCTGATCGGCGCCGACGGCCGCGAGACGTCACTCTGGGGAGACTCGCTCGCGCTTCCGCAGCAAGCCCTCGCTCGGGTGCGCGTGAAGGTTCCGGGGCTGCGGGGCGGGGCGAAGGTTCGCGTCCTCTTCGAGGACCGCGAGATCGCCGCCGAGAGCGGATCGTTCGTTGACGATTTCCGCGGCGAGGATCTGTATCAGCGCTACGGCGGCGCGGAAGGCTACGGCGAGGCGCCCGTCGCGGTGCACGTGTACGAGGTCCCCGGGACAGCGCGCTGAGCCCTCCGCGGGCGGAGCGACCGAGATCGGTCAGCTCGCCCATCTCCGGTGACCGTGGGGTGCCTCGCGATCGCGAAACGGCGACTGATGTTCCGGAATCCCAGCGCTTCGGCTCCGGCATCGGCTTTGCTGACACCCGCGGCTGGAGGGTGCTACGCTGCCGACATGGGTACGACCCTCGATCGCCTGCCGCCGGGGCCGCTTACCTACGAGGATTACGTCGAGCTTCCGGACGACGGCAAGCGGTACGAAGTCCTCGGCGGGGAGCTCTTCGTGAGCCCCGCGCCCGCCCCACGTCATCAGATGGTGTCCGCGAACCTGGAGTGGCAGTTGGCGCTCCATGTGCGTCGACGCCGGCTCGGCCGAATTCTGCATGCGCCGATCGACCTGATCCTCTCCCCAACGACGATCGCGCAGCCGGACGTGCTCTTCATCCGAAGCGGTCACGAGTCGATCGTAACCGGGCGGGCGATCGAGGGCGCTCCGGACCTCGTCGTCGAAATCCTGTCGCCGTCGACCGGCCGGAAAGACCGCACGACCAAGGCGCTCCTCTACGCTCGTTTCCGCGTCGCACACTACTGGATCATCGATCCCGACGAGCGGACCGTCGAGCTGTACGAGCTCGACGGAGAGGCTTACCGGCTCGTCTCGAAGGAAGGGGGCGAGACCATCGTGCGGCCGTCGCTCTTCCCCGGCCTCGAGATCGACCTCGGCGAACTCTGGGCGTGAGGGCGAAGCCGGCGGCTCGAAACCGGCGGATTGATCGCGGTTAAATCCCGCCGTATTATCACCGCGTGATTTCACGCCGGATCGGCTCGTTCCTGACCAAGGGCCGGAGGAGCTTCCTGCTGCTCGGACCGCGACAGACCGGCAAGTCGACGCTGGTCGCGAGTCTCGAGCCGGCGCTCACGATCAATCTGATGCACGAGCCGACGTACCTCGATTTTGCCCGCAACCCCCGGGAGCTCGAGGAACGCATCGACGCCCTGCCCCGTGAACGGTCGCGGCGAGCGATCTTCATCGACGAGGTCCAGAGATTGCCGAGCCTGCTCAACACGCTGCAGGTTCTCCTCGACGAGCCGGGCGGCGCCCGGCGCTTCTGGCTCACGGGTTCCAGCGCGCGCAAGCTCCGTCGAGGTGGAGCGAATCTGCTCCCGGGTCGCATTCACGAGTATCGTCTGGGGCCGATCGTCGCGGCGGAATGCCGCCACGACCTCGATACACGACGCGCCCTCAGCCTCGGCACGCTTCCGGCCATGCTCACGGGCGATGATGTGGCCGACGCGCGCAAGACGCTGCGGACCTATGCGGCCACTTATCTCAAGGAGGAGGTGCAGGCCGAGGCCCTGACCCGCAACCTCGAGGGGTTCGCGCGGTTCCTCACCGTGGCCGCGGAACGCGCCGGCCAGCTCCTCGATCTCTCCAAGCTCGCATCCACGGCCGCAGTGGCGCGACAGTCCGCAGTCCGCTTCTTCGAGATTCTCGAGGACAGCCTCGTCGTCCACCGTCTCTCGCCCTTCTCCAAGAGCAGCACGCGCCGTCTCGTGCAGCACCCGAAGTATTACTTCTTCGATGTCGGCGTCTTGAACGGGCTGCTCGGGAACTTCGAGGCTTCGGCCGACCGCATCGGGAACCTGTTCGAGCACCTGGTGGTGACCCAGATCATCCACAGCGCCGCTGCCTTCGATCGCGAGATCCGCCCGAGCACGTTTCGGACCGAGCACGGCCTGGAGGTCGATGTCGTCTGCGAGTCGGGTGACGAGCTTTGGGCCGTCGAGATCAAGGCCTCGCGCAATGTTGGCGCCGCCGATCTGCGCGGCCTGCGGGCGTTCGCCGACTTTACCGGAAGGAAGGCACGGCTCGCGGTTTTCTACCTCGGAGAGGTCGCACGGAGGGTGGCGGGGGTGGACGTTCTTCCCTGGCAGCAAGGACTCGAAGAGATGGGATTCTGACCTCGGCGGCGCAGCCGGAAAGGCGACCGCCGGGCCGCGCGCCGAGCAAGCTACCGTTCACTCCGCCTTGCGGGCGCGAGCCACCGCGGCGCGGATCGCCGCGAGGATCTCGGGCGGGGTGTCGGGAGCGGCCGCGAGCTGCCGCTCGATCTGCACGCCCTTGGCGTTGACGTAGGCCAGCGAGTGCCGCGAGCGTCGCGCGATCTCGGCCGGCGGCAGGCCCTCGAGCATCGCCAGCGCGAGCGAGGTGTCCTCCGGAAAGAGCCGGCGCGACAGAAAGCGCTCGGCGGCGAAGAGGTCGACGCGCGCGGTCTGGGGCGCCGGGGCGGGTGAGGCGGAGGTCGGCGAGGAGCTCGAAGCATCCCCGCGCCCCTCGACGCGGCTCGAGCCCTCGCTCGGCGAGCGATCCGGCGGCCGAGGCAGCGGAGCCAGGCCCACGCGCAGGCCATCGATCTCGCCGTGCAGCTTCTCGATCTCGGCGAGCAGCCGGTCGCGCAGCTCGAGGCGGTCGCGCTCGAGCACGTCGAGGCGCTGCGCGAGCGGCATCGTGTGCCAGCCGATGTACGCCGTGAGCAGCGCCAGGGCCAGCAGCACCAGCGGCTGCTTCGCAGGGGGGGGACCCGATTCAGGGGCCACGGAGCCTCCTTTCGCGAGCCTCGCGCAGCAGCTGCTCGGTCTGCTCGAATCGCTGCAGCTCGCCGCGGACTTCGGGTGAGATCCCGACCCGCCGCCGCACGCCGCGCAAGGCGGCCTCGAGGAACGGCCAGTTCCCGTCGATCGGGTCCTCCAGCGCGAGCAGCCTCTGATCGCCGAACTGCGGGTCGAGATAGAAGCCTTCCTCGATCTCGCGCTGCGCGGCCGCGAACTGGCCGATCCCGATCAGCATCAGCGCGTGCTCGATCCGGCCGTAGCGATTGGCGGGCTCGCAGGCGATCATGCGGCGGAGCTCCCGCTCGCGCATCTCGGTGCTGCGATAGGCGTGGGCGAGCGCGCGGTGGGCGGTCGCGCTGACCGGCGCGGCGAGCACCGCGCGCAGCCCCGGATCGACGGCGGGCTCCGCCGCGTCAATGCGCTGCCAGACGATCTGCTCGTAGACGCGGCCGGCGGCGGTCCGGGGTGTCGGCACGCGCCGCTTGGCCGCGACCGAGCCGACGGCGGCAGCGTCTCGCCATTCCGACGTGCTCAAACCGAGCACCAGCACGAAGGCGCCGGCCCCCACGCAGCGATCCGGCCAGCTCCACTGCGCGGCGGGAGCTTCGTCGCCCCCGCCAGGCGCGAACTCCCGCCACAGCAGGCCGAGCAGGATCGCGGCGCCGAGCGCGATCGCCGGCAGGCGGAGGGGAAAATCCCCGGCCGCGTGCGCGAACAGGCTGCCGACCGCCGCCGCCAGGATCGCGCGCGTGCGTTGCGCCGCAACGCCGCTCACGGCGGACGCCCGCCTCGCGAAGCGCACGGCCAGGAAGACGATCGGTGCCAGGCCCAGGACGCCGAGGTCGGTCAACCACTCGAGAGGCTCGCAATGGGCGTGCGGGACGGAGGCGAACAGCAGGGGGTAGCGCTGGTAGCGGGGGAAGATGCCGCCGTAGGTGCCGAGTCCGGTGCCGAGGGCGGGAAAATCGCCGATCAGCCCGAGGCTCTGCCGCAGGATCTCCAGGCGCACCTGGAGCGTGGCGTCGCGCCGCTGCAGCGCGGCCAGCACGACCTCGTCCCCCGGCGGGTGGATGGCGACCCAGCCGATCCACGCGACCGCGGCGGCGACGCCGGCGAGCAGGCCGGCGCGCGCGGCGCGAAGCCCGAGCCGCCGGCGGCCGGCCGTCGCGGGCCAGAGCAGCGACAGCATCGCCACGCCGGCGAGCGCCGCGCCGATCCCGCCCCGCGAGCGGGTGCCGACCAGCGTGGCGACGGTCAGCAGCAGCACGGCGGCGGCGAGCGCGCGTTGCGGCCAGGCCGGCGCGCGGGCCGCAGCGCCGAGCAGCGGCGGGTGCAGCAGCGCGCCGAGCGCGAGAATGCCGGCGACGTTCATCCACGAAGCCAGGTGGTTGGCGTTGAGCAGCGGCCAGTGCAGCCGCCCGGTGGCCGCCATCGCGTGGTAGGGGGCGAACTCTCCGAACAGCAGCGTGTCCCAGCCCGCCAGCCAGTGCCACCACGCGACCGCGCCGGCGCCGGCTCCGGACAGCATCAGCGCCCAGCAGTGGAGGCTGCCGCGCCCGGGGAGCGGCGCGGCCGCCGCGACGACGAACGCCGCGGCGTAGGCGCCGAGCCGCAGCAGCGCCACCACCGAGGCGTGCGGCTCGACGCTGAGCGGGAACCAGCGAGCCGACGGGTCGATCATCTGGCGATGGAGCGAGGCCGCGGCCGGGCTCAGCCAGCCCGCGAGGCCGAGCGGCAGCGGCACGAGCTGGAGGAGCGCGACGGCGGACACGATCGCCGCGGGAGCGAGCAACGGCTCGAGCGCCCGCCGCGGCCGGCCGGTGCCCTCGGCAGCGAGGAAGAACGCCAGCGCCGAGAACGTCGCGATCTCCAGCACCGACGGCGCCCAGCCGTGCGCGGCGCCGAGCGGCAGCGGCGCGAGCAGCGCGACGCCCGCGACCAGTAGCGCGGGCAGCAGCCGATGCGCCGACTCTTCGCCGATCGGGACGGCGAGCGAGCCCCGCTGGGGGTGGGCATCTGGAGAGCGCGCCTCGCCAGTCACGATCGCGGAGTCCAAGCGGCGGCCGCGGCCCCGGGGCGGGTGGCGGCTGCCGCCTTATTGGATGGTGCGCGCCGTCAGGTCAAACGAAACGGCGGCCAGCGCCGCGAGGAGGAGTTCGCGAGCGCCGGCCGCCGGGAGGGGCGAGGAGCAAGGTGGGTTTCGCCCCGTCCTGGGAAGATCGATCAGTAGACCGCGGTGCCTTCCACCGCCGAGCACTTGAGGGTCGCGACCATCAAGTCGATGCGGCTGTCCGAGTAGGTCGGGGCGAGCAACGCCCGCGCGCCCGCCTTGTCGAGCGCGGCACTGTATGCCCGCTCGGTCCGGCTCCAGATGCCGATCGGCACGAAGTCGAAGAGCTCGATGCCGCACGCCAACCCGGAAGCCTTTCCGCCGGCGGAGCCCCGCTTGATCGGCGTGCTCCCCTGCGAGAGCTGCTGCGGAGAAGGGGTGGGCGCGGTCGCCGAGCATCCGACCAGGAAGGCGATGGAAAGGACGACGGTCAGGGTTCGCAGGTGGTGTCTCACGGATCGATTCCTCCGGGTGGAGGCTATTGCGACCCATGAGCCAACTTCCCGAGCACGCATAAAAACGCGTTATTTCCGTATGTTGGCAAATTATCGTCGGTAAAACAGAACAGAATATCGAGACAATATAGTGACGCACGGCAATCACTTGACGAAGCGATTCAAAGGGGTCGGGAGTCTTTTTCGGGATCTACAAAAAGACTCCCGACCCCTTTTCCCCCCTTTCGTGGAGGGCTCGGCGAGCAGCCCTCTGACCCTGAGCCCGACGGCGGACAGCGGCAGTCGGCCGAGGTCGCGCCAGCGCGCCCAACGTGCGTCGCCGCGGGAGGGCGGCTCGGGGCGGCGCGCGAGGCGTGCCTCGAACACCACGGTCTCGATGCGCTGGTTGACGATCGCGTGCCGGACGGTCGCGCGCGCCGCCGCCGCGGCGCCGCCGGCTCCCAGCTCGCACAGCGCGCGGCGGGCCGCCGCCTGCGGGCGGACCGGCGGCGAGGCGTCGACCCACGGGAACTCCCACAGGCCGCGTAGCCTCCGTCCCTCACGGCGGCGCACCAGCAGCACGCGGTCCGCGTGCCGCAGGACCAGGCAGGCGCGGCGTACGCGCTCGGTGGGCGGCCGCGGCGGCGGCTCGGGAAAGCGCTCGACCGAGCCGTGGCGGCGCGCGCCGCAGGCCGCGCGCAGCGGACAGCGCGAGCAGGCCGGCGCGCGCGCCGTGCAGACCGTGGCGCCGAGCTCCATCAGCGCCTGGTTCCAGTCGCCGGGCCGGCGCGGATGGACGAGCGCTTCGGCCAGCGCCCAGAGACGGCGCTCCACGGACGGCGAGCGTAACGGCCCCGCGACCTCGAAGCAGCGGGCGAGCACGCGAGCGACGTTGCCGTCGACGAGCGGCGCGGGGACGCCGAAGCCAATGCTGGCGACGGCGCCGGCGGTATAGCGGCCGATGCCTGGAAGTCTCGCCAGCAGCCGCGGATCTGCGGGCAGCCGCCCGCCGTGGCGGGCGACGGCTCGTCGCGCGGCACGGCGAAGGTTCCGCGCGCGCGCGTAATAGCCGAGCCCCGACCACGTTGCGAGCACCGCGCTCTCGGAAGCACGAGCGAGCGCGCCGAGGGTCGGAAAGCGCTCGAGGAAGCGCGGGTAGTAGCGCAGCACGGTCTCCGAGCGGGTCTGCTGCAGCATCGTCTCGGCGATCCAGAC
>JACPRU010000052.1 GCA_016189835.1 Deltaproteobacteria bacterium | reverse complement strand
GCGCGGGGCACGTCGCCTACTTCGCGGGCGGCTGCGTCCGCGACCACCTGCTCGGCCGCCCGCCGGTCGGCGACTTCGACGTCGCCACCAGCGCGCGACCCGAAGCGGTGCAGCGGCTGTTTCCGCGCACCGTCGCGGTCGGCGCGCAGTTCGGCGTGATCCTCGTCCTGCACGACGACGTGCGCGTCGAGGTCGCGACGTTTCGCGCCGACGAGGCCTACGTCGACGGCCGCCATCCGGTGGCGGTCCGCTTCACCACCCCTGAGGAGGACGCCGCCCGGCGCGACTTCACGATCAACGGCATGTTCGCCGACCCCTTCACCTGGCAGGTCCACGATTTCGTCGGGGGGCGGGAGGACCTCGCCCGGCGGCTGGTGCGGGCGATCGGCGACCCGCGCCGGCGCTTCGACGAGGACAAGCTCCGCCTGGTGCGGGCCGTCCGCTTCGCGGCTCGCCTCGGCTTCGCGATCGATGCCGAGACCGCGTCGGCGGTGCGCGAGATGGCGGCCGAGCTCCACGCCGTCTCGGCCGAGAGGATCGGCGAGGAGATCGTCAAGATCCTCGGCGAGGGCGGGGCTCGGCGCGGCTTCGAGCTGCTCTCCGCGCTCGGTCTGCTGCGCGAGGTGCTGCCGGAGATCGAAGCGATGCGCGGGGTCGAGCAGGGGAAGGAGTTTCATCCCGAGGGCGATGTGTTCACGCACACGATGCTGGCGCTCGGCCTCGTCGACGAGTCGCCGATGCGCGGCGAGACCCTCGCCTTCGGCGTGCTGCTCCACGACGTCGCCAAGCGCGAGTGCGCCGGGCGTCGCGACGGCAAGATCACGTTCTACGGCCATTGCGAGCGCGGCGCGGCGATGGCGCGCGAGATCTGCCGGCGCTTGCGGCGGCCGAACGCGGTCGCCGAGCGCGTGGCGTGGCTGGTGAAGAACCACCTGCGGGTGCTCGACGCGCCGCAGATGCGGCTCGCGACGCTCAAGAGGTTCCTGCGCGAGGAAGGCATCGCGGAGCTTCTCGAGCTCTGCCGCATCGACGCGTCGGCGAGCAACGGCAACCTGCAGTTCTACGAGTTCTGCCGCGCGCGCCTGGCGGCGTTTTCCGCGGCGGACATCCAGGCTCCCCCGCTGGTTTCGGGCGACGATCTGATCGCGCTCGGCCACCGCCCGGGCCCGGCGTTTCGCACGATTCTCGAGGCGGTCGAGGACGCGCAGCTCGAAGGGGCGCTGGTCACGCGCGAGCAGGCGCTCGAGTTCGTGCGCGAGCGATTTCCGCTCGAGGTTTGACGCCTCGGGCACGGCGTGGAAAGACGCCGGGCCATGACGCATCTCGAGGGCTTGCTCTACGGCGCCATGCAGGGGCTCACCGAGTTCCTGCCGGTGTCGAGCTCGGCGCACCTCGTGCTGCTGCCGTGGGCTCTGGGCTGGCGGGACCCGGGCCTCGGCTTCGACGTGGCGCTGCACCTCGGCACGCTGCTTGCCGTGCTGTGGTACTTCTGGCGCGACTGGTGGGAGCTCGCGGCCGCCGCCGCGGCGAGCCTCGGCGAGGGGTCGCTGGCCGCCAGCGAGAAGGCGGCGCTGTTCTGGAAGATCGTCGTCGCGTCGATCCCGGCGGGAATCGTCGGCATGCTATTCGAGCACCAGGCCGAGGAGGCGTTCCGCGCCCCGCTGTTGATCGCCGGCACGCTCGCCAGCCTCGGCGTGCTGCTCTACTGGGCGGACCGACAGCCCGATCTACGGGACGAGGTGCACGCCATCCCGTGGCGCGGGGCGCTGTGGATCGGCCTCGCGCAGGCCGCGGCGATCGTGCCCGGCGTGTCGCGGTCGGGGATCACGATCACCGCGGCGCGCCTGCTCGGCGCGGGTCGCGAGACCTCGGCGCGGTTCTCCTTCCTGCTGTCGACGCCGGTGATCGCCGGGGCGGCGCTGATCAAGCTGAACGCGCTGCTCGCCGTCGCGCAGGACCCGGCGCAGCTGCTGGCGATCCTCGCCTCGGCCGTGGCCGGATTCGCCGCCATCGGCGGGCTCATCCGCTACGTGCGGCTGCGCAGCTATCTGCCGTTCGTGCTCTATCGCTTCGCGCTGGCGGCGGGGGTCGTCGCGCTCGTCCTGACCGGAGCCGCGTAGGCTCGTCGGCGCCGCCCGCGACGCTCTCGGTCGACGCGCGGGGACCGCGCGTTGAGTGGGCGGAGGCGGGGCCTACGCGAGGGGGGCGTCCTTCAGGCCCTCGCGTGGCGCGCCCACCAGGATCGCCATGTTGCCGTGCGGATGGCGGTTCTCGTACATCAGCTGGTGCGCCTGCGGGACCTCCTGGAAGGAGAACGTGCGCGACAGGCAGGGGTCGACCTTGCCGTCGATCACCAGGCGGTTGAGCCCCTCGGCCTGCGCGTCGTTGGCGAAATGCGATCCCTGGAAGCGCTTCTGGCGCATCCAGTGGTAGCGCAGATCGAGCGTAGCGTTGTAGCCGGTCGTGCCCGCGCAGATCACCACCATGCCGCCGGTGTCGCAGACGAAGACCGAGGTCGGGACGGTGTCCTCGCCGGGATGCTCGAAGACGATGCGCGGGCTCTTGCGCTCGCCGACCGCCTCCCACAGCGCCGCGCCGAAGGCGCGCGCGCCCTTCAGCCACTTGGCGTAGGCGGCGTCGTCCTTCCAGTGCGGCAGCATCCCCCAGTGGTCGAACTGCTTGCGAATGATGCAGCCGCGGGCGCCGAGCGACTTGCAGTACTCGATCTTCTCTTCGGAGGAGACCACCGCGACCGGGATCGCGCCGGCGGCGCGAACGATCTGGATCGCCTGGCAGCCGAGCCCGCCGGCGCCGCCCCACACCAGCACCACGTCACCCGCCCGCACGGCATGCGGCGGCCAGCCGTGCAGCATGCGATACGCGGTCGCGCCGACCAGCATGTACGCCGCCGCCGCCTCCCAGGTGAGGTGCTTCGGCTTCGGCAGGCACTGGTGCGCCTGCACCTTGGCGAACTGCGCGAAGCTCCCCCAGTTCGATTCGTAACCCCAGATGCGGAACGTCGTGCTGAACATCGGGTCGGTGCCGGCCTTCACGGTCGGGCAATCGCGGTCCCACATGCCGCAGTGGACGACGACGTGGTCGCCGACCTTGAGGTTCTTCACGTCCGCGCCGACCTTGTAGACGATCCCGGAGGCGTCCGAGCCGCCGATGTGGAAGTCCTCCTTCTCGCCCGCGCGCTGGCGCGCCTTGACGACGTCGACCGGGATGCCGAGCGCCGCCCACACGTTGTTGTAGTTGATGCCGGCGGCCATCACGTAGACCAGCACCTCGTCGGGCTCGAGGTCCGGGACGCCGATCTTCTCGATCTGGAACGCCTTGGTGGGCACGCCGAAGCGATCCTGGCGGATCACCTGCGCATACATCTGCTTCGGCACCTGACCGAGCGGCGGCGCCTGCCCGACCTCGACGATGTCCTTCACCGAGCCCTCCCTCGACGCGAGGAGCTGAGAACAGGAGACCTCTTAGCGTGCCGCTAACGCGATGCGCAAGGTGGGACCCCGACGGTGGGACCCCGGCGACATCCGTCCGCTCGTGAAGGGCAAGCGCACGCCTCGGCTTCGCCGGAATCAACGGGGTTCGCCGGCTCGGCGCCGTCCCCGAACGGCGATCGCCGGGCGGTGATCGCCGGTGATCGCCGTGTCGTGATCGCCGATTGACAGCCCCGGGAGCCGCTGTTATCCGACCGACTCGATGACCGCCCCGCGTCAGCGCTGCGCGTACGTCGTCGGCGCGATCGTGCTCGCCGCGTTGCTGCTGGTCCCGTTCTTCGAGCGCGGTCACAGCCACGCCAGCAGAGACGTGGTGCGTCCCTGCGCCGTCTGTGTGGCCGCGCACCACTCGCCGGCGGCGCCGGTGCCGCTGCTCGCTCTGGCGGCTGCGGCCGGCGCCGAGGGCGTCGCCGCTCTCGCGCCCGCCGCCGCGCCCGTCCACCGGCATCGCTCCCCGCACAGCGGCCGGGCCCCTCCGCTCTCCGCCCCCAGCACCAGCGTGTAGCCCGTCGCGGCTCCCCCCAGCGCCCACGCGCGCCCGGACCGCGGCGATGCGACCGCCCTGGATCCCGGGAGGAGGAGTCGATGCGTGCGCGTTCGAACGTGAGAGTGGGCGCGGCGATCTCGGTCGCCGTGCTCGTGTTCTGGTCCCCACCAATCGCCGTCGGCGAGGACCGCGGCGTCGTCGCCGATCTGCGCCGGGAGATCGAGGACGTGAGGCGCCAGATGCGCGCGCTCGAGGAGAAGCTGAAGCAGCTCGAGGAGCGCGCCGGCGCGGCCTCGGCGCCGCCTCCGGCTCCGCCGCCCGCGGCGCTCGCGGCCGTCCCGGCGCCTCCGCCGCGCGCGCCCTGGTCCCCGGCGCAACCGATGGCACTGCTCTCGGGGGCGCGCGGGTACCTCAATCTGTCGTTCGACGCGCTGGTCGACTTCGGCTGGTCGACGAATCGCGAGGTCACCGCCCTCCAGCGCGGTGACCACGACCCGATCGAGCGCGGGTTCACGTTGCCGAACGAGGAGATCTTTCTCGACGGTGCGGTCGATCCGTACTTCCAGGGCGTGGCGGATATCGTCTTCAAGCTGAACGAGGACAACGAGACCGAGGTGGAGTTGGAGGAGGTCTATCTCACCACGGCGTCGCTGCCGTGGAACCTGCAAGTGAAGGCCGGTCAGTTCTTCACCGAGTTCGGCCGACTGAATCAGCAGCATCCGCATGCCTGGGACTTCGTCGATCAGCCGCTGGTGATCGGTCGGATGCTCGGGCCCGAGGGGCTGCGCAATCCAGGGGCTCGCGCCTCCTGGCTCGCGCCGACGCCCTTCTACTCCGAGCTCTTCCTCGCCGTGCAGAACAGCCAGGGCGGGACGGCGTTCAGCTTCCGCAACACCGAGGAGGCGGCGCTGTTCGGGCGCCCGGCCGCGGACCGGCCGGTGCGCGGCCCCTGGGATCTGCTGCTCGCGCCGCGCTACGTCGCCTCGTTCGACCTCAGCGACTCCCAGGCGCTCGTCGCCGGACTCTCCGGGGCGTTCGGGCCGAACGCCTCCGGAACCTCCACCAGGACGCAGATCTACGGCGGCGACCTCTACTGGAAGTGGAAGCCCGCGTGGCAATCCGGCGGCTTCCCGTTCCTGTCGTGGCAGACGGAGCTGCTCGGGCGGCGCTACGAGGCCGGCGCGGCGGAGATCCGGGACCCCGCCGCCCCGGACCTCCCGCCGCTCGAGCTGCCGCGGGAGAGCCTCTACGACTGGGGCCTCTATTCCCAGGTGCTCTACGGCTTCACGCAGCGCTGGGTGGCCGGGCTGCGCGGCGATTGGGTGACCGGCGGCCGCGGCGCGTTCCGGCCCGACGAGAATCGCGCCGACCGCTATCGCATCGCTCCGAACCTGACCTTCCACCTCACCGAGTTCTCGAAGATCCGCCTTCAGTACGATTACGACCACGGTCAGATCCTCGGCAGCGACAGCTCCGTGTGGACGCAGGTCGAGTTCCTGCTCGGCGCTCACGCCGCCCACAAGTTTTGAGCGACGGGAGAGACCCCATGAGGACCACGATCCGGCGATCGTTCGTTCCGCTTCTCGCGCTCGTGGCGCTCTTCTCGACGCCGTCGTACCCCGCCGACGAGCTCAAGGTGGTCGCGACCACCGCCGACCTCGCCGCGGTGGCCCGTGCGGTCGGCGGAGACGACGTCGAAGTCACGGCGCTCGCCCGTCCCGCCGAGGACCCACACTTCGTCGACGCCAAGCCGAGCTTCATCCGCGTCGTCAACCAGGCCGACGTGCTGATCGAGGGCGGCGCGTCGCTCGAGGCCGGCTGGCTGCCGCCGCTTCTCGAAGGCGCCCGCAACCCGCGCATCTCGGCCGGCGCTCCGGGCCGGGTCTTCGCCGCGCAGGGGCTTGCCTTGTTGGAGGTGGCCACGCAGCTCGATCGCTCGATGGGGGACGTCCATCCGCAGGGCAATCCCCACTTCATGCTCGATCCGGTGGCGGCCAAGACGGTGGCCGAGAGCATCCGGACGGCCTTCTGCGCGGTCGATCGCACGCGGTGCTCCGACTACGAGGCGGGTCTGCGCGCGTTCCGCGAGGCGGTCGACGCCGCGCTCGCCGACTGGCAGGCGACGCTCGCGCCGCTGAGAGGCACGAAGGTCGTCACCTACCACAAGGACTTCGACTACTTCTTCCAGCGTTTCGGGATGCAGGTCGTCGACACGCTGGAGCCGAAGCCCGGCATCCCGCCGTCGCCGACCCACCTCACGGAGCTGGTCCCCAAGATGCGCGCCGAGCAAGTCCGCCTGATCGTGATCGAGCCGTTCCGCGAACGGGGCAATCCGGATTTCGTCGCGCAGCACACCGGCGCGCGGGTGCTCGTGCTGCCCGCCATGCCGGACGGCCAGGACCGGCCGGACTACCTCGCGTTGATCGACTACGACGTGCGCCAGGTCGCCGCGGCGCTCGGGCAGACGGGGGCGACGCGATGACCACCGCAAGTCTTCACCTGTCCGGCGTCAGCCTCGGCTATGCCGGCCGAACGGTCTTGCGCGACGTCTCCTTCGTCATCGAGCGCGGCGAGTTCGTCGCGCTGATCGGGCCGAACGGGGCGGGGAAGACGACGCTGTTCCGCGGCATGCTCGGCCTCATCTCGCCGTTCGGCGGCCGCATCGACTACGGCTTCGACCGTCGAGCCTCGCCGCCCGGATACGTACCGCAAAAGGAGTCGCTCGATCCGATCTTTCCGCTCACGGCTTACGAGGTGGTCCTCATGGCTGCAGCAGCGCGCGTTCCGCCGCTGTGGCCGGTGGGACGGCGCCGGCGCGGGCTCGCAGCGGAGTGTCTGGCCGCGGTCGGGCTCGCGCAGAGCGCGGAGCAGCCGTTCTGGGCGCTGTCCGGCGGACAGAAGCAGCGCGTGCTGATCGCCCGCGCCCTCGCCGTGGAGCCGGAGATCCTGTTGCTCGACGAGCCGACGGCGGGCGTCGACCTCGGCGCCGAGGCGGCGATCGTCGACGTCATCGCTCGGTTGAACCGCGAGCGGGAGCTCACGGTCGTGCTGGTGAGCCATCATCTCCGCCTCGTCCGCCAGCTCGTCCGTTCGGTGATCCGGGTCGCGGATGGCTCCGCGACCAAGGGGAGCAGCGACGACCTGTTGTCCGCGCAGCGGATCGCGGAGACGTTCGGGGCTGCCGCGGACGGAGGCTCGTGATGACCGCTCTCGGGGAGATGTTGAGCCCGGACTTCCTGCTGCGCGACGCGCTGCTCGGCAGCATTCTCATCGGCCTCGTCTGCCCGCTGGTCGGCGTCTACTTCGTGCTGCGCCGCATGATCTTCCTCGGCGTGGCCCTGCCGCAGCTCTCCGCGGCCGGAGTGGCGTTCGCCTTCCTCTCGCGCAGCCTGCTCGGAGCGCACCGGCACGGCGAGTCCGCCGAGCGACTCCTCGCCATTGTCGGCTCGCTCGGCTTCGCGTTCGTCGGCCTGGTGGTGCTGGCCGCGCTCGAGCGCCAGGGCCGGGAGACGCTCGAGGCCCGCATCGGCGTCACCTACGCGTTCGCGGCCGCGGCGAGCATCCTGTTCGTCGCCGCCGATCCCTACGGCGAGGCCGAGATGACCCACCTCTTGAAGGGCGACATCGTCACGACCACGGGAACCAGCCTGCGGCTGCTCGCCGGCGTCCTCGGCGCGGTCGCCGTGGCGCTGGTGGCGCTCCGCAAGGAGCTGCTGCTGGTCTCCTTCGATCGCGAGATGGCGCTCGTGCTCGGCAAGCGCGCGGGGTTCTGGGACGCGGTCCTTTATCTGCTGATCGGCGTCACGATCTCCTTCGGCGTGATGACCGCCGGCCCGCTGGTGACGTTCGGCTTCCTGGTGGTCCCGCCGCTCACCGCGCGGCTGATGACGCGCCACATGCTGACGTTCTCGGCCGTCGCCGCCGGCCTCGGCGCGGCCACGGCCTTCGTCGGCTTCTACCTCGCCTACCGGCTCGATCTCCCGCTCGGACCGACGGACGTCGGCGTGGCGATCGTCACGCTGTTGATCGTCGCGGGTCTGCGCGCGCTCCGGGCGCGGACGTCGTAAAGGGGTCGGGAGTCTTTTCCCAACAGGGAAAAGACTCCCGACCCCTACGTCCCCAGGCCGCTCGGCGCGGATGCGGTGGGCGCCCTGCTAGAGGCCCGCCGCGGCGAGCGCGCGCTCGAGCTGCACCTCGGTCGAGCCGTAGTGGCTCTCGAGCGTCTTGGCGCGCTTCAGGAAGAAGTGCAGGCCGAGCTCCCAGGTGAACCCGATGCCGCCGTGCATCTGGATCGATTCACCGCAGACCAGCCGGGCGGCGTCGCCGGCGTAGGCCTTGGCGCTGGCGGCGGCGAGCGCGGCGTCGGGGTCGGCGTTGTCGAGGCACCAGGCGGCGCGATAGACCGCGGAGCGGGTGGACTCGACCCGCAGCAGCGCGTCGGCCAGACGATGCTGCAGCGCCTGGAACGAGCCGATCGGGCGGCCGAACGCCTGGCGGGTCTTCACGTAATCGAGCGTGATCTCGAAGGCGCGGCTCATCACGCCGAGCAGCATGGCGGCGGCGGCGGCGGCGGCCAGCGGCTCGAGCCCCGCGACGACGTCGGCGGCGGCCATCCGCTCGGCGACATGGTCGAAGTCGACGCGCGCGAAGCGCTGCGTCGGATCGAGCGTCGGCAGCGGGGTGACGGCGAACGGCGCGTCGGTTCGATAGACGCCCCCGGGCGTGGTCACCAGCAGCGCCTGGGCTTCGGCGGCGAACGGCACGAAGTACTTGCGGCCGCGCAGCTTGCCGTTCGCGGTCTCGATGCCGCAGGGCGCCTCGCCCGCGAACGCCGCGTCTTGCCGGGCGATCGTGACGATTGCCTTGCCCGAGGCGATCTCGGCGAGCAGCCGCTCCCGGCCCCCCGCCGCGGCGAGCAGCGCGGCGGCGAGCGCCACGTCGAGGTAGGGGCCGGGGACGCAGGCGCGGCCCATCTCCTCGAGGACGATCGCCAGCTCGACGGCGCCGAGCTGCTGACCGCCCACCTCGGCCGGCAACGTCAGCCCCAGGTAGCCCATCTCGCCGAGGCGCGCCCAGGCCGCCGGGTCGAAGCCGCGCGGGTCGTGCTCGACGACGCGCTGGGTCTCTTCCAGCGGGAACTCCGCCGCGAGAAAGTCGCGCGCCGAATCGCGCAACAGCCGTTGATCGTCCGAGAGCTCGAATCTCATCGCGGTCAGCCTTCCTGCGGCAGGCTGAGCGCCCGCTTGGCGAGAATGTTGCGTTGCACCTCGGAGGAGCCCGAGAAGATCGTCTCGGCGCGGGACCAGAGGAATTCTCGCGCCCAGTCGACCTCGGGGCGGGCCTCGGAGCACGAGCGCAGAAGCAGCCCGCCCGGCCCGAGCAGATCGATCGCGGTGTCGCGGAAGCGCTTGTCGAATTCGCTCCAGAAGAGCTTCTCCATCGACGCCTCCGGACCCGGGATCTTGCCGTCGGCGAGGTTGGCGAGCATGCGCACGCCGTTGGCGCGCATCACCTCGTTCTCGACCACCAGGCGGGCGAGCTTCTCGCGCACCGCCGGCCCGGTCCGGCCGACCTCCCGGCAGGCGTGCGCGAGCGCGGCGAGGTCGCGCGAGTAGCGCGTGGAATAGGCGAGCGCCGTGGCGCCGCGCTCGTAGGCGAGCACGGTCATGGCGATCTTCCAGCCCTCGCCGATCTGTCCGACCAGATTCGCCCGCGGCACGCGCGCGTCCTCGAAGAACACTTCGCCGAACTCGCTCTCGCCGGTGATCTGTCGCAGCGGCCGCACGGTCACGCCCGGGGTGCGCAGCTCGACGAGGATGAAGGAGATGCCGCCGTAGCGGTTCTTCGCATCGGTGCGGGCGAGCACGAAGATCCAGTCGGCCCACGGTCCGTACGTGGTCCACACCTTTTGGCCGTTGACGACGAACTCGTCGCCCTCGAGGCGCGCCGCGGTCTTGAGCGAGGCCAGATCGCTGCCGGCGCCGGGCTCGCTGAAGCCCTGGCACCAGATCTCGTCGGCGGAGAGCATCGGCGGGATGAATCGCCGGCGCTGCTCCTCCGATCCGTGGTGGATGAGCGCCGGGCCGAGGAGGCTCAGGCCGAGGAAGTTCAGGATCGGCGGCGCGTCCGCGCGCACCAGCTCGGCTTCGAAGATCGACTTCTCGACCGCCGTGGCGCCCCGGCCGCCCCACTCCTTCGGCCAATCGAGACCGAGATAGCCGCCCGCGTGAAGCTTCTTCTGCCAGGCGCGGCGAAGCTCGATCAGGCTGTCCTCGCTGGCGGTCGGATCGCGCAGCTCCTCGCGCCACGGCCGGACGACGTTCTTCTCGAGCCAGGCGCGCAGCTCGTCGCGGAAGCGCAGGTGTCGTTCGGAGAGGTGGAGGTCCATCCTCGCCGATTAGAGCGGCGGTCGCCCGGAGTCAATGGCGGCCGCGAGCGAGCGCGACGCCCTCCGGGAACGGGCGGCGTCCGGGGAGGGGCGGGTTGGGGAAGCGGCTCCGGCATGCTAGAGGGCGGGCCATGGACGCTCGACGCGCTGCTCGCATCGCCGGCGTGTTCCTCGCCGCGTGGCTCGTGCTGTACGTGCGCTTCTCCGCCGGGGTCTTCACGCCCACCGAGGTCGACCCGTTCGTTCACTGGGCGCTGCTGCCGATCGCGCTGCTGATCGGCGCCGCCAACGCCGCCATGGAGGTGAATCGCTCGGCGTCGGTGCCGCGGCGCGATTCGCTGTGGGGCCTGTCGTCGGGGCTGGCGAGCTTCGCGATCCTGCACTGGGCGAAGGTGGTCTGAGCGCCGGCTGCTGGACCTAGGTCCAGAATTCCGGCTTGGCCAGCGCCTCGGAACCCAGGTACTCCTCGATCAGCACGCGCGCCGCGCGGTAGATCTCGCCGAGGTTGCGGAAGACGATCTCCTCCTGCCACTCGCCGCGGACCCAGACGTCGAACGTCGGCTCGTCGCGATTGAAGTTGAACTCGAGGATCCGCTCACCCGGCGGCGAGCCGGTGACGATGGCCCGGACCATGCGGCCGCAGTCGATGATCGCCGCCCGCGCGCCCTTCGGCAGCGGCAGCGCACGCTTGATGCGCTCGACCACGTTCTGCGGCGCGCGCTCGTCGAGCAGGCTCAGGGTCGCGAAGCCGTTCTCCGGCGGATTCGCGCTCTCGAGCAGCTTGACGTTGACGTCGACCAAGCCGGTGCGCGCTCTCTCCTGCTCGAAGCCCTTGGCGGTGATGTAGAAGCGGGCCGCGGCCGGCGCCGGCGAACCTTCCTTTCGCCCCTCGCCGGTGCGCTGCTGATCGACCCACCACTTGATCGACTCTTGCTCGCTCTTGGTGCTCGGCATGCCGGCTCGCAGCATAGCCGCGGGCGCGAGCGCCCGGCAACAGCGCGGGCCGCGCTTCGCCCCTCAGCGCGCGCGGCGGCGCTGGCGGCCGTTGCGCGCGCCGTCGCCGTTCACGCCCCGCACCATGCGGTAGGCGAACGTGTTCGCCTTGCGCTCGGCGTCGACCCAGAAGATGTAGTGGCCGAGCTCGTGGTAGACGGTGTTGATCCAGCGCCGCTCCGAGTTGTACTTGCGGCCGCGCTTCCAGTTCTCGGGGTGAACGAGGTGGATCTTGCCGTCCTCGTAAGTGCGGCCGCCGCTCTTGCCCCAATCCAGGTACTCGAACCATGCCACCTTCGGCGTCGGCAGGTTGTAGTAGCGGCTGATGGAGACGACCGCGCGGCGAAATTCCGCCGGCCGGTAACCGGCGAAGAAGCTGGTGAGGAGCCTGTCGATCCGGCGTCGCTCGCGCAGCGCGGGCAGAACCATTCGCATCTCGGCTGGCCCCCGCAGGAACCCTCGAACGCCGGCAGAAGAGCAGCGCCGATGCACCTTGTCAAACGCGGGGCCCGAGCGGCGGCACCGCCCTCGCGAAATCGTCCGCCCCGAGCTTCGCCGACGCCGTGGCCGCCGCGAATGGTTGACTGTATATACGATTAGCTATAAGCGGCGCGCCCATCCATGCTCCGCGCGCGCTTCGGCCTGCTGGCGATCTGCGGCGTGCTCGCCGCCACGGCCGCACGCGCCGGCCTCTACCCCTTGCAGGTGCCGATGCTGCCGCGGCCGTTCGCGCTCGACGTCGAAGGCAAGCTCGAGTTCCTCGACGTCGAACGGCTGCACTCGGCCAGCCCCCGGCAGCACCCGCAGGGCAAGGCCCGCCTCCACCTCGCGACCGACCTCTCCTCCCGCCTGCGGTTCGTCGCCGACCTGACCGGCACGGCCGGCGGCACGCCGCGGAACGACGACGGCGCCGGCATCTACGACTTCCAGCACGTCCGCCAGGACCTCTCCCCGAGCCTCGAGCTCGGCGAGGCGTACCTCGATTTCTCTTCCGCGCAGCTCGACCTGCGCGTCGGCCTGCAGAAGTTCGCCTGGGGCAAGCTCGACGCGGTGCAGCCGAACGATCTGGCGAATCCCGAGAAGCACTACGATCCGTTTCTCGAGGAGGAGAACGACCGCAAGATCGGCGTGCCGGCGATCGCCCCGACCCTCTACCTGCCGGCCGCGAAGCCGTGGCTGCCGACCGAGATGCGCCTGACGCTGGTCTGGGAGCCGATCTACGTCCCCTACTGGTTTCCCGACCAGGATGAACGCTGGTACCCGCCGCTGGCGCGCGTCCCGCCGCAGAGCACGGTTCAGGGCCTGACGGTCGAGAATCGCTCGCGCTTCCGCAACGCCGCGCTGCCGTCGCGCACGCTCGAGCACGGCAGCTACGCGGCGCGCTTCTCGGGCTTCCTCGGCGGAGCGGACTTCGCGCTCTACTACTTCGAGGGCTTCGATCCCGCGCCGGCGCTCGGCGCGTCGGCGCGCGGCTTCGTGCGCCTCGATCCGCTCTCGGCGCGGCTCTTCGACGTGCGCTCCGAGATCGAGATCTTCCCCGAGTTCGAACGCATCCGAGCGGCGGGGGGCGATCTCGCCTACCGGCTGTTCGGCGCGACGCTGCGCGCGGAAGGCGCCTACGTGTTCGACCGTCCGTACCCGCGCAGCATCCGCGACGTGGTGGCGAGCCAGCGGGTCGGCGCGGTCGACCCGGCGGCGCTGGCGAGCGGGCGCGAGCAGGAGGTGGCGGTGACCCTGGCGCCCGTCAACGTCCGTCGCGACGGCATCGAGTGGGGCGCCGGCGGCGACCTGTTCGTGGGCGAGACGTTCGTGCTCGCGCAGGTGAATCAAACCGCGGTGCTCGGCAACCGCACGGATTTGCTGATCAGCGATCTCGAGACCCGCTTCGGGTTGACGCTCCGCCACGGCTTCCTGGACGATCGGCTGAAGGCCGAGCTCGTGGGGCTCTACGCGATGCAGGACGTGGCCGGCCTGGCGCATCCGCGCTTGACGTACTCGGTCAACGATCACCTCGACGTTCGCATCGGCTACCTGGCGATCGAAGGCCGCGAGGACTCGCTGGTCGGACAGTACCAGCGAAACGACGAGGGCTACGTCCGCGTCCGGTTCCTGTTCTGAGCTGAGGGAGACGGAACGATGTCGGTGAAGTACGCCCTGCTCGGCATCCTCTCGGAGCGCGAACGGCACGGTTACGAGCTGAAGGCCGCGTTCGACGAGCGGGTCGGCGAGTTCTGGAGCTTGAACTACGGCCAGATCTACACGACGCTCGACCGTCTCGAGCGCGAGGGGCTGGTCGAGCGGCGCGACGAGCCGCAAGCTCGGCGGCCCGACCGCAAGATCTACCGCGTCACCTCGAAGGGACGGCGCGAGCTCGAGTCCTGGCTCGGCCGCCCGGTGGCGCGGCCGCGGGCGCTGCGCGACGAGCTGTTCATCAAGCTCCTGTTCCGCGCCGGCGGCGACGTCGATCCCGTGCTCGACCTCGTCCACGAGCAAAAGGAGGTCTACCTCGGCCACCTGAGACGGCTCACGCAGCGGAAGTTCGCGCTCGCCAAGCAGCCGCAGCGCGACGACCGGCTGGTCACCGATCTGCTGATCGACGCGGCGCTGTTCCATGCGGAGGCCGACGTGCGCTGGCTCGCTCACGCCGAGCAGAAGCTGCGCGCCGCGTCGCGGCGCCGCGCGCGGCCGCGCGAGGAATCCCGATGATCATGGCGCTGCGGCGAGTGAGTCTCCGTCACCTCGCCGCCCACAAGCTGCGCACCCTGCTGACGCTGGGCGGCATCGCGCTCGGCGTTGCCACGGTCGTGTCCATGCGGCTCATGCACGAATCGGTATCGCGCTCGTACGAGCGCACCGTCGAGAAGATCGCCGGCAAGGCCGCGCTCGAGATCACCAACGGCGAGGGGGGAGTTCCCGAGGAGCTGCTCGCCGAGGTGAGGCAGCTTCCCGGCGTCGGCGTGGCCGCCGCCTCGGTGCAGGGCTTCGTGCCGCTGCCGGGCCACGGCGGCGAGCGCCTGTACGTGTTCGGCGTCGACCTGCTCGCCGACCAGGAGCTGCGCGACTACCAGTTCGGCGCGGCGGAGGCCGCGATGGACGACCCGCTGGTGTTTCTCGCCCAGCCCGACTCGATCGCGCTGTCCGCGCAGTTTCTCGAGCGAATCGGCGCGGCGCTCGAGGACCGCCTCGACGTGCTCGTGTCGAGCGGTGTCCGGACGCTCACCGTGCGCGCGTCGCTCGACGTGCGCACCGGACCGGCGAGCCTGTTCGGGGGCCGCTTCGCGGTCATGGACGTGTTCGCCGCGCAGCGCCTGTTCGGCCTCGACAAGCGCTTCACGCAGATCGACGTCGGGCTGGCCGACGGCGCCGAGCTGGGGGCGGTGAAGGCCGCGCTCGAGCGGCGGGTCGGCGGCCGGGGGATCGTCGAGGAGCCCCGCGCCCGCGGCCAGACGCTCGAGCGGCTGCTCACCAGCAACCGCTACGGCATGACGCTGGCCGCCATGCTCGCGGTGGTGGTCGGCGTCTACCTGATCTTCAACACCATGATGATCACGGTGGCGCAGCGCGAGCGCGAGATCGGCTGCCTGCGCGCGCTCGGCATGCGCCGCGGGGAAGTGCTGCGGCTGGTGCTCGTCGAAGCGCTCGTGCTCGGCGCCGTGGGCGCGCTCGGCGGCGTGCCGCTCGGTTACGGGCTGGCGCGCGGCCTGTCGCAGGCCTTCGCTCTCAGCCTGGGCGGCATGTACATGATGCCGGTCGACGTCCCGGAGATCCGGCTCGACGTCGTCTCAGCCGCCGCCGGCGTGACCCTCGGTCTGGTCGGCGCGGTGGCGGCGGCGATCGTACCGGCCCGCCACGCGGTGTCGGTCCATCCCCTCGAGGCGCTGCGGCCGGCGGCCGCGCGGCGAGTCCCCCCGCGCGCCTACGGGCGGGCGGCCGCCGGCGGGGTGGCGCTGATCGCGGTCGTGGCGATCCTGTGGATGCTGCGCGACGTGGCGCCGCTGAGCCGCAACGTCAACGGCTCGCTCGCCATCCTCGGCCTGCTGATCGGAGCCTCGCTGATCGTCCCCGCGGCGGTGCGCGGCTTCGCGCTGCGAGTCGAGCCGCTGCTGTCGCGGGGGCTCGGGCCGGTCGGTTCGCTCGCGACCCGCTCGATCGTCGACCACATCGGCCGCGTGGCGATCACCTGCTCGGCGTTCCTCGTCAGCCTGGCGGGTGCGCTGGCCGTGGCCACCTGGATGTCGAGCTTCCAGCGCACGCTCAGCGTGTGGATGGACGGCGTGTTCTCCAACATCGACCTGGTGATCTCCTCGGGCGGCAGGCCGTTGTCGAACGACACCACGCCGCTGCCGGGAGATCTCGTCGCGGAGATCGCCGCGTTACCGGAGGTCGCGCGCGTGGACTCCGTGCGCATCGCGCGCATCACCCACGAAGGCGTGCCGACGAACCTGATCGCCACCGACGCGCGCCTGTGGGCGGACGGAGTGCGCCGGCTGACGATGCTCGACGGCACCGAGAGCGAGGCCTATCCGCGGCTGCTCGCCGGCGAGGCGGTGGCGGTCAACGAGGCCTTCTGTGCGCGCTTCCGCAAGAAGCGCGGCGACCTGGTGTCGCTGCCGACGCCGTCCGGCGAGCTGCGGCTGCCGATCACCGCGGTCTACTTCGATCCCGGATTCGGCGACATGGGCATCGTGCTGATGGACCGCGGGCTCTACGGGCGCCTGTGGCGCGACGAGCGGGTGAGCTTCATCGAGCCGGCGCTGCGGCCGGGCGCCGATCGCGAGCTCGTCATGGAGACGATCCGCAGCCGCTGGGGGAAGCAGCACGCGCTGTTCGTGGTCACCATGGAGCAATTTCGCGGCGAGGCCGACCAGCTGCTGAACCAGACCCTGCTCGTCGCCTATCCCCTGGTGGTGATCGCCATCGCCATCGCGCTGCTCGGCGTGGTCAACTCGCTGCTCGCCTCGGTGCTCGACCGCATCCGCGAGATCGGCGTGCTGCGCGCGGTCGGCGCGACCCGCGCCCAGATCGCGCGCTCGATCGTCATCGAGGCCACGATCATCGGCCTGCTCGGCGGCGTGCTGGCGGTGGCGGTCGGCTCGGTGCTCGGTTACGTCCAGGTCGACGTGCTGTTCCGCGGCATGTTCGGCATGACCGTGCTCTACCGCTACCCGACCGCCGCCGCGCTGTTCTCGCTGGTCGCCGCGCTGCTGCTGGCCGCAGCCTCCGGCTACCTGCCCGGGCGGCAGGCCGGCCGCATCGAGATCATCAAGGCTCTGGAGTACGAATGACCCGGAGGGGCGGATGATCCGGTTGCGGAACGTCGTCAAGACCTACCGCCAGGGGCGCGCGGCGGTGCCGGCGCTGCAGGGGGTCTCGCTCGACGTGGCGGAGGGGGCCTTCGTGTCGGTGATGGGCGCGAGCGGCTCCGGGAAGTCGACGATGCTGCACCTGATCGGCGGCCTCGACGTGCCCGACTCGGGCTCGATTTCGGTCGGCGGGCAGCAGCTCGGGCGTCTCTCCGACGACGAGCTGACGCTGTTCCGGCGGCGGAAGATCGGCTTCGTGTTCCAGTTCTTCAACCTGCTGCCGACGCTCACGGCCGAGGAGAACGTGGCGCTGCCGCTGCTGCTCGACGGCAAGAGCCTGCACGAGGCCCGCCCCCGGGTGGAGTCGCTGCTCGAGCGGGTCGGGCTCGGCGCGCGCCGGTGCCACAAGCCGGACGAGCTCTCCGGCGGAGAGATGCAGCGGGTGGCGATCGCCCGCGCGCTGGTCGTCGACCCGCTGCTGGTGCTCGCCGACGAGCCGACCGGAAACCTCGACTCGAAGACCGGAGAGGAGATCCTCCACCTCATGAAGGAGACCGCCGAGCAGGCGCGCCAGACCGTGGTGATGGTGACCCACGACGCGCGCGCGGCCGCGTACGGCGAGCGCATCGTCACCTTGAAGGATGGCCGCGTGGTCGGCGACCTTTGCGGCGAAGAGGGGGAGCGCCCATGAGCGCGGCGCGCGAGCTGCGCACGGAGAGGACCGACGGAATGACTCGAAGGATGCTGCTCGTGTTGATCGCGCTGCTCGGCGCCTGGCCGGCGAGCGCGCAGACCGCCCGCCAGATGCTCGATGCCGCCAAGGCGGTGAACGACGCCCGCGAGCCCAAGGACTCGTCGCAGCGCACCAAGATGACGCTCGTCGATTCCCGCGGCGGCGAGCGGGTGCGCGACCTCGCGATGTACGCCAAGAGCTACGGCCACCGCACGCGCAAGAGCCTGAGTTTTTTTCTCTCGCCGCCCGAGGTGAAGGGCGTGGGCTTCCTCTCCTGGTCGTACCCGGACAAGGACGACGACCAGTGGCTCTATCTGCCGGAGCTGAAGCGCGTGCGACAGATCAGCGGATCGAGCCGCAAGCAGAGCTTCCAGGGCTCGGACTTCAGCTACGACGATCTGGAGATCTTCGACGAGATCCGCGACTGGACGGAGGAGGACGCGGCCTCGAAGCTCCTGCGCGACGGCGAGACCGTCGACGGCGTCCCCTGCGCCGTGATCGAGCTCGCGCCGCAGGGCAAGAACTACGAATACTCGCGCTTCGTTCTGTGGCTCGACCGCCGGGACTCGACGTTTCGCAAGATCGAGCTCTACGACCGCAAGGACGAGGCGCTGCTGAAGACGCTGGCGCTGTCTGCCTTCGAGACGATCGACGGCGTCCCGACCGCGCATCGCATCGAGATGGCGAACGCCAAGAAGGGCACCCGGACGATCCTCGAGGTTTCGGAGGCCCGCTACGACCGCGGCCTCGCCGACGAGGCGTTCACCGAGCGCTCGCTCGAGCGCGGTAAGCTCGAGTGAGGCCGTGCGCCGCGGTCAGGTCTGCGCCGACCGCTCACGGTAGTAGAGGATCACGTCCGTCCCGCCGGGGTCGATGCCGAGCTGGGAGAGCAGCGTGGTGATCTGACCGCGGTGGTGGGTCTGGTGGTTGAAGAGGTGAAGCACCGCCGGCCCGAGCGGGTGGCGGTAACGCTTGCCCGCCTGGGTGGCGTAGTCGATCTCCGCCGCGAGGCGCTCGTCGGTCAGCTCGCGGCAGAACTCCTCGATCGCGGCGTCGGTCTCGGCGCGCTGCCCGCGCAGCTCGGCGAAGTCGGCGTAGAGATCCTGGTCGAGCGAGCGGAACGGCACGGGACGGCCGGTGAAGCGCCCGAGCCAGGCGCGGTCGCCGAGCAACAGGTGGTTCAGCGTCCCGTGAATCGACCGGAAGAACGCCCGTCGATCGCGCTTGCGCTCCTCGTCCGAGAGCGTCGCGCAGCTCGCGTAGAGCCTCTCGTTCATCCAGCGGTTGTAGCCGGCCATCAGGCGCAAGCCCTCGGCGCCGATCATGGTTGTCTTCCCCCGCTCGCGACCGCTATCAGGCAGGGCAACTTGAAGCCAGGAGCCGCGCCGCCGTCGGTCGTCTTCGCCTCCGCGGAGCTCGCTCCGCTCGCCGCCACCGGCGGCCTCGGGGACGTGAGCCGAGCGCTGCCGCGGGCGCTGGCCGGCGCGCTCGGCGGCCGCGTGTCGGTGTTCCTGCCGCTCTACCAGGCGGTGCGCCGCCGCGGCGTCGAGCTGGAGCACGCGGCGACCGTCGACGTGCCGGGCCACGGGCCGGGCTTTCGCGTCTGGCGCGCCGCGGGCGTGCTCGATCCGGCCGCTCTCTACCTCGTCGAGCACGATCCCTTCTTCGATCGACCGGGGCTCTACGGGGAGCGGGGCGGAGACTACGACGACAACCTCGAGCGCTTCGCGTTCTTCTCGCGCGCGGTCCTCGAGGCGATCCTGGCGCTCGACCTGCCGGCGGACGTCGTTCACGCCAACGACTGGCACACCGCCCTGGTGCCCGCGCACCTGCGCTGGTTCTTCGCCGGACATCCCCGCCTGCGCGCCGCGGCGACGGTGTTCACGATCCACAACCTGGCCTTTCAGGGCCGCTTCGCCGCCGAGCGGCTGCCCTCGACCGGGCTGCCGCCGGCCGCGTTCCACATGGACGGGATCGAGTACTACGGCCGGATCAACCTGATGAAGGCGGGCATCGCCTACTCGCGGGCGATCACCACGGTGAGCCCGCGCTACGCCGCGGAGATCTGCACGCCCGAGCTCGGCGAAGGCCTCGACGGACTGCTGCGGGCGCGCGCCGCGGACCTGCGGGGCATCCTGAACGGCATCGACACGGAGGCCTGGAACCCCTCCATCGATCGCCACCTGCCGGCGCGCTACGCGGCTGGCGCGCTCGGCGGCAAGCGGATCTGCAAGCACGGGCTCGTCGCCGAGCTCGGCCTCGGCATCTCGCTCGACACGCCGCTGGTCGGCATGGTGACGCGCTTGACGCTGCAGAAAGGATGCGACCTCGTGCTCGGCGCCGCCGCCGAGCTGTTGCGGCAAGGCGTCGGCCTGGCGGTCCTCGGCTCGGGAGATCCGTGGCTGGAAGAGGGCTTTCGCAACCTGGCCGGCGCTCATCCCGGCCGCGTGGCGGTGCGCATCGGATACGACGAATCGCTGTCGCACCGCATCGAGGCCGGCGCCGACCTGTTTCTCATGCCGTCGCGCTACGAGCCCTGCGGCCTGAATCAGATGTACAGCCTGCGCTACGGCACGGTGCCGGTGGTACGCGCCACCGGCGGCCTCGACGACACCGTGCGCGACGCCGACGAGGATCCGCGTCGCGGAAACGGCTTCAAGTTCCGCGAGCCGCGCGGCGACGAGCTGGCGGCGGCGCTGCGGCGCGCGGTTCGCGCGTACCACGAGCCGGCGCGCTGGGAGCGGCTGCAGCAGACGGGCATGGCGGAGGACTTCTCGTGGAGCCTCTCCGCGCGTCGCTACGCCGAGATCTACGACCGCCTGCGGGAGGACCGCCGCGGCGTCCCAAGCTGAGGTCCGCCCGGGCCCCGCGAGTTTTTCGTTGCCTGCCGCGACCCGCGCGGCTAGCTTGATCGCGCCACCCCCCGGTGCCCCCGGCTGCTCGCGGAGCACGCCGTTGGGGACCAGCCGACACGCCCGGTACTGGCTGACGCTGCGCTCGCTCGAGGGGCTCGGCGACGTCGCCTGCCGCAAGCTGTTCGAGGCGTTCGGCAGTCCCGCCGAGGTCTTCCGCGCGCCGCGCGAGAGGCTCGCACGGGCCGGGCTCCCCGCCGCGGCGATCGCGCGGATCGTCGGATCGCCGCGGCGGGACGAGGCGGACGCGGAGGTGGCGCGCGCCGCGGCGCTGGGCGTCGATCTCGTCTGCCTCGGCGACGAGCGTTACCCGACCGGCCTGCGCTTCATCCACGATCCGCCGCCCGTGCTCTACGTGCGGGGCGGTCTCGAGCCCGGCGACGTCGAGGCCGTCGCGGTGGTCGGCTCGCGCTCGGCCAGCGCCTACGGAGTGGCGGTCGCCGAGCGGCTGGCGCGGGAGCTGGCGGCGAGCGGCGTCACCGTCGTCAGCGGCCTCGCGCTCGGCATCGACGGCGCGGCCCACCGCGGGGCGCTGGCCGGGGGCGGGCGCACGCTCGCCGTGCTCGGCTGCGGCATCGATCGGGTCTACCCGCGCCGTCACGGCCGGCTCG
This sequence comes from Deltaproteobacteria bacterium, assembly GCA_016189835.1. Lineage (GTDB taxonomy): Bacteria > Desulfobacterota > Binatia > JACPRU01 > JACPRU01 > JACPRU01. The sequence continues at coordinate 36,933 of JACPRU010000052.1, read as the reverse complement.
CGGAGCAGGTCGCGGCCGGTGGCGCGCTGGTCTCGGAGCTGCCGATCGGAACGCCGCCGGACGCGCGCAACTTCCCGCGCCGCAACCGTCTCGTCGCCGGCCTCTCGCTCGGCGTGGTGGTGGTCGAGGCCTCCGAGAAGAGCGGCTCGCTGATCACCGCCCGGCTCGCGCTCGAGCAGGGACGGGAGGTGCTCGCGGTTCCCGGAGAGGCCGGCCTCGAGCGGACGCGCGGCACGCATCGGCTGATCCGCCAGGGGGCGCGGCTCGTCGAGAGCGGGGCCGAGGTGATCGCCGACGTGCTGCCGTGGCGCACGCCGCCGCCTCCGCGGGCGCCCGTGCCGGCGGTCTCCGAAGAGCAGGGCCGCGTGCTCGCCGCCTTCGCCGCCACCGTCGAGCACGTCGACCGTCTGATCGAGCGCAGCCGCCTCGCCCCGGGCCGGGTGCTCGAGACGCTGCTCCAGCTCGAGCTCGCCGGATGGGTCCGGCGCCACGCCGGGATGCTGTTCAGCCGGGAGAAATCTCCGCCGCCCGGGAGCCCGTCCCAGTCGTCCGGCCGAGGCACGCCATCGACGCCTGCTAGCGGCTGATGGAATCCTCCGCTACCATCCGACCCCCATGGCGAAAAACCTGGTCATCGTCGAGTCGCCTTCCAAGGCTCGCACGCTCACCAAGTATCTCGGCCGGAACTACACGGTGAAGGCCTCGGTGGGCCACGTGGTGGATCTGCCGAAGTCCAAGCTCGGCGTCGACGTCGAGCGCGACTTCCGGCCCGAGTACGTGGTCATTCCCGGCAAGAAGAAGGTCCTCGACGAGCTGAAGAAGGCCGCCAAGGACAAGGAAAACGTGTTCCTCGCCCCCGACCCCGATCGCGAGGGCGAGGCGATCGCCTGGCACATCGCGCAGTACCTCGGCAAGCGCAAGAACGTCTTCCGCGTGCGCTTCAACGAGATCACCAAGAAGGCGGTCGAGGAGGCGCTGCGCAACCCGACCGGCATCGATCACAAGCTGTTCGAGGCGCAGACGGCGCGGCGCATTCTCGACCGGCTGGTGGGCTACGAGCTGTCGCCGCTCTTGTGGAAGAAGGTGCGCCGCGGGCTGTCGGCCGGCCGCGTGCAGTCGGTGGCGGTGCGGTTGATCGTCGAGCGCGAGCGCGAGATCGAGGCGTTTCGGCCGGTCGAGTACTGGTCGATCGAGGCGCGGCTCGAAGGGCCGCAGCCCCCGCCGTTCACCGCCCGGCTGTTCAAGATTCGCGGCGAGCGGCTCGACAACGAGAAGCTGCGCATCGAGAGCGAAGCGGCGGCGAAGGCGCTGCTCGACGGGCTCTCCGAGGGGACCTGGAAGGTCGCGCGCGTCGAGACCAAGGAGCGTCGCCGTCATCCGGCGCCGCCGTTCATCACCTCGCGGCTGCAGCAGGAGGCGTCGCGCAAGCTCGGCTTCAATCCGCGGCGCACGATGGCCGTGGCGCAGAAGCTCTACGAGGGCGTCGAGCTCGGCGCGGAAGGGGCGGTGGGTCTCATCACCTACATGCGCACCGACTCCGCGCGCCTGTCGGCCGAGGCGCTCTCGCAGGTGCGCGGTTACATCGGCGAGAAGTACGGCGCGGGATACCTGCCGGACTCGCCGAACTTCTATCGCTCGAAGAAAGATGCCCAGGATGCGCACGAGGCGATCCGGCCGACCTCCGTCGACTGGCCGCCGGAGCGCGTCGCGCCCTACCTGCAGCGCGACGAGCTGGCGCTCTACACGCTGATCTGGAACCGCTTCGTCGCCTGTCAGATGACGCCGGCGCGCTTCGACCAGACCGCGATCGACGTCGAGGCCAGGGATCTGCTGTTCCGCGCCACCGGCCAGGTGATGCGCTTCGACGGCTTCATCCGCGTCTACACCGAAGGCCGCGACGACGCCGTGGCGCCGACCGAGGACGAAGAGGGCGAGGGCCGTTCCTTGCCCGAGCTGCACGAAGGCGACGTGCTGAAGCTCCTCGACCTGCTGCCCGAACAGCACTTCACCGAGCCGCCGCCGCGCTACACGCAAGCCTCGCTCATCAAGGAGCTCGAGGAGAAGGGCATCGGCCGGCCGTCGACCTACGCGACGATCGTCGGCACGATCCTGAACCGCGAGTACGTGCACGAGGATCCGAGCAAGCGCCTGCGGCCCACCCGCCTGGGGCTGGTGGTGACCGACCTCCTGGTCGGCTCGTTCCCGGACATCCTGAACGTCGAGTTCACCGCCGGCATGGAGGACGAGCTCGACAAGATCGAGGAGGGGAGCGAGCACTGGGTCGCGGCGATCCGCCGCTTCTACCGGCCGTTCGAGAAGGACCTGGCCGAGGCGGAGGAGAAGATGCCGTCGGTCAAGGGCGAGGGGCAGAAGACCGACCTGGTGTGCGACAAGTGCGGCTCGCCGATGGTCATCAAGTGGGGCCGTAACGGCGAGTTCCTCGCCTGCTCGGCCTACCCCGAGTGCGAGAACACCAAGAACTTCGTCTACGCCGAGGATGGCTCGATCCGGATCGACGAGCCGCAGGCGCCGAAGGAGCCCTGCCCGAAGTGCGGCAAGCCGCTGGCGGTGCGCTTCAGCAAGTTCGGCAGGTTCATCGGCTGCACCGGCTATCCGGAGTGCAATCACAAGCACTCGATGAAGGCGCCGCCGCGCTCGATCGGCATGGCGTGCCCGGACTGCGGGCAGGGCGACGTTCAGGAGCGGCGCTCGCGGCGAGGCAAGCCCTTCTACGGGTGCGACCGCTATCCGCAGTGCAAGTTCGCCACCTGGGACCCGCCGGTCGCCGAGGCCTGTCCGGAATGCAGCGCGAAGTACCTGGTGGAGAAGGTCACCAAGCGCGACGGGCGCTTGCGCAAGTGCGTGCAGCCCGGCTGCAACTATCGCGAGTCCCTCGACGAGGCCGAAGCCGTCAACGCATGACGCGCGTCCACGTGATCGGCGGCGGCCTCGCCGGCTGCGAGGCCGCGTGGCAGCTCGCGCGACGCGGCGTCGCCGTGCGGCTCTACGAGATGCGCCCCGCGCGCGGCACCGAGGCGCATCGCAGCGATCGACTCGCCGAACTCGTCTGCTCCAACTCGTTCCGTAGCGCCTCGCCGGACGCGGCGGTCGGCCTGCTCAAGGAAGAGATGCGGCGACTCGGCTCGCTGATCCTGCAGGCGGCCGAGTCTGCGCGGGTCCCCGCCGGAACCGCGCTGGCCGTCGATCGCGACGGATTCAGCGCCGAGGTCACGCGATCGATCGAGGCCGAGCCCTCGATCGAGGTCGTGCGCGAGGAAGTCACGAGCCTCGAGCGCTTCGCCGACGAGCTGGTGATCGTGGCCAGCGGGCCGCTGACCTCGCCCGCGCTCTACGACGAGCTGCGCCGGCTGTTCGGCCGGGATCACCTCTACTTCTACGACGCGATCTCGCCGATCGTCACCGCGGATTCGATCGACCGCGCGGTGGCCTTCCGGGCGTCGCGCTACGGCAAGGGCGGCGACGACTACCTCAACTGCCCGCTGTCCCGCGACGAGTACCGGCGATTCGTCGACGAGCTGCTCCGCGCCGAGAAGGTGCCGACCCGCGAGTTCGAGCGGTGCCTCTACTTCGAAGGTTGCATGCCGATCGAGGAGATGGCGCGCCGCGGGCGCGAAACGCTGGCCTTCGGCCCGATGCGTCCGGTGGGTCTCGTCGATCCGCACACCGGCGAGCGCCCGTACGCGGTCGTGCAGCTCCGCCAGGACGATCGCGCCGGCACGCTCTACTCGCTGGTCGGCTTCCAGACCAAGATGACGTACCCCGAGCAGCGCCGCGTGCTGCCGCTGATCCCGGGGCTCGCCGCCGCGGAGTTCGTCCGGCTCGGCAGCCTCCATCGCAACACCTTCATCCATTCTCCGTCGCTGCTCGAGCCGACGCTCGAGCTGCGACGGCAGCCGACCATGTTCTTCGCGGGCCAGCTGGTCGGCGTCGAGGGTTACGTCGAGTCGGCAGCGAGCGGGCTGCTCGCCGGCGTGAACGCCGCCCGGCGCCTGCGGGGCCGCGCCGCGGTCGCGCCGCCGCCGACCACCGCGCTCGGCTCGCTGCTCGCCTACGTCTCCGACCGCGCGCGCGGCGACTTCCAGCCGATGAACGCGAGCTACGGTCTGTTCGCGCCGATCGCCGGCCGCCTGCGCGGGAAGGACAAGCGCGCCGCGCTCGGCGCGCGAGCGGCCGGGGAGCTGTCGGCCTGGATCGTCGGCGAGGGCGTGCTGGCGCCGTCGGCCGATCCTCGCCGCCAAGCGCAGTCGTGATCTCCCCGGCGGAGCGTCTCGCCGCTCTGCCGCGGGCGGCGGCGGCGGCCGCGGCGCTCGAGCGCCTCTCGCCCTGGGCTCGCCGCCACGGCGTGCTCGACCGCTTGATGGATGCGCTGCCGAGGACGGCGGACCCGGCCGCGGCCCTGATCAATCTCGAGGCGTTGATCGGCGCCGGCTGGGCTCCGACCGGCGATCTGGTCGAGCCGTTGCTCGGCGTGTGCGGGGCGAGCCAGGCGCTCGTCTCGGTGCTGCTCACGGTGCCGGGCGTCGACGCCGCGTGGCTGGATCGCGCGCTCGCCGAGCGCTCGGTGGCCGCCGCGGATCACGTCGAGGAGATCGCACGGGCGGCCGGCGGCGGGTTCGGGGCGGCCGAGATGCCCGCGATCCTCCGCCGCCACAAGCGGCGGCACGTGCTGCGCATCGGCGCCCGCGACCTGCTGCGTCTGGCGACGGTCGAGGAGACCGTGCGCGAGCTGTCGTCGCTCGCCGACGGGACGATCGAGGCGGCGGTGCGCTACGCGCGCGCTCAGGTGGCGAGGGACTACGGCGGCTTCGCCGCCGAGGAGGTGCTGCGGTTCGTCGTGCTGGCGATGGGCAAGCTCGGCGGCGGCGAGCTCAACTTCAGCTCCGACATCGACCTCGTGTACCTGTTCGACGGCGGCCGGACGCAGAGCTCGGGAGGCGCCCGCGGCGCGGCGAGCGGCCTGGCGTACGCGACGCGCATCGCCGAGATCGTCACGCGGGCGCTCTCGGAGGTGACCGGGGAGGGCTTCGTCTTCCGCGTCGATCTGCGCCTGCGACCGGACGGCCAGAACGGCCCGATCGTCAACTCGCTCGGCGCCGCGATGGTCTACTACGAATCGTTCGGCCAGACCTGGGAGCGCGCGGCGATGCTCAAGGCGCGCCCGGCGGCCGGCGACGTCGACCTGGGCGAGAGCTTTCTGGTGGAGGTCCGGCCGTTCGTCTACCGCCGGTTTCTCGACTTCACCACGGTCGAGGAGATCGAGGAGATGAAGAGCCGGGTCGCCCGCCGGCACTCCCGCTCGCGCCTCGACCGTGACGTGAAGCTCGGGCCGGGGGGAATTCGCGAGGTGGAGTTCGTCGCGCAGACGCTGCAGCTCGTGCACGGCGGCCGCGACCAGCGCTTGCGCGTGCGCTCCACGCTCGAGACCCTCCGTGCGCTCGCCGACCTCGGGCTGCTCGAGCGCGAAGACTCGGCCGCTCTCTCCCAGGCGTATCTCTTCCTGCGCGACGTCGAGCACAAGCTGCAGATCGTGCACGAGCGGCAGACACAGGTTCTCCCCGACGATCCCGAAGAGCAGCGGCTGCTCGCCCGTCGCCTCGGGTATCACCTCGGCGCCGAGGCGCCGTCCGGCGGCGGGGCGGGCGAGCTCGACCGCTTCCGCCGGGACCTCGAGCGCCACCGTCGTACGGTGCGGCGCTCGTTCGAGAACCTCTTCCTGGGCCCGCGCTCCGAGATCCACCGCGCGACCGACGAGCGGGTGGTCTCGCTGCTGCAGACGCTCGAAGACCGCGAGGCGTCGCAGCAACGGCTCGCGGAGATGGGTTTCGCAGATCCGGCGGCGGCCGTCGAGAACCTGCTTCGCCTGCGCGACGGGCCGCGGTTCTCGCCGGCCTCGGCCCGGCGGCGCCGGGCGCTCTACGCGCTCGCGCCGGCGCTGCTCGACGCCGTCCGCCGGGCCTCCGATCCCGACCAGGCGCTGCATCACATGGCCGAGTTCATCGCCGCGGTCGGCGCCCGGACGAGCTTCCTCGCGCTGCTCGAGCAGAATCCCGAGACCCTGCGGCTGCTCGTCGGGCTGTTCGGCGCCAGCGACTATCTGTCGAGCTTCTTCCTGCGCCATCCGGAGCTGCTCGACAGTCTGGTGCGCGCCGATCTCGCCGTGGTCCGCAAGGACCGGGCCGCGCTCGACGGCGGGTGGGCGGGCTTGCTCGCCTCGACCCAGGACTACGAGACGCAGCTCGATACGTTGCGCCGCTTCCACAACGAGGAGCTGCTGCGCATCGGCGTGAACGACATCCACGGGTTGCTCGACGCGGCCGAGGTGGAGACGGACCTCTCGCTGCTGGCGGAGGTCTGCCTCGGAGGGGCGCTGGCGATCGCCACCGCCGGCTTGAGCGAACGTTACGGCCCCGTTCCCGGGCGCTTCGCCGTGATCGGCATGGGCAAGCTCGGCCGGCGTGCGTTGAGCTACAACTCGGATCTGGACCTGATCTTCGTCTACGACGGCGTTCGGCCGGCGAGCGGCGAGCTGACGGTCCGCGAATACTACACCAAGCTCGCCCAGCGGCTGATGGTCGTGCTCCAGCTCACCACCCGCGAGGGCTACGTCTACCGCATCGACACGAGGCTTCGGCCGTCGGGATCGCACGGGCCGCTGGTGTCCTCGCTCGACGCCTTCCGCGAGTACCATCGCACCAGCTCGGCGCTGTGGGAGCGCCAGGCGCTGATCTCGGCGCGCGGCGTGGCCGGCGACCGCGGTCTGATCGACGAGGTGGAGGCGGTGATCGAGGGCTTCGTGTACGGGCGCGGGATCGACGCCGCGGGCGTGGCGGAGATCGCCCGCCTGCGCGCACGCATGGAGCGCGAGCTGGCGCGCGAGAACCCGCGCCGCTGGGACCTGAAGACCGGCCCAGGCGGGGTCGTCGACGTGGAATTCGTCGCCGAGATGCTGCAGCTGCGCCACGGGGCCGAGCACGCGGCGGTTCGCCGCCGCCGCACCGAGGACGCGCTCGACGCGCTACGCGCCGAGGGGCTGCTCGATCCCGAGCGCCACCGGCGCCTGGTCGACGGCTACCGCTTTCTGCGCCGCGTCGAGAGCCGCCTGCGCATCGAGCGCGACCAGGCCGTCACCTCGCTCGACCACGCGGACCCGAAGCTCGCGCCCCTCGCCCGCCGTCTCGGCTACGAGAGCGGCGACGCCGTTCCTCGACTGTTGCGCGACATCGGATCGACGCGCGAGGGCATCCGCGAGATCTACCGGAGCTGCTTCGCGGCAGACCGAGGGGCGCGTTGACACGGAGTTGGCGATCCGGTTAGGTGACGTTCCTCCGGAGAAAGGCGTGCAGAAATCCGAAAAGATCTGGATGGACGGCCGGCTCGTCGCCTGGGACGACGCCAAGGTTCACGTTCTGACTCACACCCTCCATTACGGATTCGGCGTCTTCGAGGGTATCCGCTGCTACCAGACCGGTGCCGGACGCTCGGCGATCTTCCGGCTGGCCGAGCACAACCGGCGGCTGTTCGATTCGGCGAAGATCCTCGGCCTGAAGATTCCCTTCTCGGTCGAGGAGATCGAGAAGGCGTGCGTCGAGACGGTGCGCGTCAACAAGCTGAAGGAGTGCTACATCCGGCCGATCGCGTTCGTCGGCGAAGGCGAGATGGGGGTTCCCTCGGCGCTGACCAACCCGGTGCGGGTGGCGATCATCACCTGGCCGTGGGGGGCCTACCTCGGCGATGACGGCCTGAAGAACGGCATCCGAGTGATGACCTCGTCGTTCGCGCGCTTCCACGTGAACACGCTGATGACCAAGGCCAAGGCGGTCGGCCATTACGTGAACTCCGTGCTGGCGGTGTCCGAGGCGCGCGCCGCGGGATTCGACGAGGCGCTGATGCTCGACACCGACGGCTTCGTCTCGGAGGCGAGCGGCGAGAACGTGTTCGTGGTTCGCCGCGGCGCCGTGAAGACCACGCCGCTGACGTCGATCCTCGAGGGCATCACGCGCGCTTCGGTGATGCAGCTGCTGCGCGAGAGCGGCGTCGCGGTCGCTGAGGACCGCTTCACGCGCGACGAGATCTACATCGCCGAGGAGGCCTTCTTCACCGGCACGGCGGCGGAGGTCACGCCGATCCGCGAGCTCGACCGCCGCCCGGTCGGCTCGGGCCGGCCCGGCGAGATCACCCGCCTCGTACAGGATCGTTTCTTCGCCATCCTGAAGGGCGAGGACAAGCGGCACGAGGACTGGCTGACCTACCTCTGAGCCGCCGCGGCGGCTCGGCTCCGGCGAGCGCCCGTTCTCACCCGCGTCGCTGCCGGCGCGTCCGTCGCCCCCTGCGCTACGGCCGCCGCCCCTGAACGAAGTCCTCGTACTCGCGCACGTCCTCGGGGCTGCCGAGAGCGATCGCCACGCGCTGGTGAATGTCGGTCGGCTGGACGTCGAGCACGCGTTCCCGCCCGGTGGTCGCCGCGCCGCCCGCTTGCTCGGCGATGATCGCCATCGGCGAGACCTCGTACAGCAGGCGGAGCTTCGGCTTGGGCTTGGCCGGGTCGCTGCAATCCGGGGGATAGAGGAAGATCCCGCCCTTCAACAAGATGCGGTGGAAGTCGGCCACCAGCGTGCCGATGTAGCGCAGCGCGTACGGCCGATTCGTCGCCTTGTCCTTCTCCTTGAGATAATTGACGTAACGGCGAGTCCCCTCGTCCCAGTTCCTCTCGTTGCCCTCGTTCACGCTGTAGCTCTTGCCGCGCCGCGGGATGCGGATGTTCTCGTGCGACAGCAGGAACTCTCCGAGCGAGGGATCGAGCGTGAACCCGTGTACGCCGCGCCCCGCCGTGTAGACCAGCATCGTGCTCGACCCGTAGACGGCGTACCCGGCGGCCACCTGCTCGCTGCCGCGCTGCAGGCAGTCCTCCACCGAGCCGTCGACCCCGGGCGTGCGCTTGCGGTGGATCGAGAAGATCGTTCCGAGGCTGGCGTTGACGTCGACGTTCGAGGAGCCGTCGAGCGGATCGAAGAGGAGCACATACTTCCCCTTCGGGAAGCGCTCGGGAATGGGAATCAGGCCGTCGGCTTCCTCCGAGGCCATGCAGCAGAGGTGTCCGCCGTGATCCATCTGCTCGAAGATGCGGCTCTGCGCGAAGTCGTCAAGCTTGGTGACCTCCTCGCCCTGCACGTTCTCGTGCCCCGCCGGCCCGAGAATGGCCGCCAAGCCCGCGCGGTTCACCTCCCGCGAGATCATCTTGAAGGCGAGCACCAGATCCCAGAGCAGCAGCGTGAAGTCTCCCGTGGCGGTCGGGAGCAGCGCCTGTTGCTCCATGATGTGGCGCTGGATGGTGACGATCTTGGTCCGGTTTTCCATCGCTCGGGTTCTCTCAAATTGGCCCGACGGGCTCAAGCGGGCTCGTCGGCCGCGATCGGGGCCGTCGGGGCTCTCGTCATGCGGCCGCCTCGTTCGCCGGCTCTGCGGGGGCGGCCGGCAGCGTCACGGTGAAGGTCGTCCCCGACCCCGGCGCACTCTCGACCGAGATGGTGCCTTCGAGTCGACGGACGATGATCAGCGACTGCGAGAGGCCGAGGCCGAGGCCGACGCCGACGCCGTCGGTCTCGGCCTTGGTGGTGAAAAAGGGGTTGAAGATGTCGTCGAGGTTCTCGGCGGCGATTCCCGGCCCGTCGTCGCGCACCCGCAGCTCGACCATGCGCGGCTCGACGCTGCGGGCGGTCTCGACCGTGACTTGCCCGCCGTCTCCGACCGCATCGAGAGCGTTGCTGAGCAGGTTGAGGATCACCTGCCTGAGGGGGGCCTCCTGAGCCCGCACCAGGATCCCCTCCGCGAGGCGCCGCTCGATCGATACCCGTCGCTCGGCCGCCTCGTCCTCGAGCAGAATGACCACCCCCTCCGCCATGGCGCCGAGATCCACGCTGCGCAGCGGGCCTTCGCTTCGCGGGGAGAGGGAGAGGGCGAGCAGACTGCGCACGATTCCCGCGATGCGGAATGCCTGCGCGGCGATCGTTGCGGCGTCCTCGACGTAGACCGGCGGCAACCCCTCTCGCTCCGCGCGCCGGCGGAGCGCATCGGCCTTGGCGACGATGGCGGCGGCGGGATTGTTGATGTTGTGGGCAACGGCTCCGGCGAGGCGCCCGAGCGAAAGATGGCGGTACGTCTGCTCGAGGATGCGGTTTCGCTGCTCGAGCTGGCGATTGGCGTCGGCGAGCCGACGGCGATGGGCACGCAGCTCGCGGGACACGAGCGCCAGGGACACCGCCACCAGGAAGGCGAAGCCGAGCCGGAGCAGCAGCTCCTCCGGCGAGCAGCGCTGCCCGGCCGGTAGCGACAGGTAGAGGCTCGCGTAGAGCGAGGCGAAGAACAACGCCGCCGCCAGACCGACCGCCATCCCGAAGTAGAACGCATGCAGCGCGATCAACAGGTAGAAGGCGAGGTAGGCGCCGGACATCGGCTCAGCCGACCAGCGGCACACGAGGAAGAGGAAGACGAGATCGGCGGGCAGCGCAGCGAGGTACGCCGCGGCCCGCGCGTCGGGCCGGCGCCAGACGCCGGCGAAGAGCGCCGCCGAGTACGCGGCGAACGCGACGATCAGCAGCAGGCCCTTCGTGGTGGCTCCCGGACCCGACAGGAGGCGCAGCCACAGCACCGCGGCAGCCAGCGAGCCGAACCGCAGGACGAGGAAGTAACGGTCCACGCCGTGCGGCATGGCTCCCGACGCCCCCGGGTGGGTTGACTCGCCAAGCGCGATCCGCGAAAGCCATGCGGAGAGCCGATCCCCGGCCCACCCGGCTGGTCGCCGTGATGCTTCCGCCACGAGGTTGCCCGGCGATCCCGTGCCCGACGAGGTGTCCGAGCTCCGATCCATCCTTGCTCGTCGCCCTCGCCTAACCGCGCCACGGTCGCGCGGGGCGCGAAGACCGCCACGCGCCGCACGCGCGGAAGGCGGCGAGCAGGCGCACGAAAGCCTCGAGCTGAACCCGTTGGCTCACTGGGTTCCATGCCGCATGCAACCACCATGCCGCCTCGGATACGTGGCACGCCTCCGGAGATCTTCCCCGATGCTAGCCGCTCGCCGTTCGGGTTCCCGTCCGTAAGAAAACGACCGGTCGGTTTTCCCGAGGATGGGAAGCGCAGAGCCTACATGCGTCACAGGCCGTTCGTCGGGAGCGCGCGCCCAATCTGCGTGGCTCGCCTCGAGCGCGGCGCCGCCGAGCGATGCAGGCGCTCTACCAAGGACGTGGAGAATCGCCTATGAGCGCCGGCCGAGACGCGCCCTATCGCGCGCGCCGCAACAACCTGGTGGCTGCGCCGCCTCCGGCCGATCCCCTGGCATGCGCGTTGCTACGGGTGCGGTGCCCCGTCGTCCAGTGTCCGAGAAGCTCGCGCTGGACGAGGGCGAAGCGAAAAGCAGCGATGAGAAGTCAGCGAATCCGACGCCAGGGTTGCGAACGCGGAGTGCCGAATCAGAGGGATAGGGCCGGCGGGCAGGTGGTGGGCGGTAGGCGAATCGCGCACGCGGACCGGACGCCGCCCGCTCCCGCGCCTCCGTGCCCGGGCGGCCGCAGCGCTCGGATTCCGTTCTCGGGAGACGAAGAATGAGGAATGATGATCCCCTCGGCGAGCTCGCGGAGGATGCCCCGGCTTCGCGCGGGCACCTCGACCGTCGCTCCTTCCTGAAGCTTTGCGGCGCCGGGGTCGGGCTCTCGGCCGCCCTCGCCGCCGATTCGTGGGCGTTCTCGTTTCTCGAACCGCTGCAGGTCGAGAATCCGCTCAAGGCGTACCCGAATCGCGGCTGGGAGCGGATCTATCGCGATCTGTTCTCCGTCGACTCGAGCTTCACGTTCACGTGCGCCCCGAACGACACCCACAACTGCCTGCTGCGCGCGCACGTGCGCAGCGGCGCGGTCGTGCGGCTGGGGCCGACGTTCGCCTACGGTGACGCCGTTGACGCGACCGGGGGCCGCTCGACGCATCGCTGGGACCCGCGCTGCTGCCAGAAGGGGCTCGCGCTAGTCCGCCGCTTTTACGGCGACCGCCGCTGCAAGCATCCGATGGTGCGCAGCGGCTGGCTCGACTGGGCGCGCGCCGGCTTTCCCCGCGACGCGCAGTCCGGCCGGGTCGACGAGCGCTACCTCCGCCGCGGTCGCGATGGATTCGTCCGCGTGACGTGGAAGGAAGCTTACGAGCTGGTCGCGCGGGGCTTGCAGGCGATCGCGACCGCCTACAACGGCGAGGACGGGAAGAAGCGCCTCCTCGCCCAGGGCTTCGACGCCGAGATGGTCGAGGCGGCGGGCGGCGTCGGGATGCAGACGATCAAGATGCGCGGCGGCATGCCGCTGCTCGGCATCACGCGGATCTTCGGCCAGTACCGCTTCGCCAACATGCTCGCGCTGCTCGACGCGCACGTCCGCAAGGTCGACGCCGCTCAGGCGGTCGGCGCGCGCGGCTGGGACAACTACGCCTGGCACACCGATCTCCCCCCCGGTCATCCGATGGTCACGGGGCAGCAGACGGTCGACTGGGACCTCTGCATGGCCGAGCGCGCCAAGCTCCTGGTCGTCTGGGGAATGAACTGGGTGACGACCAAGATGCCGGACGCCCACTGGATGACCGAGGCGCGGCTCAAGGGAACCAAGGTGGTCGTGATCGCCGCCGAGTACTCGGCGACGATGAACAAGGCCGATGTCGCTCTGGTCGTGCGCCCCGGAACGACCCCCGCGCTCGCCCTCGGCCTCTGTCACGTCCTGCTCGAGGAGGGGCTTTTCGACCAGGAGTTCGTGAAGTCGTCGACCGATCTTCCCTCGCTCGTGCGCATGGACACGCTCGAGCGCCTCTCGGCCCAGGACGCGGGACTCGAGGCGAGCGGGGGGCTCGGCGCCGACGTGCTCGCCGAGGGTCAGGCGCCTCCGCCGGCGCCGAAACAGCAGCGCGCGCTCCTCCCCGAGCGCCTGCTCGGCCGCTTCGCGCCGTTCGTCGTGTGGGATGCGAAGCGCGGGGCGGCGGTCGCGGTGGCGCGCGACGACGTCGGCGAGCGCTGGAAGAAGCGCGGCATCGACCCCGCGCTGTCGGGCACGTTTCGCGTGAAGCTCACCGACGGACGCGAGGTCGAATGCCGGCCGGTCTTCGACCTCGTCCGCGAGTACGTGCGCGAGAACTTCGATCCCGCGACCGTCGAGCGCATCACCTGGGCGCCGGCGGACGGCGTCCGCGCGATCGCGCGCGAGATCGCCAAGAACCCGCGCGCGACCCTCTTCGCGGTGGGCATGGGACCGAACCAGTTCTTCAACAACGACCTGAAGGACCGCACGATCTTTCTGCTCGCCGCGCTGACCAGCAACGTCGGCTTCGTCGGCGGCAACGTCGGCTCCTACGCCGGCAACTACCGGGCCGCCTATTTCAACGGGCTCGGGCAGTACGTCGCCGAGGATCCCTTCGCGGTCCAGATCGATCCGGCGAAGCCGGCGGTCGTGAAATCGCGGTTCAAGTTCGAATCGGTCCACTACTGGAACCACGGCGACCGCATCCTGCACGCGGGCAAGGAGAGGATCACCGGCAAGACCCACCTCCCCACGCCGACCTAGGCGATCTGGGTGAGCAATTCGAACTCGCTCATCGGCAACGCCAAGGGGCACTACGAGACCGTCTTCAACACCCTGCCGCGGGTCGAGATGCTGGTGGTGAACGACTGGTGGTGGACGGCGTCGTGCGAGTACGCGGACGTCGTCTTCCCGGTCGACTCGTGGGCGGAGTTCAAGCACCTCGACGTCACCGCGAGCGTGACGAACCCGTTTCTCTCGGTGTTCCCGCGCACGCCTCTCGAGCGCATCCACGACACCCGCTCCGACATCGAAACGAGCGCGGGCGTGGCCGCGGCGCTCAGCGAGCTGACCGGCGACGAGCGCTTCGCGCGGATGTGGCATTTCGTCGGCGAGGGGCGCGTCGACGTCTACCTGCAGCGGATCCTCAACGCCTCGAGCATGGCTCGCGGCATCGACGTGCTGGCGGCCGAGGAGCGGGCGAAGAACGGCGTGCCGACGATCCTGCTCTCGCGCACCTACCCCAAGAGCGTGGGCTGGGAGCAGGCTTACGAGAGCCGCCCCTGGTACACCCGTACCGGACGGCTCGAGCTCTACCGCGACGAGCCCGAGTTCCGCGCAGCCGGCGAGTGCCTGCCGGTGCACCGCGAGCCGGTGGACGCGACGTTCCACGAGCCGAACGTGATCGTCGCCAAACCCCACCCGGCGATCCGCCCGAAGGGCCCCGCCGACTACGGCGTCGACGCCGGCGTGCTCGACGGCGAAACGCGACAGGCGCGCAACGTCGTGCGCCCCTGGGCCGAGGTCGAGGCGACGAAGCACCCGCTCACCACGCGCGATCCCGCTTACCGCTACGTCTTCCATACACCGAAGTACCGGCACGGCGCGCACACCACGCCGGTCGACACCGACATCGTCGCGGTGTGGTTCGGGCCGTTCGGCGATCTCATGCGCCGCGATCGCCGGACGCCGTTCGTGACCGAGAGCTACATCGAGGTCCATCCCGACGACGCCCGCGAGCTCGGCTGTCAGGACGGCGACTACGTCTGGGTCGACGCCGATCCCGAAGACCGCCCGTTTCACGGCTGGCAGCAGCGCCCCGAGGACTACCACATCGCCCGGCTCCTGTGTCGCCTGCGCTTCTATCCTGGAACGCCGCGCGGCGTGACGCGCATGTGGCACAACATGTACGGCGCCACCCCGGGCTCGGTGCGGGGTCAGGAGACGGATTCCCGCGGGCTGGCGCGCAATCCCGAGACCGGCTACCAGGCGCTGTTCCGCACCGGCAGCCACCAGAGCTGCACGCGCGGCTATCTCCGTCCCACCCAGATGACCGATTCCCTGGTGCGCAAGAACCTGCACACGCAGGTCCTCGGCGCCGGCTTCGAGGTCGACGTGCATGGGCCGACCGGCGCCCCGCGCGAATCGCTGGTGAAGATCACCCGCGCCGAGCCGGGAGGCATCGGCGGCAAAGGTGCCTGGCGGCCGGTCGAGCTCGGCCTCACTCCCGGCAACGAGTCGCCGGCCCTGAAGCAGTTCATCGCCGGGAGCTTCGTGCAGGTCGCGAAAGGCGGGTCATGAGCAAAGTCGGAAATTGGCAGCTCGGTCGGGAGATGGAGTTCCCCTACGAGGGAGCGCGGCCGGCACGGCAGATCGCCTACGTCTTCGACACCAACAAGTGCATCGCGTGTCAGACGTGCTCGATCGCGTGCAAGACGACGTGGACGAGCGGCAAGGGCCAGGAACACGTCTTCTACAACAACGTCGAGTCGAAGCCGTACGGGTTCTTCCCGCACGGCTGGGACGTGCACCTTCTCGAGAAGCTCGGTACCGGTCGCTGGAGCGGCGGGACCTACGAGGGCAAGACGGTGTTCGAGGCGGCGGCGCCGAACGAGCGCGTGCTCGGTTACGCGCCCGACGAGGCCGACTATGCCTCACCGAATCTCGGCGAGGACGTGATCGCCGGAACGATCGAGCGCGGCGCCTTCTTCCAGGGCATCCATCGGGCGTGGATGTTCTATCTCGCCCGCATCTGCAACCACTGCACTTATCCCGCCTGCCTCGCCGCCTGCCCGCGCAAGGCGATCTACAAGCGCCCGGAGGACGGGATCGTGCTGATCGATCAGTCGCGCTGCCGCGGCTACCGCGAGTGCCTCAAGGCCTGTCCGTACAAGAAGGTCTTCTACAACGCCATCACGCGCGTCTCGGAGAAGTGCATCGGCTGCTATCCGTTGATCGAGCGCGGTGAACAGCCACAGTGCGTGCAGACCTGCATCGGCAAGATCCGCCTGCAAGGCTTCTTGAGCCCGCCCGGCTCCGAGCGCGCCGACAATCCGCTCGATTATCTGGTGCGCATTCGCAAGGTCGCGTTGCCGCTCTACCCGCAGTTCGGCACGGAGCCGAACGTCTACTACGTACCCCCGCTGCACGTCCCTCGCGATTTTCTCGCCCAGGCGTTCGGACCCGGCGTCGAGGAGGCCGCCGCCGCCTATCGCTCGGCGCCGACCGACCGCGAGCTGCTCGGTGCCCTGCTGCTGTTCGGCAACACCCCTCGGATTCTGCACCGCTTCCGCGCCGAGGCCGAGGAAGCGATCGGCTACGACGCCGAGGATCGCGAGGTCGTGCGCGTGCCGTACACCGAGCCGTTCTTCGCGCGCGAGTTCTTCGACCGCAAGAACGACGTCTACCGACACAACGTTACGTGAGGCCGACGATGAAGCCGAAAGTGCTGCTGGCCATTCCGATTGCGGTCGCCGTGGTCGCTTGCGAGTCGCGGCCGCCGGCGACGAGCGGCGGGTCCGCCGCGACGTCGATCCGCGTGAGTCGCGTCGCCGAGGTTCCGCTCGACGACGTCGATGCCGCCGCCTGGCGCTCGGCCGCGACGGCGGAGATCCCGCTGATGGCGCAGGGAGTCGCTTATCCGATGCTCGATCGCGCCTCGGTCGCGAAGCTCGCGGTGCAGGCGATGGCGGACGCGCGCTGGCTCGGCATCCGCCTGCAATGGTCCGACCCCGCGCGGGATGACGACACGCAGGTCGACCGCTACACGGACGGGGTCGCCGTCGAGGTGCCGCTGCGCGACGTGCCGGCGGCGAATCCGATGATGGGGTCCAAGGACAATCCCGTGTACCTCGCCCACTGGAAGGCGGTCTGGCAGCACGACGTCGAGGAGGGGCACCGCGACGTCCAGGACCGCTATCCCGGCTTCTGGGCGGACCACTATCCGTTCGCGAGTGGCGGCGAACCGTTCCCGGTGAGCGAGGCGTTCCAGACCTCGGACGCGCGCCGCTACTTCCCGGCGACGACGGCGGGAAACCCGGTGAGCAAGCTCGAGCGGCGCTGGCCGGTGGAGGAGCTGCACGCCGAGGGCTTCGGATCGCTCGCCGACCACCGCTTCCAGGACGCGCGCGCTCGCGGCCGCTGGCGAGACGGCGTGTGGACCGTCGTCTTGCTTCTGCCGCGGGCCGTCGCCGACCCGGCGAACCCGAGCTTCCCCGACGGTGCAAAGCGCCAGATGGCCTTCGCGCTCTGGGAAGGAGGCGCCGGGAACGTGGCCGGTCGCAAGCACTGGCACCCCTTCGTCGAGGTGGGCCTGCCGTGACGGGCCCGCTGGTTCGCGCGGAAGGCTATCGTCTGCTCGCCCTGGCGTTCCGCTATCCCGACGGTGCCCGTCTCCGCGCTGCGCTCGCTGCCGATCCTACGGCACCGGCGCCGATCGCGCCGATCGCCGAGAGGCTCCGCCCCCTCGTCGATGCCGCGCTCGAGCCCGAGCATTGCCGGCTGTTCGCCCAGAGCGTGGCCGTGAGCCCGTACGAGACGACCTACGTCGGCGCCGACAAGGAGGCGCGGCTCGGGCGTCTGGCGACCCTCTATCGGGCCTTCGGCGTTCGCGCCGGCGCCGCCGAGCGCGAGCGCGTCGATCACGTCGGAGCCGAGCTCGAGTTCGCGAGTCTGCTCTGCCTGAAGGAGGCGCTCGCCGCCGACGAGGGCAACGAAGAGGGCCTCGCCGTGACGCGCGAGGCGCGGACGATCCTCGCCGAGGAGCATCTCGGGCGCTGGGCTCGGGCCTTGGGACGGCGCTTGCGCGAACAGAGCCGTCACCCGTTCTATCGGGCTCTCGGGGATCTCTTGAGCGATTGGGTCGAGGCCGACCTCGCCGAGCACGGCTGGCGTCCCCTGGGGATCGCCCCGATCGAAGAGGATCCGTCTCCGTTCGTTTGTCCCGAAACCTAGCCGGCGATGATCGTCGAAACGGCGCGATCGTGGAGGAATTCATGAGGGTGTGGGTGGTTCGACTGGCGGCGCTGTTGACGATGCTGGCAGGATCGGCGCGGGCGGAGATTCCGCTCGAAGCGATCTCGCCCAAGCTCTCGCTCGCGGCGAGCCTGCGCACCCGCGGCGAGGTGTGGAACTTCTTCGAGCCGGGCGGAACGACCAACGACGACTACATCTTCGGCGCGACGCTCACGCGCCTCTCGCTCGCCTGGAAGGACGACGCCTTCGACGTCGTGGTCGAGGGGCAGAGCAGCGCGCTCTTCGCGCTTCCCGACGACGCGGTCGGCCCGCCGCCGATCGGAGCGCTCGGCCACGGCGGCATCTACTTCGCGAACAACCGGGCGCAGAACGACGCCAGCGTCTTCCTCAAGCAGGGCTTCGTGAACCTGAAGCGATTGGGCATCCCGGGGCTCTCGGTGAAGGGCGGTCGCTTCGAGTTTTCCGAAGGCTCCGAGGTGCTGACCGGCGACCCGACGCTCGATTGGCTGAAGAACCTGCGCCTCTCGCAGCGCCTGATCGGTCCCTTCAGCTTCGCGCACGTCGGGCGCGCGTTCGACGGCGCGGTCGTCTCGTTCACGCGCGCGCCGCTCAACGTGACGGCGATGGCGTCGCACCCGACGCAGGGTCTGTTCGACCTCGACGGGATGGATGAGATGACCGACGTCGATCTGGCCTACGGCGCGGTCAACCTGACGCGCCCCTCCTTCGCCTCGCTCGGCGACGGGCGGTTCTTCTACATCTACTACGCCGACGACCGCGGGCTCCTGAAGTCGGACAACCGCGCGCCCGACGTGCGTGCCCTCGACCGCGAGAAGATCGAGGCCCACACCTTCGGCGCCCACTGGATCCACATGGTTCCGTCATCGGCGGGACCGCTCGACTTCCTCGCCTGGGGAGCGCTGCAGACCGGCGACTGGGGTACGCTCGATCACTCCGGGTGGGCGTACGCCGCGGAGACGGGCTGGCAGCCCGCGAACGTCGGCTGGAAACCGTGGCTTCGGTTCGGCTACGGCCGCACTTCGGGAGACGACGATCCCGCGGACGGCGATCACGACACCTTCTTCCAGATCCTGCCGACCGCGCGGATCTACTCCTTCACGACCTTCTACAACCTGCTGAACAACGCGGACGCGTTCGCGCAGCTCCTGCTGCGGCCGATGCCGGGCCTGGTCTCGCGCACCGACTTCCACGACATCCGTCTCACCGAGGGGCGCGACCTCTGGTACCAGGGCGGCGGCGCCTGGGTCTCCGAGCGCGACGTCGGCTTCGGCTACGCCGGCCGGCCGGCCGGCGGCAGGACCGATCTCCTCCGCGTGCTCGAGACCACGCTCAGCTACGACCTGAGCCCGAACGTGTCGATCGTCCTCTATTACGCGCACGTGTTCGGCGGCGCGATCGTCCGCTCGATGTTCGCCGGCGACCAGGGCGACTTCGGCTACGTCGAGATGACGCTCAAGATCTGAGCGGCCGCGGCGTCCGCTCCGGGTTCGCGGGTCGCGCGGGGACGATCTGCGCGCGGCGGCCGGCCTGGCGCAGCGGGCCTGGCGGGGCGAGCGGGCCTGGCGGCCTCGTTCGCAGTTGCAGGCGTCACCCCCCTGTGGTACTTGGGGCGTTGCAGTTGGCCGCAAAAAAAGTGGGCCCCGCGCCCACTTTTTCATTTCAGGGGAATGGAGATCCGGGACAGAGTGATCACTCTCGTTGAGCCGATACTCGCCGAGCGAGGCCTTGAGCTGGTCGACGTCGAGCACCGCCGCGAAGGTCGAGGGCAGGTCGTGCGCCTGCTCGTCGATCGCCAGGGCGGGATCGATCTCGAGACGCTGTCGCGCTTGTCCCGCGAGCTCTCGGACCTGCTCGACGGCGAGCAGCCGGTGCCCGGCGCGTACACGCTCGAGGTGTCCTCGCCCGGCATCCACCGGCCGCTGCGCAAGCCCGAGCACTTCGTGGCCTATCTCGGCAAGAAGGTGCGCGTGCGCTGTCATGCGCCGCTCGACGGGCAGCGCAATTTCCTCGGCACGCTGGTCGCCGTGACGGCCGGCGGCGTGACGCTTCGATGCGACGGAGGTGTGGAGAGCTACATCGAATTCGCGAACGTCGACAAGGCGAACTACGAGCACGAATTCACGGCCGCCGATTTCGGCAAGCCGGCCGTTCCTCGGTGAGGAGAGCGCCATGATGCATCCAGAGGTCGAACGGGTCATCGAGCAGGTCAGCAAGGAGAAGGGGATCAGCAAGGAGCTGGTCATCGACGCCGTCGAAGACTCGATGCGTTCGGCCGCCCGCAAGCAGGTCGGGATGCAGTTCAACATCGAGGTCAAGTTCAATCCCGAGGTGAGGGAGCTCGAGGTCTTCAAGGTCTGGAAGGTGGTGGCGGCGATCAACGACCCGTTCACCGAGGTCACGCTCGAGGACGCGCGCGCGCGCTTCGATCCCGAGGCCGAGATCGACGACGAGCTGCTCGAGAAGCTCGACCCGAGCTACGGCCGCATCGCCGCGCAGGCGGCGAAGCAGAACCTCATGCAGAAGCTGCGCGATGCCGAGCGCGAGATCATCTTCAACGAGTTCAAGAACCGCAAGGAAGAGATCGTCTCGGGCATCGTCACGCGCTTCGAGCGCAAGAACCTGATCGTCCAGCTGCGTCCGAACGTCGACGCCATCCTGCCCGAGAAGGAGCAGATCCCGCGCGAGCGCTACCGACCGCAGGACCGCATCCGCGCCTACGTGCTCGACGTCGACATGACGAGCAAGGGGCCGCAGATCGTGCTCTCGCGCACGCACCCGGGCTTCCTGAAGAAGGCCTTCGAGCAGGAAGTGCCGGAGATCTACGAGGGGATCGTGGAGATCCGCGCCGTGGCGCGCGAGCCCGGCGGCCGAGCCAAGATCGCCGTCTCCTCGAACGACTCCGACGTCGACCCCGTCGGGGCGTGCGTCGGCATGAAGGGTACGCGCGTGCAGGCGGTGGTCCAGGAGCTGCGCGGCGAGAAGATCGACATCGTGCCCTGGACCGCGGATCAGGCCGAGTTCGTCTGCCGCGCGCTGTCCCCCGCCAAGGTGGCGAAGATCATCATGGACGAGGACGAGAAGAGCATGGAGGTCATCGTTCCGGACGACCAGCTCTCGCTCGCCATCGGCAAGAAGGGCCAGAACGTGCGGCTGGCCTCGCGGCTGAGTGGCTGGAAGCTCGACGTTCGCAGCGAGTCCGAGGCCGAGGACGAGCAGCGCCGTGCCCGCGCGTCGCTGGTGGCGATCCCGAGCGTCGGCGACGTGACCGCCGAGTACCTGCTGCAGGACGGATTCAAGTCCGCCGAGGAGGTCGCCGAGGCCGACCTCGAACGGCTGGCGGAGATCGAGGGCATCGGCCCGGAGCGCGCCGAGGCCGTGCGGCAGGCGGCCCGCCAGCACGTCGAGGAGCTGCGCCGGGCCGAGGCCGAAGCGGCGGCAGCCGCCGCGGCCGCCGAGGCGGACCGCGTACGGGCGGGGCTGAAGACGCTCGAGGGTGTCGACGACGAAGCCGCCGACAAGCTGGTCGCGGCAGGGCTCGCCTCGGTCGAGGCGGTGAGCCAGGCGGGGGCCGCGAAGATCGCCGCCGTGCTCGAGCTCGACGCGGAGGCGGCGCTGCGCATCGCCGCCGCCGCCGCCGCGGTGGCCGAGGCGGCACGACAGGCGGCGGCAGCCGAGGCCGCCGAGGCGGCGGCCGAGACGGGACCGACGGGGGGAGACGCGTGAGCCTCGCGGCGCGGCACGTGCCGGTCCGCTCGTGCGTCGGGTGCAACGAGCGCGACGCTCAACCGTGCCTGGCCCGTTTCACGCTCTTCGAGGGCCGGCCCGTCTGGGATCTCGAAGGACGCCGGCGGGGGCGGGGCGCTTATCTCCACCTCGAGCGCCGTTGCCTGGACGCGTTCCTGTCGCGCAAGCCCTTTCTTCGCTCGCTGCGGGCCTCGGTGCCGGCGCCCGAGCGGGTGCGGCTCGTCGCCGAGCGACCTTTGAGGTAGAGTGAGCCGAATCATGGCGAAGAAGACCGTTTCCGAGCTTGCCAAGCAGCTGGCCGTCGACCGCAAGAACGTGATCTCCCAGGTCGAGAAGCTGGGCAAGACCAAGGTCACCGCGAAGACCACCCTGACGGACGAGGAAGCCGAGAAGGTCAAGGAGGGCTTGGGCCTCGGCCCGAAGCCGCAGGTGCGGATCGGCGAGGAGCGAGTCATCGCCGACAACGTGGTGAGCGAGGCGGGGCGGACCACGCGCGAGCGCGTCACCGAGCTGCGCACCACCGGCACGTTGATCCGCCGCCGCCGTGTGAGCGAGAAGGTTGCCTCCGAGGCGCCGGCCGAGCTGCCGCCCGAAGGAGACGGCCTGCCGGCGGCCGAGGAGATGCTCGGCGACATGAGCGAGGACCTGCCGCCGCTGCCGCCCGAAGCGCCGATCGCTCCGCCGCCGATCGCCGAGCCCCCGCTCAAGGCGCCGCCCGCAGCGGTGATCGTCGAGGCCGTGGTCGCGCCGCCGCCGCCTCCCCCGCCCCCCGCGGTCGCGAAGGCTCCGACCCCTCCCGCGCCGCCGCCGGCGGCAGCCGCTCCGTCGGTACCTGCGACGGAAGCGCCGGTCCGGCCGTCGCGGGTACTCGGTCGTATCGACTTGAAGAAGGTCGAGCCGCCGCCGCGGACCACCACTCGTCCGGCCGCGCCCGGCGCCGGCGCCGACGCCCGCCGCGCGCGGCTCGATCTCGGGACGAAGCCCGCGGCCCCGGCCGAGGAAGAATCCAAGGACAAGAAGCGCAAGAAGCTCAAGGTCATCAAGAAGGATCCGCTCGAGAGCGAGCGCGACTACCGCACCGGGCGAATGCCGAAGAAGAAGCGCGCTCTGCCCGGCAAGGAGCTGAAGAAGACCGAGATCACCGTTCCCAAGGCCAGCAAGCGCGTCATTCGCATCTCCAACATGGTGCCGGTCGGCGAGCTCGCCAAGCAGATGGGCGTCAAGGCCGGCGAGGTCCTGAAGAAGCTGATGGACCTGGGCATGATGGCGACCATCAACCAGCAGCTCGATTTCGACAGCGCGACGCTCGTCGCGCAGGACTTCGACTACGCGATCGAGAACGTCGCCTTCGACGCCGAGTCGGCGATCGAGATGGAGCACGAGGGTGAGGAGGGCGAGGAAGCGAAGGAGCCGCGCCCGCCGGTGGTGACGATCATGGGGCACGTCGACCACGGCAAGACCTCGCTGCTCGACGCCATCCGCAAGACCAACGTGACCGAGGGCGAGGCCGGCGGCATCACCCAGCACATCGGTGCCTACAGCGTCACCTGGAACGATCGCCGCATCACGTTCGTCGACACGCCGGGTCACGAGGCGTTCACCGCGATGCGGGCGCGCGGCGCCAAGGTGACCGACATCGTCGTGCTGGTGGTCGCCGCCGACGATGGCGTGATGCCGCAGACCGTGGAGGCGATCTCGCACGCACGCGCGGCCAACGTGCCGATCATCGTGACCATCAACAAGATCGACAAGCCCGACGCGAACCTGGAGCGGGTGAAACGGGGGCTCGCCGACCACGGCCTCGCCTCCGAGGACTGGGGTGGCGACACCGCCCAGGTTCCGGTGTCGGCCAAGACCCAGCAGGGCATCCCGGATCTGCTCGAGATGATCCTGCTGCAGGCCGACGTTCTCGAGCTGCGGGCCAATCCCGCGAAGCTCGCCCGCGGAGTCATCATCGAGGCCAAGCTCGAGCGCGGCCGCGGCCCGGTGGCGACCGTGCTGGTCCAGGAGGGAACGCTCCACGCCGGCGACCCCTTCGTGTGCGGCACGCAGTACGGGCGGGTGCGCGCGATGGTGGATGAGCACGGAGCGAAGCTGGAAGAGGCCGGGCCCTCCACCCCGGTGGAGATCCTCGGCCTCGGCGGCGTTCCCGAAGCGGGGGACGTGTTCAGCGCGGTGAGCGACGAAGCCACCGCCAAGCAGGTGGCGAGCGCGCGCCTCGACAAGAAGCGCCAGGCGCAGCTTTCGACCACCAGCAAGGTGTCGCTGGAGGAGCTCTACGACAAGATCAAGGCGGGAGAGGCGAAAGAGCTGCGGGTGATCCTCAAGGCCGACGTGCAGGGATCGGTCGAGGCGCTGCAAAAGGCGCTCGGCCTGCTGTCCACCGACGAGGTCAAGCTGAACGTCCTGCACGCCTCGGTGGGCGGCGTGTCGGAGAGCGACGTGCTGCTGGCGTCGGCGTCGAAGGCGATCATCATCGGCTTCGGCATCCGGCCCGAGGCCAAGGCTTCGGACCTCGCCGAGCGCGAGGGCGTGGACATCCGACTCTACAACATCATCTACGAGGCGCTGAACGACATGCGGGCGGCGCTCGAGGGGATGCTGGCGCCGACGATCCGCGAGAAGGTGGTGGGACGCGCGGAAGTCCGGCAGCCGTTCCCCATCCCCGGGGTCGGCACGATCGCCGGCTCGTTCGTCACCGAGGGGAAGATCAATCGCTCCGCGCGCGTGCGCCTGGTGCGCGACAGCGTGCAGGTCTACGACGGCAAGATCGCCAGCCTGCGCCGCTTCAAGGACGACGTGCGCGAGGTCGCCTCCGGGCTCGAGTGCGGCATCGGGCTCGAGAACTTCAACGACGTCAAGGCGGGCGACGTCATCGAGGCGTTCGAGGTCGAGGAGGTGGCTCGCCGGCTGATGCCGCCTGCGCAGCGCTCCGGCATGCCGGCCGAGCGCAGCGCGTGAAGCAGGGGTCGGGAGTCCGTTCTCGCCGCCGCGGGAAACGGCCCTCCGAGTCGCCATGGTCGTCGGCGTCCTTCGCCTCACCCTGTACATTCCCGAGAACCACTCGCTGAAGGGCAAGCGAGGGGTGCTGCGCAAGATCAAGGCGCAGGTCTCCAACCAGTTCAACGTCTCGATCGCCGAGTGCGAGGATCAGGACCTGTGGCAGAGGGCCACGCTCGGTGTCAGCTACGTCGGTACCGACGAGGGACAGGTCGACGGCGGCTTGCGGGCGGTCGTCAAGTTCATCGACGGGCTCGGGCTTGTCGAGATCGGCGAGGAAACGTTAGAGTTTCTCCACTACTGAGCGCCGCTCCGACCCCCGCTCGCCCATGTCCCGCCGCAGCGAACGCGTTTCCGACCTCCTGCTCGAGAGCCTTTCCGAGCTGTTGCTCCGCGAGGTCAAGGATCCCCGCATCGGCAGCGTGACGCTGACCCGCGTCGAGATCGGCGACGACCTGCGCTCGGCGCGGGTCGGCTACTGCACGCTCGGCGGAGATCCCTCGGCGCGGCCGCGCGCGCAGCAGGGCCTCGAGAGCGCGGCGCGCTTTCTGCAAGGAAAGGTCGCGCGCATGCTGCGGATGCGCCACGCCCCGGAGATCCATTTTCAGTACGACGACACGTTCGAGAAGGCCGACGAGGTCGACAGGCTGTTGAGGAGCGTACGCACCTCGAATGACGCGACGTAGCGGTTGCGGTCTCGACGGGGTCCTGTTGATCGACAAGCCGGCAGGACTCACCTCGGCCGGGGTCGTCCGCGAGGTCAAGCGGCGGCTCGGCGGGCCCAAGGTCGGCCACCTCGGCACCCTCGACCCGTTCGCGACCGGACTGCTGCCGCTCGCGCTCGGCGAGGCGTCGAAGATCGTCCCTTTCCTCAACCAGGAGGGCAAGGCGTACAGCGGGACGATCGTCCTCGGGCGGGAGACCGACACGCTCGACGCCACCGGCGAGACCACGGCGAGCGCGCCGGTGCCGGTTCTCGACGACGCCCGACTCGCGACGGTGGCGGCGGATTTTCTCGGCGAGATCGAACAGGTCCCGCCGATGTTCTCGGCGCTCAAGCGAGGAGGAACGCCGCTCTACGCGCTGGCGCGCCGAGGCGTCTCGCTGGCGCTGGAGGCGAGGAAGGTGCGGATCGAGGCGCTGTCGCTGGCGGCTGCCGGGGCGCAGAGCCTGGCGATCTCCGTGCGTTGTTCGAAGGGAACCTACGTGCGCTCGCTCGCTCGCGACATCGCCCGCGCGCTCGGCACCGTCGGCCATCTCGGTATGCTGCGTCGTACCGCCTTCGGGCCCTTCGAGGTGGCGCAAGCCGTTCCGCTCGAAGCGGTCGGCGACGCCGCCGATCTTTGTTTGCTGTCGCCGCGCGCCGCGCTCGTCGGCCTGCGAGAGCTCCGCGCGGAGGATCGGCTGGTCGCCGAGGTCCGACGGGGCCAGCAGAGCGGGTTCGTCTCGCTGCCCGCCCCGCGCGGCCCCGGAGAGATCGCCAAGCTGCTCGATGGGCCGGGAAACCTGGTCGCGATCGTCGCCGCCAGCGGACGGAGCTGGCGGCTGCTGCGCGTGCTGGCGCCCACCCGCCGGTAGCGGCCGCCTCGGTTTGCTCCTGCCGGTCCATCCGCCGCCGGTCTTCTGCGCTGTCGTCCGCCGTTCCCGGCGATCCCCGGTCCCGGCGACAGTCCCGGCGATCACTGGTCCTGGCGGCAGTCCCGGCGATCACCGGTCCTGGCGGCACGGTCCTGGCGATCCCCTTGACAGAGTGCGAAACCCGCCGTTACGGTGCCCGGTATCACCCTTCGACGGTCTCTCGAGGTCGAAGGTGTGGGAGAAAGCCAAGGAGAAATACCACCAAGCAGCCCATCGATATCGGGGGAGTGAAGCGCAAGTTCGTGCACGAGTGTCAGCGCCCGGGTCGGGCGCTCGGGAGCATCCAGGCTCGATCGGTCGGAAGAATCGCGCGAGGGTGAAACAATCAAGGAACCGTTGATGGTCGTCTCGTTCGCCTTTGACACGCCGTCATCGCACCGCCAGCAGCTCACGCGGCATCCCACCCCCTCGCGGCGGACCGGACCCGTCGAGGGTTTCCGAGCCTAACCCGCCTCGTTCGCCGCTCTCCCTCGCGTGCGGCCGTCCGTCGGATCGGCCGCGACGAATCCGCGCTTTCCCCGAAGGGAGGAGAGTTGAGCTCCGTCGTCATCGTCGTTGCCTCGTTGGTCGTCGGCGCCTTGGTGGCGTTCGTCGTCGACTGGCTGCGGCAAAGAAACCGCTCGGCGCAAGCCGAGCAAGCGCAGGCCACGGCGGCGCACATCCTCGAACAGGCTCGCAAGGAGTCGGAAGTCGTCGCCAAGGAGGCCCGGGTCCAGGCCAAGGACGTCCTGCTCGACGCGCAGCAGCAGGCCGAGCGAGAGGTGCGCGAGCGGCGCGCCGAGATCCAGCAGACCGAGAAGCGCCTCCAGAACAAGGAGGAGGCGATCGAGAAGCGCCTCCAGGCCATCGACGCGCGTGAAGCCGAATACGCCCGGCGCGAGGGAGCGCTGCGCGAGCGCGAGGCCCGATTCGGGGAGCGCGAGAAGGAACAGACCGAGATCGCGCGGCGGGCGGAGGAGCGCCTCGAGCAGGTCGCGGGCATGACCCGTGAGGAGGCCCGGCGCACCCTGCTCGACACCATGATGGCCGAGACCCGGCACGACGCCGCGCGCAAGATCCGGCAGATCGAGGAAGAGGCGAAGCAGGAGGCCGACCGCAAGGCCAAGAAGATCATCTCGATCGCCATCGAGCGCCTGGCGGGGGACTTCGTCGCCGAACGCACCGTCACCGTGGTGCCGATTCCGTCCGACGACATGAAGGGCCGGATCATCGGCCGCGAGGGGAGAAATATCCGCGCGATCGAGTCGGCGACCGGGGTGGACCTGATCGTCGACGACACCCCGGAGGCCGTGATGGTCTCGTGCCACAACCCGATCCGGCGCGAGATCGCGCGGTTGGCGCTGCAGCGATTGATCTCCGATGGGCGAATCCACCCGGGACGGATCGAGGAGGTGGTGCGCAAGGCCGAGCAGGAGCTGGACGCGAACCTCCGCGAGGCCGGACAGAAGGCGATCTTCGAGGTCGGCATCCACGGCGTGCACCCCGAGATCGTCAAGCTGCTCGGCATGCTGAAGTTCCGCTACAGCTACGCTCAGAACGTCCTGCAGCACTCGCTGGAGGCCGCCTTCATCTGCGGCGCGATGGCCGCCGAGCTCGGCCTGAACGAGAAACAGGCCCGCCGCGCGGCCTTGCTGCACGACATCGGCAAGGCGCTCACCCACGAGGTCGAGGGCTCGCACGCCATCATCGGCGCGGAGATCGCTCGCAAGTACGGCGAGTCGGCGAAGATCGTCAACGCGATCGCCGCCCACCACGAGGAGGTACGGGCCGAGACCATCCTCGCCCCGCTGGTCGATGCCGCCGACGCGCTCTCGGGCGCGCGGCCGGGAGCGCGTCGCGAGGTCCTGGAGAGCTACGTCAAGCGGCTCGAGGATCTCGAGCGCATCTCGACGTCCTTCAAGGGAGTCGAGAAGGCGTTCGCCGTGCAAGCGGGCCGCGAGGTGCGAATCATCGTCGAGCCCGCGGCCGTCGACGATGATCAGGCCCTGCTGCTGGCGCGCGACATCGCCCGCAAGATCGAGGGCGAGATGACCTATCCCGGCCAGATTCGCGTCACCGTGATCCGCGAGACCCGTGCTTCGGAAGTCGCGAGATGAAATCCGGCGGATCATGAAGATCGTCTATTTCGGAGACGTGGTCGGCAAGCCCGGCCGCCAGGCCGTGAAGCGCCGCGCTCAGGCGCTGGCCGAGAGCGAAGGCGCGGACCTGCTGGTGGCCAACTGCGAGAACTCGAGCGGCGGCATCGGCGTCGACCCGGGCACGGCGCGCGAGCTGTTCTCGGCGGGCGTGCACGTGCTCACTTCCGGCAACCACATCTGGCAAAAGCGTGAGATCTACGACTTCCTCGAGGGGTCGGACCGACTGCTGCGTCCGGCGAACTTCGCGCCCGGCGTCCCCGGCCGCGGATGGTCGGTGTACCCGACCGCCAAGGGGCCGGTCGCCGTCGTCAACCTGATCGGGCGGGTGTTCATGGCGCCCGCCGACTGTCCGTTCCGCGCCGCGGACGGGATCCTGCGCAGCATCGGCGAGCGGGCGAAGGTCGTCTTCGTCGACATGCACGCCGAAGCGACCTCGGAGAAGGTGGGCATGGGCCGCTATCTCGACGGCCGCGTCTCGGCCGTGGTGGGCAGCCACACGCACGTGCAGACCGCCGACGAGATGGTGCTGCCGGGGGGCACCGCCTACATCACCGACACCGGCATGTGCGGGCCGCTCGATTCGGTGATCGGCATGCGCACCGAGCAGGTGTTGCAGCGCTTCCTCGATCAGCTCCCGGTACGTTTCGAGGTCGGCCGCGGCGCTCCGCTGCTGCAGGCGGTCGCCGTCGACGTCGACGAGGCGACCGGACGGGCGCGCGGCATCCGGCGCATCAGCGAGGTGCTGGAGGGCGAACGATGAGGCCGGTCGCCGAGCAGCTGCGGATCCTGCGCCGCGGGGTGGTGGAGGTCATCCCGGAAGACGACCTGGTCCGCAAGCTAGAGCGCGCGCGGGCGAGCGGAGCCCCGCTGCGGGTGAAGCTCGGCGCCGATCCTTCCGCGCCCGACCTCCACCTCGGCCACACGGTGGTGCTGCAGAAACTGCGCGACTTCCAGGACTGCGGCCACACGGCGGTGTTCCTGATCGGCGACTTCACCGGCATGATCGGCGATCCGAGCGGTCGTTCGGAGACGCGCAAGCCGCTCGACCGCGACCAGGTGGCCGCCAACGCGGAGACCTACAAGCGGCAGGTTTTCAAGATCCTCGATCCCGACCGTACCGAGATCCGCTTCAACTCGGAGTGGATGGACGCCATGGGCGCCGCCGAGGTGGTCAAGCTGGCCGCGCAGTACACCGTGGCGCGCCTGCTCGAGCGCGACGACTTCGCCCGGCGCTTCCGCGAGAATCGACCGATCGGCATCCACGAGTTCCTCTATCCGCTGGTGCAGGGCTACGACTCGGTGGCGCTGCGCGCCGACGTCGAGCTCGGCGGCACCGACCAGAAGTTCAACCTGCTGGTCGGCCGCGAGTTGCAGAAGTGGGCGGGCCAGGAGCCGCAGGCGGTCGTCACCATGCCGCTGCTCGAGGGCACCGACGCGAAGCTCGTCGACGGCCGACTGGCCGGTCAGAAGATGTCGAAGTCGCTCGGCAACGCGATCGGCATCCACGAGCCGCCGGCGGAGATGTACGGCAAGATGATGGCGATCTCGGATGCGCTGATGCTGCGCTACGTCGAGGTGCTGTCGCGGCAGGAAGGGCGGCCCGACCCGCGGGTCGCGCCGATGGCGGCCAAGCAGGCGCTGGCCGCGGAGATCGTCGCGCGCTTCCACGGCGAGGTGGCGAGCCGACGAGCCGCCGAAGAGTTCGCGCAGCGTTTCCAGCGACGCGAGCTGCCGTCCGACATCCCCGAGATCGCCTGGACGGCGGACGGAGACACCGTGTGGCTCGCCCGGTTGATCGCCGACGCGGGTCTCGCCAGGTCGAACAGCGACGCGCGCCGGCTGGTCGCGCAGGGGGCCGTGAAGATCGACGGACGGTCGGTGAGGGACCCGCAGCGCGAGATCGCTTGCCGCGGCAGCGTGCTGCTCGAGGTCGGCAAGCGACGCATCGCGCGCGTCGTGTTCGCCCGGTAGATTTCAGCGCGCGCCGCCCGCGGCGAAGGGCTCGTTCGTGTCGGGAAGGCAATAGAGCTCGACGTCGCGCACGCGCCGCAAGCGAGGGTGCGCGAGAATCCGGCGCAGCAGCGCCTCGCCGATCCCGAGCCGCCGGTGGCTCGGCGCGATGATGACGTCGAAGATGATCGCCTTGAACACGAAGTCCGAAAGCACGCGAGCGAACGCGACCAGACGGCGGCTCGCGGGCTCGCGCAGCGCGAACACGAGGCCGGATCCGTCCAACGCCCTCGAGTCTCCTCGAGCGTGCGGCCGTGTGTCCACCATTCCCCCTGGTAGAGGTCGACGAGCTGTCGGAGCCCCTCTTCGTCCAGCGTGTCGAGCGGCTCGAGACCGCTCGCGGCCGCGCGGCGTCGTGCTTCGTTCCTCATGGCCGTCCGTGCAGCTGCCGAGCCGCAGAGGCTGGCATGCGCACCGGGCTCAATCAATGCGGGCGCCGGGTGCGGAGCCGTCTTCAGCGTGTCGATCCGCTCAGCGGCGCGCGGGTGCATCGCGGATCCGCGAGTAGACGAAGCAGTCGCGCGGCTCCTTCGAGAGGTTCGGATGGACGCTCCAGCGCCGCAGCAGGCCTTCGCGCTCCATGCCGAGCTTCTCCATCACGCGCCGCGAGGCGACGTTGTCGACGTCGCACACGGCCCACACACGGCGGGTTGCCGGCAGGGCGAGCGCCCAGGCGAGCACCGCGCGCCCGCCCTCGGTCGCGTAGCCGCGGTTCCAGTGCTGGCGGCCGAGCACGTAGCCGAGCGACACCGCATGCGCGTCGAAGATGCAGCCGATCACGCCGATCGCCCGATCTTCGTCGCGGCGCGTGATCATCCACGACCGCTCGCCACCGGCCGCCTCGATCTCGAGCTGTCGCTCGAGGAAGGCACGGGTGTCGGCGATCGACCGGTGTGGCGTCCAGGCGAGATAGCGGGTCGCCTCGGGATCGGCGGCGTACTCCTCGAAGATGGCGGCGCAGTCGGACAGCCGCGGCCGGCGCAGCCGCAGGCGCTCGGTCAGCAGCGACGCCGGCGAGCGAACCGCCGTGAAATGATCTCCTGGCGACGCCGCGAGGCCCATCGAGCTCCTACGCGGCGAGAGAGCCGCGCGTGCGGCGCGAGCAGCGGAACGGAGCGCTGCGGCTGGCTGCCGCGGCCGCCGTGCCGACCAAGAGGACGATGGCGCCGGTGATGCTCAGCATTCGAGATACCCGATGACGCGGCGGCCGCTCGGCCGCGCGCTTTCTGACTGCCCCGCACATCGTAAGCTGCGCGGCCCGGCCGACACAACCGCCGACGCCGCGCCGTGTCGTTGCTCAGGGAATACGTCCGCCTCGACTGCTCGGCGATTCTGTCCGCCTTCTCGGGTTGGTGGTGCTGCCTCGATCGAGGCGCTGGGGAAGACGGAGCGCGCCCGTAGGGAGCGCGAGCGCCCGCTACTCCTGGTAGAACTCGCTGATGTCGAAGCAGACGCGCTGCGGGCGGCCGTCCGCCGTGGTGAAGTCGAGCACGTCGTAGCGGCGCTCGCCCGACTTGAGGAGCGACTGCTCGGTCAGGTTCCAACCCGGATGACGCTCCGACAGCCAGCGATACTCCGAGGCCACCCCTTCGAACTCGCCGCGCGCGCCGCGGATGAGCACGGCGCTCTCGCAACTGCTTCCGTCTCCGCCCGCGAACACCACCGGACTCTGGCCGTGGGCTGGCACCTGGGACGCCTCCGCGGCCTGGGCTCGTGCCGCCGGCAGCCAGGCCCCCCCGCCCAGCAGGCATGCACCGACCAGCAGATGCGGAAGAGTGATCCTCATCGGCGGAATGGTCGCAGACGCGCGGATGCCGATCAAGAGAGGTTGCCGAGCCCGCGCGGACGTGGTTTCGGTTTGTCACGATTCCGAGCTGTGCTAGGAGTCCGTCCCAGTCGTCCGGAGCGAGGCGATGAGTCGAGCGCCAAGCATCGCAAGCACGAGAATCCGAGGAATCCTTGCGCCGGATTCGGAGGATTTTTGCCGGTGTGAGGCACCTCCACTCGTCCCGAACCCCATCGTGCCGTGAAGTCGCTGCCCGCTGCGACCGAGAGGCGGCGCCTCGAGGAACTGAGGTCGCACGAGCGCCTGCTCGAGCAGGTGGGCATTGCGCCGGTCGCCGGCGTCGATGAAGTCGGCATGGGGCCGCTCGCCGGACCGATCGTGGCTGCGGCGGTGATCCTCCCCGCCGTGCCGCTCGTCTTCGGCGTCGACGACTCGAAGGCGTTGACGCGCCCCGCGCGCGAGCGCGTGGAGAGCGAGATCCGGCGCCTCGCCATCGCCGTTGGCATCGGCTCGGCGAGCGTCGCGGAGATCGACGAGATCAACGTCTATCAAGCGGGCCTGCTGGCGATGCGCCGCGCGGTAGCGGCGCTCTCCGTCCGGCCGCGCCACGTGCTCGTCGACGCGCGCACCATTCCCGATCTCGAGCTGCCGCAGACGTCGTTCGTCAAGGGCGACGCCCGGGTCTACTCGATCGCCGCGGCCTCCGTGGTCGCCAAGGTGCACCGGGACCGGCTGATGGCGGCGCTCGAGCGCGAGCACCCGGGCTACGGCTTCGCGGGACACGCGGGGTATGCCACCGCGGAGCACCGCGAAGCGATCCGCCGGCTCGGCCCGAGCCCGGTCCACCGTCGATCGTTCGCCCTGGTGTAGCGCCCGGTGACGGTTCGCCGCGCGGCTGTTCCGCTCGGGGCGCGGGTTGGATATCTTGGTGGGCCCGGGGCCCGGAGGAGGTGCCATGTCCGTCGACGTCG
Source organism: Deltaproteobacteria bacterium (assembly GCA_016189835.1). GTDB lineage: Bacteria > Desulfobacterota > Binatia > JACPRU01 > JACPRU01 > JACPRU01. Next base: position 3,815 of record JACPRU010000052.1, on the reverse strand, counting down.
TCATGCCCAAGTTGAGCGACACCATGGAGGAGGGAAAGATCCTCCGTTGGCTGAAGAAGCCGGGCGAGGCGGTCGCCGTCGGCGACGTGCTGGCCGAGGTCGAGACCGACAAGGCCGACATGGAGATCGAGGCGGAGGCCGAGGGAGTACTGGCGAAGATCCTCGTCGACGAGGGCGGCTCGGTGGCCGTGGGGCAGAAGATCGCCGTCCTCGACGGCGTGGATCGCCGCGAGCGTGCCGCCGCGAAATCCGCACCCGCGCCGCGGCCGGCCGAGGGTGAGTCCGCAGCCGCGGAGCCGGAGCCCGCGGCGCCGGGGCCTCGGCGGGCGGCGGCACCGCGCCCGCCCGCTCCGCCGCGGGCGACGGCCCCCCGCCCGCCGGCGCCGCATGCGGCGCGCACCGTACCGCCGGCGCCGCGGCCGGTCGCGGGCGAGCCGAGAGCCGCGGGTAGAGAAGAGCTGTCCAGGATCCGGCGGACGGTGGCGCGCCGGATGGCCGAGAGCAAGCGCGAGGTGCCGCACTTCTACATGACGGTCGAGGCGGACATGGCCGAGTGCGCTCGCCTGAAGGCCAGCCTGGCGGCGGTGCGCCCCGATGCGGCGGCGAGCTACACGCATCTGCTGCTGCGCGCCGTGGCGATGGCGCTCGCGCAGCATCCGCGCGTCAACGCCCGCTACGCCGGCGAGGGCGCCGTCGAGTTTTCCGACGACATCCACCTCGGCATCGCGGTCGCGCTCGAGGCGGGGCTGATCGTCCCGGTGCTGCACGATTGCGGGTCGAAGGACGTCTTCACGATCGCCGAGGAGGCCCGCGCGCTCGTCGAGCGAGTGCGTACCGGAAAGGCCGGCGGCGGCGATCTTTCCGGCGGTACGTTCACCGTGTCCAACCTGGGGATGTATCCGATCGAGGAGTTCGCCGCGGTGATCAACCCGCCGCAGGCGGCGGTGCTCGCGACCGGTGCGGTGGTCGAGCGCGCCGTGGTGCGTGGCGGCCAGGTGGTGCCGCGCCTCACCCTGCGCATGACGCTGTCGTCGGACCACCGGGTGATCGACGGCGCCGAGGCGGCGCAATTCCTGGCGACGCTGAAGGAGCTGCTCGAGAGCCCGCTGAGGCTCGTGCTGTGAGCGAGCCCGCCGCAGCGGCCTCGCCGCGCCGGGTCGAAGTCGTCGATCTCGGCCGGCTCGACTACGCCTCGTCGCTCGAGCGCCAGGAACGGGCGATCGAGTCGGTTCGCGCGGGCGGGGTCGAGACGCTGCTGCTCGCCGAGCACCCGCCGGTCTACACGATCGGCCGCGGCGGCAACGAGGCGAATCTGCTCGGTGCCCCGCAGCGGCTCGGCGTGCCGTCGTTCCGCATCGGCCGCGGCGGCGACGCCACGTTCCACGGCCCGGGCCAGCTCGTCGCTTATCCGATCCTGTCGCTCGACCGCGAGGGGCGCGACCTGCATCGCTACCTCCGCCGCCTCGAGGAAGTCGTGATCCGCACGCTCGCCGGCTTCGGGCTCGCCGCGCAGCGCATCGAGAAGAAGACTGGCGTGTGGATCGGGCGGCGGAAGATCGCCTCGATCGGCGTGGGCGTGCGGCGCTGGATGACCTGCCACGGGCTGGCGCTGAACGTCGATCCCGATCTCGACTATTTTCGCGCGATCGTCGCCTGCGGCATCGACGGCGTCGAGGTGACCTCGATGGCGCGCGAGCTGGGACCGCGCGTGAGCCTCGCCGAGGTGCGCGCGCGCCTCGTGCGGGAGTTCGCCGAGGTATTTGCGGTGAGCGTCGATGTGCCGGCGCGGGGCGCCGCACCGCGGCGCGGCCGCCGCTACGCGGCCCGCATCTCCGAGGCCGATCCCGGGGTCAGCGGCGAGCGCAAGCCGCCGTGGCTCCGCGCACGGATGCCCGCAGGCGGAGCGTACTTCAAGACGCGTGGCATCCTCGCCGATCTCCGCCTCACCACGGTCTGCCAGGAGGCGCTCTGTCCGAACATCGGCGAGTGCTGGGCGCACTCGACGGCGACGTTCCTGCTGATGGGCGAGTCCTGCACGCGGAGCTGCGGCTTCTGTGCCGTGAAGCACGGCGCGACGGAGCAGCTCGATCCGCGCGAGCCGGAGCGGGTGGCGTCCGCCGCGGCCCGGCTCGGTTTGAAGCACGTGGTCGTCACCTCGGTGAATCGCGACGATCTCCCCGACGGCGGTGCCGGGCACTTCGCCGCGACCGCGCGGGCGATCAAGCGGCACGCGGTCGACTGCGCGGTGGAGCTCTTGATCCCGGATTTCCAGGGCGACGAGCGGGCGCTGCGCACGGTGGTGGATTCGCCGGTGGACGTGCTCGACCACAACACCGAGACCGTGCCGCGCCTCTATCCCACGGTCCGCCCGGGCTCGAGGTACGCGCGCTCGCTCGAGCTGCTGGCGCGCGCCAAGCGAATGCGTCCGGAGCTGCTGGTGAAAAGCGGCGTGATGGCCGGTCTCGGCGAGACCGACGAGGAGTTGCTCGCCGTGTTCGGCGATCTGCGGGCCGCGGGCTGCGACATCCTGACCGTCGGACAGTATCTGCGTCCCAGCCCGGAGCACCTGCCGGTCCGACGATTCGTCCGCCCCGAGGAATTCGCGGCGCTGCGCGATCGCGCGCTGGCCCTCGGCTTCCATCACGTGGAAGCCGGGCCGCTGGTGCGCTCGAGCTACCACGCCTGGCGGCACGTCGAGCGGGACGAGCGCTGAGGCGGCCGGTGGGAGGCGGTCAGGCGGCTGCGATGCCCATCTCGCGCCAGGACGACGCGGATGCGGACGCCGGAGGCGAGCAGCCAGGTGAGGGATCGCTCCAAGAGATCGAGCAGCAGGTCGGCGACGTGCGTCGATACCGTGACCGGATGGGCGATCACCTCTTCCATGTGAGCGTCCTCCTTAGCTCTGCGACCTCTGTCAGAAAGCCCGGCGAGCGGCAAAAGGAAGGCCGGCGGGTGGGGTCGAAGGGCGGCGGATTCGGGGACATCGGCGCTCGGTCGGCTGGCGACCGGTGACCGCGGCGCGCGGCTCGCTCGGCGGCTCTCCTGAAACCCCGTTCGATCAATTGCGGAAGCGGTCGAAATCGCTTAAAGGTGTGCCTTTAGGGCGTTTGTCCGGAAGAGGTGACGACGACGATGAAGCTCTACGACTATCCTCAGTGCCCGTTCGGCCAAAAGGTGCGGATCGTGCTGGCCGAAAAGGAGCTCAGCTACGAGTTGGTCAACGTGGACCTGCGCCGCGGCGAGCAAAAGCGCCCGGAATTCCTGAAACTCAACCCCTTCGGCAAGGTCCCGGTGCTCGTCGACGAAGACGTGGTGGTCTACGACTCCACGATCATCAACGAATACCTGGAAGACGAGTATCCGCACCCCCGGCTGATGCCGGAGGACTCTCAGGGCCGTGCGCGCACGCGGTTGTTCGAGGATTACGCGGATCTGGCCTTCATCCTGCCGGTGGGCGTCCTGATGAACGAGGTGCGCAAACCGGAGGCCGAGCGCGACGCGGAACGCGTGCGGCGCAGCCGCGAGGAGATCGAGCGGACGCTCGCTTACCTGAATGGACAGCTCGGTGAGCAACCGTACCTGGGCGGCGAATTCTCGGTCGCCGACGCGGCATTCGCACCGCGCCTCATGGTGCTCCGCGCCGTGGGAATCGAGCTCAGGCCGCAGTGGGAGCCGCTGCGTCGCTGGATCGAACGGCTCGCCGAGCGGCCGAGCGTTCAGAAGCTCGAGGGTCTCGAAGGCTGGCGCTAGCCGAGGGGGTCGGGAGTCTTTTACCGCAGTCGCGGGAAAAGACACCCGACCCCATTTTAGACGTT